>JBGQHF010000123.1:0-8492 GCA_041497835.1 Terriglobia bacterium
ATCGCTAGTAATGGCGTATCAGATCGACGCCGTGAATACGTTCCCGGGCCTTGTACACACCGCCCGTCACATCACGAAAGTGAGCTGTACTAGAAGTCGCCGCGCTAACCGCAAGGAGGCAGGCGCCCAAGGTATGGCCCATGATTGGGGTGAAGTCGTAACAAGGTAGCCGTAGGAGAACCTGCGGCTGGATCACCTCCTTTCTAAAGAAAACGGCAATTCTTCCCGTGCTGGTGTGCGGGATATGCATTGCCCACTCTGACGCATACGCCCAAGGTCTTCCCGAAGTGCCGGCTTGCCGGTGCGGAGGTGTGCCCTGTGGCTTGTGCCGAAGGGGCTGCCCGCGACTCTCACGGGTCTTCGGCAGGCTCGCTGATGCTCAGTTACCCTGAGGGCTTTGCCCAAAGGGTTCGGGCGGATTCTGGCAGATCGTATCGGTTGCTCAAAGAGCATAGACTTCGGCCGGGCATTTCTCGATGCCCGGCCTTTTATTTTGTTATTGCAGGAGCGGACTTCAGTCCGCCCCTTTCATTTGTGGCGGCCACCGGAATTTATCCCAAACTATGCCGAGGGAGGTGGCGGTTTTCTTTTTCCTTCTCCCCCGCGCCGTCATTCCGCCTGTCCTGAGCTTGCCGAAGAGTCTATGAAGAGGGGGAATTACGCAGTAATCGCTCGGCAACGCCAAGTCGCTTGAGCAAGTAGAGTGGCAGCGAAAGAGATAGACCCGCCACCAGGTTCGACACACGAACGAGCCACCAACCGCCGCGGCTGCGCTACGCTTCGCTCTTCAAGAGCGGCGGCTATCTGGAATGAGATCTGCCGGATTGTCCTTTTTTCGGCGCGAGGATCCGTTCGATTTGTTGCAGGTGGTTGAGGTCGTGGCCGGCGAACATGCGAACGATGTGTTCGACAGTCTCTTCGCCGCGCTCGGCGTGCATGCCGTGGTGCTTCCACTGTTCCGCCGTGAGTGACCGGAAGAGTGCGAGGTTTGCTTCGCGCACGGCGCGAAACTGCTCGAGGCATTTGTGCGGGTCGCGCTTCGCATAGTGCCCTGCGACGGCCCAGGCGTCCTGGTCAAAGGGCTGAATGGGCGTTCCGGGCGCGCCGAGAATCGATCGGATCCGCCAGCCGCCGACGATTTCTGTGTCGCCGAGATGCGTGAGGATCTCGACGACGGACCATTTGTCCGGCGCGGGCCGTTTGCGGAGTTTGGACGCGGGCACGCCTTTCACCAGCCGGTCGAGCCTGTTGGGTGTCGCCGCCTGTACTCTTAGGGGGTCCTGTCCCTTGACGTTTCCCAGCATCCGCTGGATGTATTCCTGAGGTGTTTCCTTCATGTTGCCCATTCCCTCCTCGTTGACACTCGCAACGATAATGGTAGTCACATGGCTCATGGTTGCATAGGAGAGCGATTTCCGCGGGCACGTTGCGCAGACGCCAAATTGGCGGGAACCTCACGCTGCTGCCCATATGCGCCGGTCTTGCGTCGGTTGACGCAGCCTCCTCCACACCAAGAGGCGCTACTGAGTGACACCTGCTCAGCCTTTGGCGGAGAACTCGGGCCCGCAAGCTTTTCGCGATGGTCTCAATGCTGAAGTGGTGGCGGCTCTGTGTGGACTTCTGAAGCATGGAGGTGGACGATCTTCCATCCGGCCGGTGTTTTCTGGAGCACGAGCGTCCGCCGGTTCACAAAGCCGGGGCGATCGTCCAGGTGAAACGTTGCAATCGCAACATCTCCCAGGATTTGTATTTCCAGGTCCTTTGGCTGGATGTCCATGTAGGGAGGACTTGATCTTCCGGCTCTGATCTGCTCGAAAACTCTCCTGAATATCGTTTCAAACTCAGCGCGGCCCTCCGCGCGACGAGGAAATTCACGGGGATAGAACACACTGGCGTCGTCGGCAAAGGCGCTTCGAAACTTTTCCCAATCCAAGTTGTCGAACGCCCGGATGAACTCGGACAGCGCCTTCTGGATCTCGCGCTGCTTTGCGTTTTCCGGAGTCGTTTGGGCTCCCATGGACGGCGACAGAAGGGCTAGCAGGAGTAACCCGCAGATTTTTTTCATGGCTGGGACAGTATATCGTGTTGGGTTGCAGAAGCTCCTGCCGCGCGCCCCACCCTTGGATTGCGAGGGTGGGGCTTTTCATCAAATGGGAAACGGAGCGGTCAGCTCTGCCCGGCCCCCTTCGCCATCTGTGCTGCGAATTCCGCCGAACGCCGCTGCATTTCTTCCGGCGCCACGTCCTCGACGTGCGTGGCTACGCCCCAGTGGTGCCCGAACGGATCGATGAGCTTGCCGTAGCGATCGCCCCAAAACATATTCTGCAGCGGCATGTCTACGCGGCAGCCCGCCGCCACGGCGCGGTTGTACACCGAATCCACGTCTTCGGTGTATAGGATGAGGTAATACGACGGCGCGCTCGTTGGCGCCGGCGCCGCGGACTTCCCCGGGATCTCGTCGGCGAGGAAAATGAGGGAGTCGCCGATTTTCAGCACGGCGTGCATGATCGTGCCGCCAGGTCCGGGCGTGCGGGCGATTTCCGTCGCACCGAGTACATTCTTGTAGAAATCGATCGCCCGCGCGGCATCGCGGCAGGTGACGGACGGCGTAATCGAGTGACAGCCCTCGGGAATCGGTCGCACGTTGCTTGTCATGGGAGCCTCCTTGGAGTCTTGGCGAGTCGCGCTTTGGGTATCGGGGCAGGAATCAACGCTCATCAGCGGCGCGTAAACGAGTAGATACTCCGATGCGCCGCGCAAGTCAACCTGCCAGGCCGGCCTTTTGCTGTTTTCCTTGACTCGATGAGCGCCCCGCACGAGGATATGCGGCGGAGTTCCCCGAAGGACGGCCGCCCATGAAATATGACTTTCTGGTGGAAACATACGAAACCGAGCGCATCAAGGTCGTCAGCGTGTGGAGCGAGTTCCGGGACGACGATCTGAGGTTTCGTCCGCGCGAGAGCGACCCGCGCGGCCGCAGCGTCCTCGAGCAGATGGTGCACCAGTGCGTCAGCGAGAACCTTTGGTTCCGCAGCATGCTCGGCATTGATGTGGGTGCGCCGCCGCTCCCTGCGCAGGAAACCCGCCTCGAATTCATCCGGCGCTACGCCGAAGACAGCGGAAAGCGCCTGGTAGTGCTGCGCGCGAAAGACGATCCCTGGTGGGAATACGAGGCAAATTTCTTTGACGTGAAGCACTCGCGGGCATGGGTTATGGTCCGCCGCATCGCGCATACGGCGCATCACCGCGGGCAGCAGATGGCCATGCTGCGCATGCTGGGCCGCGAGGTGCACAGCAACTACGGCCCGACCGCCGACACCGGCGGCCTGATGCAGAACCAAGCGCCAACCATCTACGCCTATCCGGGCGTCGACGCGCTTCTCTCCGCCGAAGCCGCCGGCGGCGCCAAGACTCCGTTGCCCGGCCCCGGCGCAAAGCCCGCGACCGAGCGCCCCGCTTCCCGCTAGAGCGGAATCCGCCTTCTTCTTTTAGACTGAGCGACGTCATATGATATTGATGCTGTTCGCCCCGTCAGGTAGGAAGCAGCTTTGCAGCCGGCAGTGGCGAGGAGTAATTCAATGGCAAATCAGGTTATCGTCTATAGCCAGCCCGGTTGAATGTTCTGCGGCAAAGTGAAAGAGTTTCTTTCACAAAATGGAGTTGAGTTTACCGAAAGAAATATCGCGGCCGACGAAACGTCCCTGCAGGAGCTCGAGAAGCTCGGCTACATGACCACGCCGGTCACATGGATCGATGGTCAAGTGGTTGTGGGATTCGACCGCGACAGGCTGCAGGATTTGCTCGGAATCTGAACACGAGCCGGTCTCTTCAACTTTCAGACGCTCCCTACCCCCGGAATTGGCTGTCCGGACCTGACGCGCGATTATTTTCGATAGAGTTCCGGGAACGTCTTCTTCAGATGCTCCAGCTTCGGGAGGTCGTTGGTGACGATGTACGGATTGTCCGTATGGAGCGTCAGGTAGTTCTGGTGGTAGCCCTCCGCCGGATAAAAAGCCTTCAGCGCGACAACCTGCGTGACGATCTTGCGCGGGAAGGCTTTCGCCGCATCGAGCTGCGCGATGTACGCCGCGGCGATGCGCTGCTGCTCTTCGTTCGCGTAGAAAATCACGGAGCGATACTGCGTCCCTTCGTCGGGTCCCTGGCGGTTCAGCTCGGTCGGGTTGTGCGCCACGGAGAAAAACACCCTCAAGATCTGGCCATAGGTGATCTGGGACGGGTCGTAAACGATTTTCACGGATTCGGCGTGCCCCGACCGCCCGCTGCTGACTTCTTCATACGCTGGATTTGCTTTCGTTCCGCCGGAATATCCCGATGTCGCGGAAATCACGCCCTTGGTGTGTTGATACACGGCCTGTATTCCCCAGAAGCACCCGCCGGCGATCACGGCGGTTTCCCGCCCTTTGGTTGCGGCGAGCTGCGCATCGAGCACCGGTGCGGGAATCGCGGTGGCGGCACTCGCCGCGCGCCTTCCGCCGAGCCAGAGTAAGACGCCACCCAGCACCATCACAACAACCAGCCACTCAGATCGAATTCGCATTTCTCTCTTCCCCAGGGAGGCGGTAACCCACGCCCCGTCTCTAAATTGGATGCAGCCGGGGTTTGGCAGATGCATGGCAGTTCCTTCGCCGCCAAGCCCCCGGCAATCACAATGATAGCAGCGGAGCGGCGTGGAAAGGCCGCCGTCCATGATCTTCGCAAGCGGAATCCCTCAGACGGGGAGATTCTCCTGCTCGCGGTGTTACAATTCACCGCAATGACCGGAAATATCTGGACCCTCAATCCTTCAAGCCTCACGTTTCTCTGGGAAGAATGCCCGCGCTGCTTCTATCTGGAAGTCGCGCGCAGTTTTCGCCGGCCGCGCGCGCCGATGCCAAAGATTTTCACGAAGATTGATGAAGAGATGCGGCGGCATTTCCACCAGCGGCGAACCGAAGAAATTCTGCCGGAGCTGCCGCGGGGCGTCCTGGATACGACCGAGTACCGCGTCGAATCGGCGCCGCTGCGGATTCCGGGGCGCGTCAGCGCCTGCACGATCCGGGGGAAAATGGACTGCATCGCTCGGTTCGACGACGGCAGTTTCGCCGTGATTGACTTCAAGACGTCCGAGCAGAGAGCCAACCACGTGCCGTTCTACGGACGGCAGCTCCATGCCTATGCGGCGGCCATGGAAAATCCCGCGCCGGGAAAACCGCTGATGTCGCCGGTCAAGCGCCTCGGCCTGGTTGTCTTCGAGCCAGACGCTTTCGCGAGGGAAGCATCGAGCCGGGCAATTTTGAGCGGCCGTCTGGCGTGGCTTGAAGTGAGGAAAGAAGAAGAGCAATTCCGGCGCTTTCTGGGAAGCGTCCTGGAGGTTTTGGAGCAGCCCTCTCCTCCCACTCCCCGCGATGGGTGTCCCTATTGCGCCTACCGGGAAGCCAGCCGCAAGAACGGCATCTAGCACTACTGTCTCAGGCCGGACCTGTTTGCATCCATCACGGCAGAGCAAAGCATGGAAGAGAATCGTGCGGCGATGCCGGCCACGTGGCGAGTGCGAAACACTAGTACGCCGGTAGGATTGACCAGTCTAAAAATTGGTGCGTAAGGTGCCATACAGGGTATCCGGGTGTGTGTTTGAGAAGGGAAGTAGAAAACGAAGTAAAGAAACTGAGAAGACGCAGGAAGCAGAAGAAACAAAGGAAGTTAAGGGAGTAAGGGCGCAAGGATCGAAGAAAAACCAGGGAAAATCAGGGGCCAGAAAAGCCAATATACCTGCATGAGGCCGCTGCGACACGAAGAGTAATCAGAGGAAGAAGAAGCAAAAGAGCGGGAAAAGCAAGAAGAGATGGCGACAGTAACAAAAGCCGGAAGGTACGAAATTGTCGGCGAACTCGGCCGCGGGGCCATGGGAGTCGTCTATAAAGCCATGGACCCGGTGATCGGGCGGACGGTGGCGGTGAAGACCATCCGGCTGTCGGAAGAGGGCACCGGGCTGAGCCGGCCGGAGCTGCTGCAGCGGTTCCAGACAGAAGCGCGTGCGGCGGGGCTTCTGACGCACCCGAATATCGTGGTGGTGTTCGACGCGGGCGAAGAAGAGGGGCTCTACTACATCACGATGGAGCTGGTGGAGGGGAAGAGCCTGCAGGGGCTGCTGGACGGCGGGCAGATATTTCCGCTCTCGCGGGTGCTACGAATCATGGAGCAGGCCTGCTCGGCGCTGCAGTTTGCGCACGAGCGCAACGTGGTGCACCGCGATATCAAGCCGGCCAACCTGATGATGGCGGGCGACGACACGGTGAAGATCACCGACTTCGGCACGGCGAAGATTCTGCAGTTCGGAACGGCGCAACAGACGGCGCACGTGATGGGCACGCCGAGCTACATGTCGCCCGAACAGGTAAAGGGCAAGGCGGTGGACGGGCGGTCGGACATTTTTTCGCTAGGCGTGATGCTCTACGAGATGGTGACGGGAGAGAAGCCGTTCCCCGGGCAGAACATCACGACAGTAATTTACAAGATTGTGAACGAAGAGCCGGTGCCGCCGCAGAAGGTGGATCCTTCGATCCACCCGGGGATCAGCGCGGTGATCATGAAGGCGCTGGCGAAAGATCCCGAGGCGCGCTACCAGAGCTGCCGGGAGTTGCTCGAGGATTTGCGGAATTACCGGTCGCTCGGCGGGAATGCAGAATCCACGATGGTGCTGGGAGCGGCGACCGCGGCCTTGGTGGCGGGCGGCGCATCGCGGGGCGATGATCCCTCCATGACGCCGCGGACGCGGGCAGCGCTGGGCACGGGAAGCCCGTCGCAGACGCCGCCCCTACGCCGCACGGGGTCGGTCCTGCGGTACGAAGAACCCAAAAAGAAGAGTGCCGTGGGCACAGTGCTGGCGGCGCTGATTTTGCTGGGTGTGATTGGGTACGGCGGATACCGCGTACGCCCGTTCATGCAGGATATGTTGCAGAGACATCAGGCACAGGCAGAAGACGGGAAGCCGAGAGCGCCGTTGAAGGCTCCGGCGGCGACATCGACCGCGAGTGCAACAACCGCAACAAATTCCACTGGGGCGCCGGCGGAGCCTCCTCCGTCCAAGACGGGGTCGAATGTGCCGGCCAATGACACAAGCGCGGCGGCCGGCCCCGCTGTGACGCCTGTCCGGGAGAACGCTACTCCGAAGGGAACCGCGAACGCAGCGCCGAGCCCCGCGCCAAAAAAGCCGGTATCCATGCTGAGCGTTGCCGCCGCGGAGTTCAAGGGACGGATGGAAGAAGCAATTTCGGAAAAGGGACTTGCTCGCCGCGTGAAACTCGAGGGAATCGGGAACACACTAACGCTGTCTGGCAGACTGCGGCCCCCTGAACACCGGGAACTGCTGACAGTCCTGCGCTCTGCGCCGGCGAGCGTGCGCGTGGTGGATCACATCGAGTATGAAGATACGCCGGAGAACGCTGAGGGTCCGGAAGGAGCCGGAGATCATCCGGCGCCGACGGCCGGACACGGCGCTATCCATGTCGTCACCGACGTGATTGCCGCGACCGCGGTTCTGCATGGCCCCGCGGGAAACCTAATCAGCGATTGCGAGACGCCCTGCAGCTTCAAAAACCTTCCTCCCGAGCGCTACAGCCTGGAGGTCCGCAAGGAAGGCTACCGGCCGGTGCAGACGGCGCTGCAGATCCGCGCTGGCGATGTGGTGGATCAGAAGATTCCGCTTGAATCGCTGGCGAAGGGACTTTACCTGAGCACCCGCCCGCCGGGCGCAGACGTGTTCATAGACGGGGCGAAGCAATCCGGGCAGACGCCGATGACATTGCCGCTAGGCCCAGGCCAGTTCAATCTTGTGGTCAGGCTGGAGGGGTACGAAGCGTACTCGGGCCAGGTGCAGGTGAAGAACAACATTCAGACGCAGATGGCTGTGGAGCTGACAACGCGGCGGGTTGCGCGTACCGCCTGGGCAGACGTCAGGACCGAACCGAGCGGTGCCGAAATCATGATTGACGGGGTTCCAACGGGGCAGAAAACTCCTGCGCGGGTGAACACGACCGCAGGGACACATCGAGTCGTCCTGAGCCTAAAGGGTTTTCGGCCAGTGACCAGAATTATGGCCGTAGATGAGGGGCAGACCGTCCAGATCAACGAATCCCTGCGTATGAGATGAGCCCATTGTGGCCAGGCACACGACCACTTTAGAGTGCTTCCAATACTACCAAACATGTTTCATTTTGTTACAGAGTTCCTAGAGTGGTCCTAGGACTACAAAATAGAGGTATTGTAAATAAAGGGGTTAGTCTGCAAATTCATAGGATGGACAATTGCACCACATTCTATTCGGGGTTCCTCCGCCTCATTCGGGAGTAAGGCGCGGCGAAGGAGCGCATCGGCACTGGGCGGAATTCAGCGCAGGGAAGAGTTGACGTTTACGAAGTGCGTGAGGGAGCCTTGGTTCAGCGAGCCGTATCACCATTTACATCCGCGGAGAAGTCCGGCGAGACCCGGAAAAA
>JBGQHF010000124.1:0-8410 GCA_041497835.1 Terriglobia bacterium
AAATGCGCCATCTTCGCGCGCACACGCGGATTCGCCATCTCCGCGAGTTCGCGCAGTACGCCTGCGAGGGTCCATCGTTCTGCAGCCGGCCGGACGCGTTCCCGCCTAGAACGTTTTGTCCGAATCGAGGAGGATGGTGACTGGTCCTTCATTGACCGATTCTACCGACATCATCTCCTGAAATTCGCCCGTGCCCACGGTGACGCCCAGCGCGCGCAGCTTCGCGACGAACTCTTCATACAGGCTCCGCGCTTGCTCCGGCGGCGCCGCCGCAAGGAAGCTCGGCCGCCGCTGCCCTCGGGCATCGCCGTAGAGCGTGAACTGAGAAACCACCAGCGCTTCTCCGCCCGTCTCCAGCAGCGAACGGTTCATCTTTCCCTGTTCGTCTTCGAAGATGCGCAGGTTTGCGATCTTCTCGGCAAAGGACGCAGCGACCGCCCCCGTATCCTGGTGTCCCACGCCGAGCAGGATCACCAGCCCCGCGCCGATCTCGCCCGTCACTCGTCCTTCGACGGTCACGCGCGCGCGGCTCACGCGCTGCACCACTGCTCGCATCGCGGCTCCGCTATGGCGTGTTCTCTTTTTTCGGCGCGGGCTTCCTCGGCAGCAGCTCCGGCAGCTCCGCGACGTTGTATGCCCACACCGCAAGCACCCCCGCACCCTGTCCCAGGTCGTCCAGCCGCACGCGGTCAAACGTGTCCGCTTGCGAATGGTGCGTGCGGTCGTAATCCACGTTGTCCTGGATGCACCAGAAACCGGGCACGCCCGCTTCGTCGAACGGCACGTGGTCGCTCCCGCCTTCGCTCCGCAGGCTCGGCTCGACCAGCCCCGCGCTCCTGGCAATCGGAAAGAGTACGCGGTCCATCGTCTCGCGCACCGCGTAGTTGTGCATCAGGCCGATCGTCAGCACGCGTCCGGTTCCCGTGTCGTGCACCAGCACTCCCGAAATTTTTGCCAGATCGTTCTGGTGCGCCTTCACGTAGGCTCGCGATCCGTTCAGCCCTTGTTCTTCGCCGGGAAACAGGATGAACCGGATCGTCCGCTTCGGTTTCACGCCGGACCGCACCAGAGCGCGCGCCGCCGCCAGCACCGCCATCGAACCCGTGCCGTTGTCGGTCGCGCCCGTCCCCAGGTCCCACGAATCGATATGCGCCCCGAGAATCACCACCTCGTCCGGCTTCTCCGTGCCGCGGATCTCGGCGACCGTGTTGTTTACCTCCACCGGCTTCTTCGTGAAGCTGTTTTGAATGTTCAGCTCCGCCTGCACGGCCCCGCCCTCGAGCAGCCTCCACAACAGGTGATGGCTCTCCATCGAGAGATACGCCGCCGCATACGCGCTTGCTTTGTATTCACGCCCCGCCGCGCCCATGTTGATCAGGCCGTACCACTTGTCCGAAGGCAGCAGCAGCCCCGCGATGTTTTCGTCCTGGAAGAATTTCATTTGTTCGCGGAACATCCGGAAAAACATCGTTCTGTCAATTCGCTTGCCGTCTGCGGTCTGCGCCGCAATCGGCAGCGACCCCTCCAGAAATGGTGTGAGGATCGGGTTTCCCGGCGGCTCCAGGCCATACGCCGGGCCCACCAGCACAATTTTCCCTTTCAGTTTTCCTTTGTACTGCTGCAGGTCTTCCAGTTTGGTGATCGCGATCCCGATCACGTCGCCGCGCACCGTGCCCTTGGTGCTCGCCGACCATCCCGCCGACGCCAGGTACAGCTCGGTGTTCGTCGGCGACACGATCCGCCCCGACGCCGTTCCGCGCGTCCAGCCCGACGCAATCGTCCACGGCTCGAAGTGCACGTTTTCCAGTCCCAGGTTCTTGAATTGCTCCATCGCCCACTTGCTCGCCTCCAACTGCTTTGTTGAACCCGTCAGCCGTGGTCCCAGCCGGTCGGCAAAAAACTGCATCGAGCTCCGCAGGTCCCCCGCGTCCTTCTTCACCTGCTCGAGAATTTTTGCATCCGTCTCCGTAATCGGATCCGGCTTCGGCGCTTCCGTCCGCACCGCATCACCCGCCGGATTGAACGGCAGCGGCCGCCGCGGCAGCATCTGCGGGAGTTGCGCCGTGTTGTACGCCCACGCTGCCAGCACTTGCGCCCCTTCCATCAAATCGTCCTTCCATGCTTTGTCGAACGTGTCCGACTGGCTGTGGTGCGTCTTCGAGTATTCCGCTCCGTCCTGAATGCCCCAGAAGCCCGGCACACCCGCCGCCGCGAACGAAGCGTGGTCCGTGCCGAATTGCCGCGCCATGCTCGGCTCGAGCAATTTCAGCTCGCCCAGCGGCGCGAGCGCCTGGTCCACCCATTCGCGGTCCTGATAATTGTCGTGCAGTCCAATCGTGAGCACACGGCCCGTGCCGGTGTCGTGCACCAGCACGCCGGAGATTTTCTCCAGCTCGTTTTTGTGCGCCTCGACGTATTTCTTGGAGCCGACGAGCCCTTGTTCCTCTCCGCTGAACAGTACGAACCGGATCGTCCGCTTCGGCTTCAGGTCCAGTTTCGCCAGCGCGCGTGCGGCTTCCAGCACCACCATCGTGCCCGTGCCGTCGTCCGTCGTTCCCGTTCCCAGGTCCCACGAATCCAGGTGCCCGCCCAGAATCACCACTTCCTCGGGCTTCTCCGTTCCGCGGATTTCCGCGACCGTGTTGTACACTTCCACTGGCTTGTCGCTGAATGAGTTCGTCATCTCGATCTCGGCTTCCACCGGGCCGTGCTTCAGCATGCGGTACACCATCCGGTATCCCTCGCCGGTGATGAACGCCGTGGGTATCGCTCCGATTTCATAATTTTCCCCGCCGATTCCCGTCATGTTTAGCAGTCCGTGCGGCTTCGCCGAATCGCGCAGGACCGCCGCGACTCCTTCCTGCTTGTAGAATTCGTTCCTCGCGCGTGCCAGTTGCTGTCCGCCGGCGAACGGCGCGGGTTGTGGCGGATCTCCCGGACGCCGCGGCGGAGCCTGCATCGGCCGCAGCGCAGCCGGCCGCTCCTCACTCGGCGGCGGCGATAGGCTCGCCGGTTCCTGCGCGATCACAATCGCGCCCTTCAATTTCCCGCGGTACTTTTCCAGATCTTCTTTTGTTCTTGCTTCGACATACACCACCGGCCCGCGCACCGCGCCATTCGTGCCCGGCGACCAGCCCGCGCTCGCGATCGTCAGCGGATGCTCCGTGGGAGAAATAATCCGCGCGCTCGCCGTGCCGCGCGTCCACGAATGCGCGATCGTCCACGGCTCCAGGTGCGCGTTGGTGAGGCCGTACTTCTTGAACATCTCCGCCGTCCACTCGTTCGCGCGCTTGAGTTGCGGCGAACCCGTCAGCCGCGGACCGATGCTGTCGGAGAGATATTCGAGGTTCTGCATCACCTCGCCGTGATCCTTGATCTCCGCGAGGATGCTTGCGTCCGCCGCGGCGAACGGGCTGGCCTCGTCCGGCGCGGGATTCGCTGTCCCCCGGAGCACGCCCAGCAGAGCGAGCAGCAAAGTGAGCACTAGAATCGTGGCGCGGCGCGCAGTCATTCGTTTCCCCCCTCAGATAGGCAAATATGTTTGTCTTGAAAAATCTGTTTTTTACGCCGGGGGCCTTCGCAACTCCGCCCGGCAGCGGGTCCTGCAGCCATAGACGTTTGAACGGACCTCACGCGTTTCGCGCATTTTTCCGCCGCCGTCTGGCTCGTGGCGCGGGCTGGCACCGCGGACAAAAATAGCTGCTCCTCCCGGCGACTGGAATCCGCCGGATCATCGTCCGACAACGCGCGCAGGGCTTCCCTTCGCGGCCATAGGCGCGATGGCGCCGCTGATAATCTCCCGGCTGGCCGCTGGCGTCAACAAAATCAGAGATGGAGGAGCCGCGCAGCTCGATCGCGCGCAAAAGAATTTTCCGGAGGGCTCTCCTCAGTTCCACGCACTGTTTCCGCGTGAGCCGCGCGCCGAGCCGCGCCGGATGAATCTTCGCCCGCCAGAGGCTTTCGTCCGCATAGATATTGCCCACGCCGCGCAGCACGTGCTGATCGAGCAGGAGCGACTTGATCCGCGCGCGCCGCGGCTGGATCCGCGCGCAAAGTTCCTCTTCGCTCACTTCGAGCGGATCGGCGCCGAGCGCGGATAATTCTTCGGCGAGGGATGATTCCGTGAAAAATGCAATGCGGCCGAATCGCCGCGCATCCGTGTATCGCAGCTCTCGCCCGTCATCGAGGCGAAAACACGCGTGCGTGTGTTTTTCGCGAGGCTGCTCGGCGGGATTGGGCGCAAGGTGCCCCGTCATTCCAAGATGCACCATCAGCGCGGCCTGCGTGGAATCGCCGTTCATCCCCGATAGCCGCAGCAACATGAATTTCCCAAATCGCTCGACAGCCTCAATCCTGCGGCCCGGCAGTCCCTGCTCGATCGCCGCGGGATCATCCATGAAATCGGCCTTCCCCAGCGCCACCGACAGAATCTTCCGGCCGAGGATCGTCCGCCGTAGGCCGCGCGCAACCGTTTCGACTTCGGGAAGTTCCGGCATCGAGTAGAACCCTGCCAGAGTATAGCAACGGTGTACATCGCCCGCCCAACGCTGGGAGCGCCCCCACCCGGGAAAAATAATGAATCCCTTGCGTGCGCGGAGGTATCTGATGAATTATCCGGGTGTCTCAGGGGGGAAGACCGTGGATGTGCTGCTGATTCTAGGCGTGGCGTTGCTGGCTTTCGCGAACGGGGCCAACGATAATTTCAAAGGCGTGGCCACCCTCTGGGGTTCGGGCCGCACAAGCTACCCGCGAGCGCTGGCGTGGGCCACGGCGTTCACCTTTTTCGGCTCGCTGGCTGCCGCATGTGTTGCCATTACAATGAGCCGCGAGATCACGCCGATGCCGGTGGGCGATGCCACCGGCGCAAATCTCGTCGCGGCGGTGCTCGTGGGCCTTGCTTCGTTCGTGGCCCTGCCCGTTTCCACGACGCACGTGACGACGGGCGCTATCCTCGGCATCGGCCTTCGCCGCCGCACCGAGACGCACTGGCGCCGCGTCCGCGAGATCCTCCTGGCCTGGCTCGGCACCCTGCCCATGGGAGCGTTCCTCGGAGCAGTGTGCTATTTTCTTCTCTCTCATCGCTAGGCGCGAGGCCATTGCTGTTTTGTCACGAATTCCTTTTACCGGAGAGTCAGGATGACCAGAAAAGCTGCCGTGCTCGATACCGAAAGCGCGGTCCGCCAGCGTTATGAAAAAGCCGCGCGGGCTCGCGAACCGCAGCTCTGCTGCCCCGTAACCTACGACCCGAGATTCCTCCGCATCATCCCTCAGGAAATTCTGGAAAAAGACTACGGCTGCGGCGACCCGTCGAAGTACGTCCGGCCGGGCGACACGGTCCTCGATCTCGGCAGCGGCGGCGGAAAGATCTGCTACATCGCGGCCCAGATTGCCGGCCCGCAGGGCCGCATCCTCGGCGTGGACTTCAATCCGGAGATGCTCGCGCTGGCGCGGAAATATCAGCCGGAAATCGCCGCTCAGCTCGGCTACGACAACGTGGCATTTCATCGCGGCAAGATTCAGGACCTCGCGCTTCCCCTCGACGAAGTGGACGCCTACCTCAAAGCCAATCCCGTGCGCTCGAGTGGCGACCTCCGCCGCTTGGAAGAGTTTGAGGAGCGCATCCGCCAGGGCGCTCCCATGATCCCCAGCGAGTCCGTGGATGTTGTCATTTCCAATTGCGTTCTCAACCTCGTGCGCGAGCAGGACCGCGAGCAGCTCTTCCGGGAAGTTTTCCGGGTTCTCAAAATCGGCGGCCGTGTCGCGATCAGCGACATCGTCTCCGATGAGCCGGTGCCCGAGGCTCTGCGAAGAGATCCCGCACTCTGGAGCGGATGCATCGCGGGCGCATTCCAGGAAGCGGCCTTTCTCGCGGCATTCGAGCGCGCTGGATTTCATGCCCTCGCGTTCAAAACGTACGGCGAGAAGCCCTGGAAGACGATCCGCGGCATCCAGTTCCGGAGCGTGACACTGACCGCGCGCAAGGGAAAGCAGGGACCGTGCCTGGAGCGGAATCAGGCGGTGATCTACCGCGGCCCGTGGCGCAAGGTCGAAGACGACGACGGGCACGTCCTCCTGCGCGGCCAGCGCGTGGCCGTCTGCGACAAAACGTACCGCATCCTGACCGGCGAGCCCTATGCGGAGCAGGTCATTCCGGTCCAGCCGCTCAAGGAAATTCCTCTAAAGAAAGCCAAAGCCTTCGATTGCAGGCGCGCGGCACTGCGCGCGCCTGCCGAGACGAAGGGCCGGCGTTATCGCAAGACGGAAAACGCGGCGGCCGTATGCGCGCCCGGTTCCGGCTGTTGTTAGGAGAAATCCGCCATGGAAACCTACTACCACCCGCACGACCTCGCGAAATTCGCGGAGATGGGCAAGGGCAACAAAGAGCTCTGGGAAAAATTCTCGGCTTATTACGCCGCTGTCTTCGCCGAGGGCGCGCTCACCGAGCGCGAAAAAGCGCTCATCGCACTGGGCGTGGCTCACGCCGTGCAATGTCCCTACTGCATTGATGCTTACACGCAGGCGTGCCTCGAAAAAGGGTCCAATGTGGAAGAAATGACCGAGGCGGTGCACGTGGCGTGCGCGATTCGCGGTGGTGCTTCGCTCGTCCATGGCGTGCAGATGCGCAACGTGGCCGATAAACTCTCGATGTGACTCGAGTAACGAATGGGACTGACCGTCATAAGCCGTTCCAATCCGCTGAGTGTCGCGAGCAATCAACTCCGCATTCTCGGCGCTTCCGGCGGCCATCCCCGGTTTGAAGAAAAGCTCGCTGCCGCGGGTTTGCCTCCTCTCCATGCCGCCGGGATCACCGTTTTTCAAATCAACGTCGGCAAACTCTGCAATCAAACCTGCCACCACTGCCACGTGGACGCGGGCCCCAACCGCCGCGAGAGCATGTCGCGCGAGACCGCCGAAGCCTGCCTTGGCGCCCTCGCTCAGACCGATATTCCGACTGTGGACATCACCGGCGGCGCCCCGGAGCTGAATTCAAATTTTCGCTGGCTCACCGAGCAGGCCCATGCCCTCGGCCGCCACGTAATGGACCGCTGCAACCTGACGGTTCTGTTGCTGGCGGGGCAGGCGGACCTGGCGGACTTTCTGGCGCGACACCGCGTGGAGGTTATCGCGTCGCTTCCGTACTTTCGAGGCGCGCAGACGGACGCGCAGCGCGGCGATGGCGTCTTCGACAAATCCATCGAAGCCCTCCGCCGCCTCAACGCCCTCGGCTACGGAAAAGACGGCTCGGGCCTTCTGCTCAATCTGGTCTTTAACCCGGTCGGCGCGTTTCTCCCGCCGAAACAGGCGGCCATCGAAGCGCAGTTCAAGCGCGAGCTCGCGCGCCGGCACGGCATCGCGTTCAACCGGCTCTACACCATCACCAACATGCCCATCAGCCGGTTCCTGGAATTTCTGCTGGCGAGCGGCAACTACGAAGGCTACATGCAGCGGCTCGCGAACGCCTTCAATCCCGCCGCGGCGGAAAACGTCATGTGCCGCAACACGATTTCCATCGGCTGGGACGGGCAGCTTTACGACTGCGATTTCAACCAGATGCTCGAGCTGACGACAAACCACGGCGCGCCGGTGCATGTCCGCGACTTCGACTTCGCCGCGCTCGCCCGCCGCCGCATTGTCACCGGCAACCACTGCTACGGATGCACCGCCGGCGCCGGCTCCTCCTGCGGCGGCGCGACTCTGTAGGTGCTGGATGGGAAGTTTCCGAAATCCCTCCATCGCCAGACTCATTACGCGGCCGTCCCTCCTCGGTGCCGCGCTCCTCGCCGTTCTCTGCTGCGCCGCGCCGTCTCTAGCCGCCCGGCCAAAGACGGGCATTTCGTTTCGTACGGTGATGGTCAACGGCGCGGCGTATCGCTACGAGGTCTATGTTCCGCCTGCGTGGACGAATCACGAGAAGTGGCCTGTGATCCTGTTTCTGCACGGCATCGGGCATCGTGGGGAATACCCTGCGGCATCGAATACCTCCGTGCTCGCGCGTCTCTTCCTGGGTTACCAGAAACCGCCGAGTGCGATCATCGTTTTTCCACGCTGCCCAAGCGGCGCGACGTGGATTGAGCCGCGCATGGAAATCCTGACCCTCAAAGCTCTCACTCTCTCCATGAAGGAGTTTCGCGGAGATCCCCGGCGCGTCTATTTGACGGGGCTTTCGATGGGCGGGTACGGCACCTGGTATCTTGCCTCGCGCAATCCGGGCCGGTTCGCAGCCATTGTGCCCGTCTGCGGTGGGGTGCGCGCGCCGAAGACGGTG
The DNA here is from genome assembly GCA_041497835.1 of Terriglobia bacterium. Classification (GTDB taxonomy): domain Bacteria; phylum Acidobacteriota; class Terriglobia; order Acidiferrales; family UBA7541; genus Acidiferrum. Next base: position 8,267 of record JBGQHF010000124.1, read on the forward strand.
CCGCTTCCGGCGGTCTCCACTGCGCCGGACCCCTATGCGGAAGTCGCGAAACGCATTGGACCCGTTCCCGCATGGATTTTCCACGGCGGAGCGGATGACGTTATTGACGTGTCCGAGTCGCGCCGGATGACCGACGCGATGAAG
>JBGQHF010000125.1:0-8351 GCA_041497835.1 Terriglobia bacterium
CCGCGGCGCATCCGCGCCGCCTTCACTGTGTTGCTCATCAGCATGGCGATCGTTAGCGGGCCGACGCCGCCGGGAACAGGAGTCAGAGCGCCGGCGACGTTGACGACATCGGGATGTACGTCGCCCACCAGCACATTGCCTTTTGCTCGGAACGACGAGAGCTTTTCCGGAAAATGGGCGAAGATTGCTTCGGCTTGCGCGGCGTCGGTGATCACGTTTTGCCCGACGTCAATCACCGTGGTGCCGGGGCGGATGTAATCCGTGGTGACCATCGCGGCGCGGCCCATCGCGACAACGACGAGATCGGCGCGGTGGACCACTTCGGGCAGATGGCGCGTCTTCGAGTGGCAGACCGTCACCGTGGCGTTGGCGTGCATCAGCAGCAGCGCCATCGGCTTACCGACAATGTCGCTGCGCCCCATCACGACGGCATTCGCACCCTCGATGGGGATCTCGCTGCGGCGCAGAATTTCCATCACGCCTGCGGGCGTGCATGCGACCAGATTGGGACGCCCCGCGACCAACTTGCCGACGTTATATGGATGAAAACCGTCCACATCTTTCGACGGGTCCACCGCGTCGAGAATCTGTTTCGCATCTACCTGCGGAGGCAGCGGCATCTGCACCAGGATGCCGTCCACGTCGTCCCGCCGATTCAAGCCCTCCACGGCAGCGAGGAGTTCCGCCGTTGTGATCGAGGCCGGAGGAGTCAGGTGGAAACTCGCAAGGCCCAGCTTTTCACACGCGGCGATCTTGCTGTTCACGTAGAGTCTGGAAGCGGGGATGTCGCCGACGCGCACCGCGGCAAGTCCGGGGCGAATTCCTTGCGCGCCCAGCGCCGAGATTTCGCTCCGCAATTCGGCGTAGATTTGATCCCGGATGGCGTTGCCGTTCAGCGTCCGTGCAGTCAAGAGTCTGCTCCTCAGCGAGGCGCGTCTGCGGGCCCGGAATCGCCATCATAGCACATGGAAATGGACGGCAAAGACGGGTGACGCCAAGCGGATAGGTGCCGTGGATGAGCATGCCGAGCGCTGTTTTCTGTGGAAGGCTACTGGTTGACAGCCTGCAACATCGGCTCAGCGCGGCGACGGGTTGACAATTCCAGAGCCTGCAATCGTCTCATGGCTTGCAGCGGCTCGCACGAAACGTTTGCGAAATATTGGGTCCAGTAGCAGGGTGACTTTGGAAAGAAGCCAACCAGATATGTCATCGATCAGGTGAACGGGAGAAAGCAGAACTGGATCCAGCCACATGCTTCACCTCGCTTCTATCGCCCGCTCCACAGAAGACCTTCAAATTCACTCGCTAATAAATATCGAACAAAACTGTGGACTGAAAACACGTAAGTTACTGTAAAAATAATCCGGTTGAAACGGTAAAAACGCTAGAAAGGCCGTACAGTAGTCCAAAAGCATTCCAAAATTTCAGTGAGAGTCCCGTTCATCTTCCACAGCTTTTAGCGCGGCATCAAATTGCTTCTCGAAGTCGGCCAGCTTCATGCCCCGGTTGCCCGGTCGTTCATTTTCTTTGACAGTGTTCAGGCCTCTTTTCACTGACTCTTTCCAGCTTTCGTCCTTCGTTCCAGGCTGTGACTCTCGGAAAACTCCGCCAGCAACAAAAGCAGCATACGCTTCTTTCACCGTGTATTTCGCTGTCTCGTCTGACTTGTGACCGTCCTCCTGCCTAGGATAGGTTCAAGATGCTAGTGATGATGGACGACCCGATGGATTCTTTCTCGCAGCTTCCAAGACCAGCTTACCTCCCTGGGAGCAATTGCTAGCGTAACGAGCTCCTTACTGTACTTCCGATCAAACGCACACTCGGGATTAAAGGATCGTTTTATTAGCACATCCAATTCTTTCTTCTCGGCTTCGTTTTTGACCCTTTTCATCCTCTCACGAATGGCATCTTCTACATGGCTAAGGGCTTCTATGGTCATCAAGGCTTCAAGATTCGTCATCTTGCCACCCGCTGAAAGGCTATCGGCGTGCATTACCCTGAGTAGATTATCAATGTCTTCCGCCGGAATTCTTTCAACGCCTTCATTCGGCGACATCCAACGGACTTCCAAGTACTCCGGCGTGTAATTCAATACAAAGCCGTTCTTCTTAAAACCTGACGTGCACACGTCGCCGCGTTTCCAAGGGCTCTTACGCGGGTCGAGTGGTGGCTGAGTCATGAAAATCGACGGGATATTATCACAAGCTAACAGCAGTCTCTAACCACTAAAGCATGACGGGGACTCTATGAAGAGTCCCCGTTTGGCTTAACAGAAATTAGGCTCATGCAGCTCTCTTCTTGAGATTCTGGCGCGAGCTCTTGCGTACTGACGGCACTCATTTGCCGGGTGCCCCATAGTTTGCGAGCAAAGAGCGAAATTCTTGGGGTGATAGAAGACTAGTAAATATCGTACTGCTCCCAGTGCAGGGTCGGGTCGGCCTGGATAATGGTGCCCTTCTTGGTCCATTGTTCGAGCTCTTCAATCAGCGCCGATTCGCGGGTCTTCAGCGCCTTGGCGATTTCCGGATGGACACGCAGCGTGATGCTGCCGCTTTCGATTTCCCCGGCCATTTTTCTCGCCTCGGACTGAATCTCGTAGCACAGCGTGGGCACGGACTTCACCATGCCCGAGCCGGTGCAGTAGGGGCAGGGCTGGCAGAGCGTGCGCTCGAGCGCCTGCTTTGTGCGCTTGCGTGTGATCGCGACCAGGCCGAATTCGTTGAAGCGCAGCACTTTCGAAGGCGCACGATCGGCTCGCAGCGCTTCTTCGAGCGCCGCCATCACCTTCTCGCGGTTGCGGCGTTCCTCCATGTCAATGAAGTCGATGATGATGATGCCGCCCAAATCGCGCAGGCGGATTTGGCGAACCACTTCCTTCACGGCTTCGAGGTTCGTCCGCACGATCGTATCTTCCAGGCGCGTGGAGCCGCGGCCGACGTACTTGCCCGTGTTGACGTCAATCGCGACTAGCGCTTCCGTGTGGTTGATGACAATGTAGCCGCCCGATTTCAGCCAGACTTTGGGACGCAGGCCCTTGTCAATTTCCTGCTGGATTCCGAACTCTTCGAAGATCGGCGCTTCCTTGGTGTACAGCTTCACGCGATTCGCCATCTGCGGCTGGAAGCGGCTGACGAAGTCCACCACCTTCGTGTATTCCTCTTCGCTGTCCACCCAGATGGCGGTGTAGTCGGAGTGCAGGTAATCCCGCAGAATGCGCTCGACCAGGTTGAGGTCGCGGTGCAACAGCGTGGGCCCTTTGCGCTGTTCGGCGCGGGCGCGAATCTCGTTCCACAGCCGCATCAGGAATTCAACGTCGGTGCGGATTTCCTCTGGCGAGGCGCTGGCCGCGGCGGTACGCACGATGAAGCCTCCGCCGCTCGAGCCCTTCGCTTCCGTCACTAGGTGGCGCAGCCGAGCGCGATCTTCGGCCGACCCGATCTTGCGCGAAACGCCGGTGTGATCGAGCGTCGGCATGTAGACCAGGTAACGTCCCGGCAGCGCGATGTGGCTCGTAATCCGCGCTCCCTTCTTGCCCAGCGGTTCCTTGGCGATTTGCACGATGATTTCCTGGCCCTGCTTCAGCAGCTCGGAGATCAATTGCGGGCGGCGTGGCGGCAGCCGGTGGCCCGTTCGCGGACGATGCCCTTCGCTGCGGCGCCCGCCGCGGCGCATCGGATGTTGCATGCGCGCGCGGGAGGCACTGCTCACGCGGGCATTGGACGGCTGCGCCTGGCTGGGCGCGAGAGTTTCCGGTCCCGGCGTCTCATGGGCTGCAGCCGCTGCTGCGATTTCAGCAGCCTCGGCGCCGGCATCTTCGGCGAGGGCCGGTTCTTGGTCCCCGCCCTCGGTCAATTCGGCTGCACCGTTTTCTTCCGGCGCAGCTTCGTGCGATTCCTCCTCCACGAAGCCCGAGCCGATTTCTTCTCCGCGCTCCTCTGCCTCATCATCGGAGTCGGCGCTTGCCTCTGTGGCGCGCTCCTCTTCTTCAAGCTGGGCTTCCGCCACCTGCTCGGCAAGTGCGTTCACTTCCTCGGCAGTGAGGTCGGTTTCAACCGGATGCGGAGGACCGCCTCCATGCACGGGCGCGGGATGGTCTTGACTCGCGGCGCGCGGTTCCTTTGTGTGAGCCTCTTGCTCCCGGTCCTCATAGATCGGCGAGGGTGTTACTTCCGGAATAGGTTCGGAAGCATCCTGCACGGGTGCATGCGAAGGCGCAGGCGTTGGAACTGGAGCAAATTGAGATTCGGAAAAATGGGTTTGCGCTGACGCCGATGCCCCTGGCGCTTCCGGTTCGGCTTCCGGCGCCCGCTGCTGCGGTTCCTGCTTGCGAAACTTCGCGAGGGATTCCCCAGGCAGCGGCTCGAGCCCGCCGGAAAATTGCCAGCGCGGCGCAGAGCTTTCTCTCCCCGGCGCGGCTGAAGCTTGTTGGACGGGAGATTGCGGAACGGGAGTCTGTTCAGCAGGGGGTTGCTCCATCGGGCCCGGTGGAGCAGCCGGCAATGGTTCTGTCGGTGGCGCGGTGGCGGCCCGAGGCGATTCCTCCGCTACGGGTGATGATGCGGCAGGCCCGGGTGTCGGTTGCGGGCGGTCGCGATATTTGGCGAGCGATTCTCCCGGAAGGATGATGCGCTCCTGGGTCTCGCCCTCACTGCCGGAATCGGTGGCGGGTGGCTCGAAGGGCCGGTGCGAAGCGTATTTCGAGGGAGGCAGGTCGCGCCCGTGGGGGCCGTCGCTGCGTCCTCCGCGCCCGCCGCCGGGACCGGGGCGGCCTTGTCGATTTCGGTCGCGCCCGTATCCGCGCGAATCGCGGTCGCGCCGTTCGAAGGGACGAGTGCCTACTGGTGAAGCCGGTCGAGGCGGCTCGGCCGGCCGTTCGGCTGGCGCGGGCACTTGGCTCGCCGGACTCACCGGCGAAGACGTCACTTCGGAAGGCTCGACCATTGCCGGCTGATCCGTCTCGGCGGCGAACACATGGCCGCCCTGATCTTCCATCCTTTGAACTTTTTCCTCGACGGTGGGGATGACGTTGTCGTATTCCTCGAGCCCTTCGAGGAAATCGCTGACGTAGAGGAAGGCGTCGCCATCGAGGCCGATTTCCACGAAGGCCGACTGCATGCCGGGCAGCACGCGCGTCACACGGCCCTTGTAGATGCTTCCGACTAAGGCAAATTCTTTTTCGCGTTCGACGTAAATTTCACAGAGCTGTCCATCTTCCATAATCGCGACCCGAGTCTCGTGCGGGGTCGCGGAAATGACCATTTCTTTCGACATGAAAACTCCTCATGGCGCATCGGCAAGCGGCCGCGCTGCGCACACCTGCGCGCGACTCGCCCGCGCTTGGCGGGCTGGCCCGGAGGGAGTTGCTTTCCTGGATCATTCCGTCCCTCTTCCGATGCGGACGTCACTCAAACGTTGGTTTCCGTCTCCCCAATCACGGAGGGGCGGAAAAATACTGGCGCGGGATCAGTTGACGAAGCGCCTCATGCGCACATTCATCACTAGGCCCAAAGCCATAAAGACAAACAAAGTCGCAGACCCCCCGTAGCTCAGCAGCGGCAGGGGGATCCCGGTGACCGGCATATAGCCGATCACCATTGCCGCGTTCACCAGTACATGAAATCCCAAAATGGCCGTAACGCCCATGACCACGAACATCCCGGCTCGATCCTTCGCCTTTTGCGCGTTGTCCACTAGGCGCAACAGAAGGGCCAGGTAGAGTAACAAGGTTACGAACACGCCTGCAAATCCTAATTCTTCCGCCAGGGCCGCCAGAATAAAATCCGAATATCGTACGGGCACGAAGCCTAACTGGTTTTGGCTGCCTTTGCCAAATCCTTTTCCCCAGAATCCGCCGGCGCCGACGGCAATCTCCGATTGCAGGATCTGGTAGCCTGCCCCCTTCGGGCTTTCCTCCGGATTCATGAATGTCGCCAGTCGCTGCTTCTGGTACGGCTTCAGATGATGCCAAGCCACCGGAACCATCAACGCCCCCAGCAGCAGCACCGCCACGGTATGTTTCCAGTGGATGCCGGCAAGGAACGCTCCAACGATCAACACCGGGACGAGCGTCAGTGCTGTCCCCAAATCGGGCTGGAGCAAGATCAGCCCCGCGGGCAATCCGGCGAGCAAGGCGACCTTCACCAGGTCCAGAAGCGACAGCCTCTCTGTCCGCGCCTCGCTGAAAAAGCGGGCCAGCACGATGATTATAATCAACTTCACAAGTTCCGAGACTTGAAATGGCACCCCGCCCACCGCCACCCATCGCCGAGCGCCGAATCGCGTGTGGCCCACCGCCAGAACCAGGAGCAGCGCCCCCAGTCCAACGAGATAGAGAACCGGCGCCTGGTCGAGGAACGTGTGGTAATCAACTCGCGAGAAGATGAGCATCAAGACCAGCCCCAAGCCAATCCAGATGAGCTGCCTCCAATGCATTCCAGCCAGGCCGCTGCTGTGCGTTGAGGAATAGATTTCGAACAGCCCGATCAAGCATAGGCACAGGGCGATTCCGAGCAGCGCCCAATCGAGGTCCTTCACCCTAGGTTGATTCTTCATGGCTGGTGCGCTCCAGTCGCGGCCTCGGCCCTGGGTGCGTGCCCAGCTACGGCTGTGGCCAGCGGTTTCAGCGCTCCCGCGGGGTTCGCGTTCGTCGCCGTGGTCTGTTCCTGCAGGTGACGGTTCTTCTTGTCGTAGTACGCCTTCACGATGTCTCGCACGATTGGCGCAAAGGCTCCTCCGTGCTGAACACTTTCTTGCACCAGCACGGAGACGACAATCTCCGGATTCCGGCGCGGAGCGAAAGCGACAAACCAGGCGTTGTTCCTAAATTGGCGGCGATCCCCATTAACGCGCGCCAGGCCCTGCGCGCTGATGACCTGCGCGGTGCCGGTCTTGCCGCTCAGCTCGATGCCCGGCAATCGAGCGCTGGAGGCCGTCCCGCCCGCCTCGTTCACCACGCCGAACATTCCCTGCGTGATTTGTTCGACCGTGTCTTCGGAAAGCGGGAAGCGATCCACGTGCGGGTTGGGGAAATCCTTCAGCAAATGCGGCTGCACGAAGACTCCGCCGCTGGCGATACCCGAAATCGTGCGCGCCAGTTGGATCGGTGTGGTCACAACCGCGCCTTGTCCGACGGACACGGAGATCGTCTCCCCCGGATACCACGCTTGATGGTAGACGCGCTGCTTCCATTCCTCCGAGGGAATCAGGCCCGCTTCCTCGCCGGGCAAATCAATTCCGGTTCTGCGCCCGAGTCCAAGCGCAGTCGCAAAGTGAGAGATGCGGTCAATGCCCATTCGCTTGCCGATGTTGTAGAAGAAAATGTCGCAGGAGTGGACGATCGCCTCATGAAAGCCGATATGGCCGTGCCCTTTCGGGTCCCAGCAGTGGAAAACACGGCCGTAGAATTCGGCGTAGCCGGGACAAAAAATGGTGAAATCCTCCGGGACGGATTTCGATTCCAGCATTGCGGTTCCCATGATGATCTTGAAAACGGAACCGGGTGCGAGCTGCGCCTGGATCACGCGATCCAGTAGCGGCCGGTCGGGGTCATCGTTCAATCGCTGCCACTCTTTCGGCGAGATGCGCACGGCGAAATCGTTCGGATCGGGTGCCGGCTGGCTGACCATCGCCAGGACTTCACCGGTCCGCGGGTCCATCGCCACGAGCGCGCCGTTCTTTCCCGCCATGCCCGCTTCCGCCACCGCTTGCAGGTCGTAATCAATCGTGAGCTGGATTGGCTTTCCCGGCGTCGCTTCCAGATCGTCCAGGGTCTTCATCGGCTTGCCCACGCTGTTGACGATCACGCGCCGCATCCCGTCCGCGCCCACCAGTGTCTCGTTATATTGCCGCTCGAGCCCTGCTTTCCCCACGATGTCGCCGGGGCGGTATCGTCCCTCGCTGTGTTCAAGTTGCTGCGGCGTGACTTCACCCACGTAGCCGATCGCGTTCGCGAGGAAGCCGTCACGCGGATAGCGCCGGCGATGCACCATCAGGAGTTCGAGCACGGGCAGGTCGGCGCGATGCGATTCGACGAAGGCGATGTCCGCATCAGTCGCTTCCGGCTTGATCACGACCGGCTGGAATTTTGGTTCATTCTTCGCCGCTTCGAGCTCATCGTCCAAATCGGACATCGAAATGCCGAGCCCGTCGGAGACTTGCGGCAAGCTTTTCTTCAGAAGCAATTGATCGTCGCGCAACAGCAGGATGCTGAACGAAGGATAGTTGTCCACGATCACGCGGCCTTCGCGGTCGAGCATCCGCCCGCGCGGTGCGATGATGGGGATCGAGCGCACGCGGTTGCGCTCGGCCAGCTCGGCATAATGGCCCGATTGGATGATTTGCAGCTTCCAGAA
>JBGQHF010000126.1:0-8224 GCA_041497835.1 Terriglobia bacterium
CCTGCGGGGTCTTTTCGATCGAGCCCATCTCGGTCCGCAGCCGCGCCATGCGCATGCTCACTCCGTACTGCGAAGCGGCCGTGAGGGTAATCATCAGCACGACCGCGACCGCCGCGGGGGCGGCGAAGCTCGCGAAGGTCCGCGTGCGGGCAAGCCGCACCACGAAGAACACAACGCCGCAGATGATTCCGAAAATATGCAGGCGGCTCAAGGCGTAACCCACCAGCGCGCCTGCCTGGTCGCGCCCGGGCAATACAGAAAACGCCCCCGGTGCAACCACGAAGCTCAGGAAGACGTCGCCCCCCAGCCACAGACTCAGGCATAGAAACTCAATCGTACGGAGAACGGTTGACATTCAAGATTTTCGCTAGAATGGCCGAGAGCGCTGAAATGAATGGTGGGCGATAAAGGACTTGAACCTTTGACCTCTCCCGTGTGAGGGGAGCGCTCTAACCAACTGAGCTAATCGCCCATCAACTAAGTTTTGTAACACGAAGCGGCGAGAGTTTCAACCGATGCCTGTAGCCACGTCCCAACTCGTCTCGCAGTTGCAGCGCAGTATCGCGCGCGCCATCTACGGGAAGGAAGAAGCCATCCAGCTTGCGCTGACCGCTCTTCTGGCGCGCGGGCATGTCCTGATCGAGGACGTGCCGGGTGTGGGCAAGACGACGCTGGCGCAGGCGCTGGCGCGCTCGTTTCGCTGCACGTTTCAGCGCATTCAGTTCACGTCGGACCTGCTGCCGAGCGACGTGGTCGGGGTGAGCGTGTACAACCCCGAGAGCCGCGAATTCGAATTCCGGCCGGGCCCCATCTTTGCCAATGTCATCCTCGCCGATGAGATCAACCGCACGACGCCGCGCACGCAATCGGCCTTGCTCGAAGCGATGAACGAATCACAGGTCACCGTGGACGGGCACACGCACATTCTTCCGCAGCCGTTTCTGGTCGTGGCCACGCAGAACCCTGTCGAGCACCACGGCACTTACCCCCTCCCGGAATCGCAGCTCGACCGGTTTCTACTACGCATCCGGATGGGTTACCCCTCCCTGGAGACCGAGAAAGAGATCCTGCGCAAGCGCTCGGGGCAGGCCAAAGAGGACCCGCTGCGGGAACTGGAGCCAACGGCCGACGCGCAGGACGTCCTGGCGATGCAGGAAGCCGTCGCGCAGGTGCGCGTGGACAACAGCCTGCTCGACTACGCTCTGGCGATTATCGGGCGGACGCGTCAGACGCCCGAACTCGCTCTAGGAGTGAGCCCGCGCGGAACGCTGATGTTGCAACGCGCCGCGCAGGCGCGCGCGTATCTCGACGGCCGGGACTATTGCCTGCCGGACGATTTCAAGCAGCTCGCGGTTCCGGTACTCGCGCATCGCGTGATTGCCACTGCAAAGGGTATTGGACCCTCCGCAGGAACGAGAAAAACCGACTGGATCGAATCGGTACTGCGCGAGATCGTTGAATCCATTCGCGTACCCCTGTGAGCCTCACCTCAAGGCTGTCGCCACTCTGGGCCAAAGCAGACCGCCCGGCAGTGCGTGCGTTTTTCCTCTCGATGGCCGCTCTGTCCGTGGCCCTCTTGCTGGCGCTCTATTCCGGCGCGGCCGCCGAAACGGGACACACCATCCTCGCGGGAATTGCGGCGCTCTCCGCCCTGGTGCTTTCGGGCTGGGTTGCGGTGACCCTCGTGCCCATCCTCGCGCGGCGCACGCCGCTACGCTGGCTCAGTTTCAAAATCGAGTACAAGCTCACGCGCGAGGGCTGGATTTACATCGGCGGAGTGCTGGCCGTCGCGGTGGCCGCGCTGAACACGGGCAACAATCTTCTCTTCCTCATTCTGGCGAGCCTGATCGCCGTCATCCTGATGTCCGGGATACTTTCCACGATAGTGATCTCCGGCATGGAGTTGCGCCTGGACCTGCCCGAGGAGATTTTCGCGGGCGAGCCGGTGCGAGCGAATCTTGAGCTGCAGAATCAAAAGTTGACCCTGCCGTCGTTCTCGCTGCGCGTTGAGGGCGTCGCGACAATCGGGGCCGGGCCGGCGGCGGTTCTGGAGACGCCGGTTTACTTCCCGTACGTGCCGCGGAAGGGACGCGTGCATCAGTGGGTGCCGCTGGTGTTCGCGCGGCGGGGTATCTATCAACAGGAGGCGCTGCGGATCGTCACGCGGTTTCCGTTCGGTTTCCTGCAAAAGGGGCGGCGCGTCAATCTGCAGAAGGAAGTGCTCGTCTATCCCTCCGTGGAGCCCACTCAGGATTTTGCCTCCGTTCTGCCCGCCTTGCAGGGTTTCATTGAGAGCCTGCACAAGGGCCGTGGGCAGGACCTGCATGCCCTGCGGGAATACCAGCCCACGGACAGCGCCCGCCACGTGCACTGGAAGGCTTCGGCGCGAACCGGAACCTTGCTGGTGCGTGAGTTCAGCCGCGAAGACGACCGCCGCGTGCTGCTCGTCTTCGACCCGAGCCTGCCCGACGACCTTCCTGACGCGGAAAATAAATTTGAGCGCGCCATCGCGCTCTGCGCGAGCATCGCCTGGCACTTCTATGAAACGAACGCGATGCTGCGCTTCCGCACGGCTGGCGCGGAGACGCCGCTCGCCCTGGCCGGAGAGATCATCTCGGATATTCTTCGCCTGCTGGCGCTCAGCCAGCCGCTGCGGAATGCGGGAGACTCCGGTCTGATTCAATCGCTGAGCGGCGAAAGTGAACTCTCCAAGATCGTTCTCACCAGCCAGCCTACCGGCTCGATCCCGGAAGACCTCTGGAATTCAGCCTATTTCGTTTTCCTGCCGAACCTCTGACGAGTTCTTCCGGGAATGCCGGGAGCGAGAGCGGATTCGCGGCGCGGGTGTGAGAGAATGACCCGTGTTCTTGTCGGGAAAAGACCTCGGCAAATTTCGGCGGAAACTGCGGGAGTGGTTTGCGCGGCAGCAGCGCGAACTTCCCTGGCGGCGCGCGAAAGATCCATACCGCATCTGGCTTTCCGAGATCATGCTGCAGCAGACGCGGGTCGCGGCCGTGATTCCTTACTATGAACGTTTCCTGTCCCGGTTTCCCGATGTTCGCGCACTCGCCGAAGCTCCCGAAGAAGAAGTACTGCGGCACTGGTCAGGCCTCGGCTATTACAGCCGCGCGCGGAATCTGCTTCGCGCGGCGCGGGAGATCGCCGCCACGCACCAGGGAACATTTCCGCGGCAATACGAAGCCGCGCTCGCTCTGCCGGGGATCGGGCGTTATACCGCCGCGGCGATTCTGAGTATTGCCTATGGCCAGGCTCACGCCGTGCTCGATGGCAATGTGGCGCGCGTGCTGGCGCGCCTGGAAGCCGTTCGTGGCGATGTGCGCGAGCCGCCCCGCTGGAAAAAGTTGCAGTCCGCGGCGGACCGGCTTCTGGAACAAAAAAATCCCGGCGATTGGAACCAGGCGATGATGGAGCTCGGCGCAACCGTCTGCACCCCGCGGGCGCCCATGTGCCTGCTCTGCCCGGTGTCGCCATGGTGCCGCGCACGCAAGCTTGGCGTCGCGGATCAGTTCCCCGAGAAGAGGAAAAAGCGCGTGCCGGTCGCCATACACCTCGCGGCAGCCGTCTTCCTGGATGCGAACAGTCTTACACTGCTGCTGCCGCCTCCCGTAACCAAGCTGGAAGAAAACTCCAAGCTGTCGCCGCTTTTCTCCCGGATGTGGCGCTTCCCCGCGGTCCAGATAGAGGGTAAGCCGGAATCGGATGTGCGGCGGCTTCTAAGATCCGTATCCGGAAAAATTTCGTTCCAGCAAGCGAAGCTGACTCCTCTGAAGACCGTTCGCCATGCGGTGACGTACCGCGAAATCACCATCCACCCTTTCCTCGTCCGCGTGAAACATCTGCCGCGCGTGCGCGGGGCGCGGGCACTGCCCTTGCGGGAAATGCACGCAGTTCCAGTTTCCAACCTGACTCGCAAAATCGCGCGCACCGCACTGCTGTTGGAGCCGGCCTGAGGGCGAGGGGACGCCCCGCTGCCGTTGTCGCACGTTACCGGTAATGCGCTCGCTCGGCCACGTCTGGCGGATGGGTGCTACGATAAAAAGTCCGGCGCATGTCCAGCACAGCCACACTTTTCCCGGCCCCAGTGCCGCTCGCCGAGCGGTTCTTCCGAGGATCGCTTTTTTTCATGGTCCTCACTTCGGTCTCCATGCTCGCCAGCACGGGAAAGCTCGACCCGCTCACGTCGGTTTTGGCGCCTCTGGCGATTCTCTTCAAGGGATACCGCTGGTGGCACGGGCGCGGCCCCGAACTCACCTATCGGATGGCCACGTTTCTTGTGGTCGTGTATCTCGCCGTTTATCCGATGGATTACCTGACGTATTCTCGAGGTTTCGCGGAAGGTGGGTCAAATCCCGGCCTGTACGCGGCGCTTTTGGCGACCGTCCATTTTCTTCTCTTTGTCCTGATCGCGCGGCTCTGCAGCGCCACCACCGACCGAGATGCGGTTTTCCTCGCCCTGCTGTCGTTTGCATGCATCCTTGCCGCGGCGGTCTTGACGATCGACACGTATTTCCTCGCCTTGTTCTTCGTCTTCCTGATCTTCGCCGTGGCCACCTTCATCGGCTACGAAATGCGGCGCGGCGCGCGTGGGGCGGTGTCTTTGTCCCTGGAAGTCAGGCCGGGGCTGGAAAAGAGATTCAACCGCGCGCTCAGCGCCGCCGCGGCGAGCGTTGCCCTGGGGGCCATTCTCCTCGGAACGCTGTTTTTCTTCCTCTTGCCGCGTTTCAGCGCGGGGTATTTCAGCCGGATGAACCTGCAGCCGTCGCTGATGACAGGATTTACGGGAGACGTGGAGCTCGGGCAGATCGGCGAGATCAAGAAAAACTCGGCGGTCGTCATGCGCGTGAAAATGGGGCAATTCCTGCGCGGCGGCGGGCTCCGCTGGCGCGGCATCGCGCTCACGACGTTTGACGGCATGCGCTGGTTCACACCGGAGCGCCAGCAGGAAACGCTGCCGACAGACGCCGACGGCTGGATTCGGGTGCGCCTGTACCCGGAAGGGCTCCGCGCGCATTCCGTGCCGGTGCATTACACCGTGCTGCTCGAGCCCGTGGCAACGGACGCGCTGTTCGCGCCTTCCTACGTGATGGCGCTGCGCGGGAATTTCTTTGGGGATACCGGTGGATCGCTGCGGCGCAGTTACCTCCTTTTTGACACGACCCAATCGCTCTTCAATCCCTTCCACAATTACTCGGCCATGCGCTACGAAGGATTCTCCATGGTGCCGGATGTTTCTCCCGCGCTCCTGCGCGCGGCTCCCACCGAGTATTCCGGACCGTTGCGTGAATTCTATTTGCAGATTCCGCGGCTCGATCCGCGCGTCGCGGAGCTGGCCCGGCAAATTACCGCGCGGGCCGCGACGCCCTACGACAAAGCCGTGGCCATCGAGAGATACCTGCGGACCAATTACCGCTACACGCTGAACCTCACCGGCCGGCCCGGCGAGGACGCGCTCGCGCGGTTTCTCTTCGTGAATCGCGCCGGGCACTGCGAATATTTCGCGTCCGCCATGACGATTCTGCTGCGCACCCTGGGCGTGCCCGCGCGGTACGTGAACGGATTTCTCCCCGGAGAGTACAACGATGTCGGCAACGACTACATCATCCGCGCCAGCGACGCACATAGCTGGGTCGAGGTGTACTTCCCCGGCTACGGCTGGCTGACGTTTGATCCCACGCCCGCGGCGCCCGATGTACCGAAAGGCTTGTTTAGCCGTATCGGTGCGTACCTGGATTGGTTTCAGTTAACCTGGAACGAATGGATCATCAACTACGATTTCGCGCACCAGATCGCCCTGGCGCAGAACATGCAGCGCGGATCGCGCACGTGGACCGAGCGCGCGCGGAATATCTTCACCGGCTTGCAGCAGCGGGGCAAGGATTGGATCAAATCGTGGCAAGGCAAATCCAAAGCGGTGCGCGGCGTGCTTCCTCTCACAGTCGCTCTCTTTCTGATTGCGCTCAATTTCGGGGCGCTGCGGCGCGTGGTGCGGCGTCTCCGCCTCGAATGGCAGGGGCGTGCCTCGGGCGAGGCGAAGCCGAACGCGGCGCTTGCCTCGCTTCTGTACCAGGAACTTTTGCGCGTGCTCTCCCGGCAGGGCTGGAACCATCGCGCCTCCGAAACTCCGCTTGAATTTGCCGCGGCCATTCCGGCGCCGGACATCGCAGCGGCGGTAAAGGAATTCACGCAGCTCTACTCGCAGGCTCGCTACGGCGGCATACCGTGTGACGCGGCCCGCCTGCGCGCAATGCTGCAACAGATCCGCGCCGCCTTGCGCGGGCAACAACCTGCCTGAGAATCCTCGCCCAGGGCGCGGACCCGCGTGCGGTTCATCGCAGGCCCCGTGTTACACTCGAGGTTTGCGTCGCGGCGCAAATTCTTTTTTGATGAGCAAGTCACTCAAAGTCGGCTTCGTAAGCCTCGGCTGCCCGAAAAACCTTGTGGACAGCGAGGTGATGATGGGCATTCTCACGCGCGGCGGATATGAGCTGACTCCCCGGGCGGATGAGGCTGACGTGCTCGTTGTGAATACCTGCAGCTTTATCGAGCCGGCGCAGAAAGAATCCGTCGAAACGATTCTCGAGATGGCCGAACACAAGAAGTTCGGCGCGGCGAAAAAGTTGATCGTCGCCGGGTGTCTGGTCGAGCGATTTCGCCAGCAGATTCTGCAACAGATTCCTGAAGTGGATGCGGTGGTCGGCACCGGCGAGGTGGAGCGCATCCTGGAAGCCGTTCGCGGGGACCTTCGCGTCCTGCCTGCCGCGCCACCCGCATTTCTCTACCATGAACTGACGCCGCGGATTGTGACCACGCCGCGCCACGCGGCCTACATCAAGATCGCCGAGGGCTGCGACCATCCTTGCAGCTTCTGCATCATTCCCCAGCTTCGGGGAACGTTCCGCAGCCGGCGGTTCGAGTCGGTCGTGCGCGAGGCGGAAAACCTGGCCGCCGCTGGCGCGCGCGAAATCACGCTGATTGGTCAGGACACTACTTCCTACGGGGAAGATCTCGGCCTGCGCGACGGCCTCGCGGTATTGCTCGAAAAGCTTTCTGAGGTTGAGGAGCTTCTCTGGGTGCGGTTTCTCTATGCGTATCCGAATCGCGTGACGCAGAAGCTGTTGGATACGCTGGCGGCGCAGCCGAGGCTCGCGAAGTACATGGACATGCCGCTACAGCACGCGAGCCGCAACGTGCTGGCGCGCATGAAGCGCGGCTCGAACGGCGAAGCGTTCTTGAAATTGCTCGAGCGCGTTCGCGGGACGATTCCGGGCGTTTCGCTGCGGACCTCCTTCATCGTCGGCTTCCCCGGCGAGACCCGGGCGGACTTCGAAGAGCTGTGCGAGTTCGTGCGCGCCGCGGAATTCGATTGGATGGGCGTGTTCGAATACTCGGACGTGGACATTGCGGCGAGCGCGGGATTAGAGGAGAAGGTGAAACCCGCGACGATTACCGAAAGGCGAAACCACCTGATGGCCATTCAGAAACAGATTTCGAAACGCAGGTTGCGCGCATGCAAGGGCGAGACGCGGACGGCGCTGGTCGAAGGCCCGTCCAAGGAGAATCCGCTGGTCTGGGAAGCGCGGCTCGAAGGCATGGCGCCGGAGATCGACGGCAAGCTCTACCTGACCGATATCGAGGTGGACGGGGCTGCTGCGCACGCCGGTGATGTGGCACGCGTGGAGATTAGCAAGACAGATGCGTACGACCTGATCGGGCGCGTCGTTGAGATCTTGCCTCGCCCCGCCGCCCGCGCGCCCCGCTCCACCCATTCCGCCGCTCCGCTGCCGGCCGAGATACTTTACCGCATCGCCACCGGCGCACCGTTACGCGTTCTTAGCTGAGATATACTCTCTTTTCGTAATCTGGAACTCTGCGCCTCTGTGTACTCTGTGTGAAGATCTTTGGCGCAAAGGTCACAGAGGAATGCCTGTAGCCGCGGTCTCAAGACCGCGGGCTTTTTGGCCGGAACTGTGGAAGAACACGCCGTTCTCGCAAGAGGACGGCTACAAGAACCTGTGACATGACGCATCAGTGCCCTATCTGCAAGAAGCCGACGGACTCCGCGGTCCACGCGGATTTTCCGTTCTGCAGCGAGCGCTGCCGATTGCGCGACCTCGGCAACTGGGCCGCGGAACGCTACGTCGTCTCCGAGCCGGTTTTCGACGAAGAAGACCCGGCCGAAACGCCGAACCCGGATGAACCCGAA
>JBGQHF010000127.1:0-8163 GCA_041497835.1 Terriglobia bacterium
CCGGAGTGGTCGTAGGTCAGGTTAACAGTGTATTGGGAGAATCGCCCGATGAGCGCCGTGCCCGCGTTCTGGGCTTCGCTGACTGAACTAAGCTGCCACGTAGGTCCGAGTGTGGCCTTGATGTTAGAGTCGATTGGATCCGAAACTACGTTCCCACCTTGTTGGTAACCGGACGGATTCGTTACCGCGTTATCGAAGGCATTCGCAAAGCTGACCCGGTTATTGCTGATCACCCGGATATTCGTCCCCATTTGAATCGTGTGCTTGTTCTTCACCCACGAGACGTCATCAAGGATGTTGTGAACCGGCGTTCTCCGGGAGAGCGTCGTAACTGCCGGATTGTTGATATTCGAGAACACAAACCGGAAGATGATTTGATTCTTATTGAGATCTCCGATCTGGCTGAACGCCTGCCGCGTCAGCCCGTACCGGAAACTGTTCACCCAATTGTTGCCCATCGTCCACGTGTGGCCCGCGACGAATCCCCACGGGTGCGACCATACTGTTGGAATGAGCGTATCCGGAAATTGCGGCGGTGCCGCTGTGTCGTGGTCAACGATATAATTGAGCCGGATAAACGCGCTCTGCTTGCTCGTCAGGTTTGTATCCAATTTCAAGACGTGGGAATTATCCTTGCGAGTGTTCGGTGAGTTAAACCGGAAGCCCGCCGTGTTCAAAAGCCGAGTGGCCGTACTGTCGCCGACCGTGAAGTCATTCGCGAGGTACTTGCTCGCGGCGTTGGCAAAAACGGCCAATGCTGCCGGATTAAGACCCACGGCCGAATAAATGCTGGTCAGCTGAGCTTGACTATAGCTTACCAGTGTGTCGGGTCCGCAGGTTGTCGGCGTCGGGCAATTTTTCGCCAAGACGTTCATTATCCCTTGCCCCATGCTGGGCAGCGGAACCACTCGCACGGATGTGTCCTGCTTGGCCTCGCGATTTCCCTCATAGCTGTAGAAGAAAAACAGTTTGTCCTTGATGATCGGCCCTCCGACCCCGCCGCCATACGTATGGCGTATGAGTTTGGGCCTCGGAAGCGGCTGCCCCGTCTTGGGATCAATGATCCGGTTGTTGAAGAAGCTGTTGGAGGTCCACCCCGTGCTCCGGTAGGATTCAAACCCGGCGCCATGGAAATTGTTCGTGCCGCCCTTGGTGACCAGGTTCACCTGTGCCGCCGAAGACCTTCCCTGGCTCGCAGTCGCGTTCAGGGTTGTGAGACGGAACTCCTCGGTGGCCTCGGCATTGAGCCGCAAAACCGGCTCGTTCACGCGACTGGTCTGGGCTTCATTGATGTCCACACCATCCAGCGTCAGGTTGGACTGGTCGGACCGCGCCCCATTGACAGAACCGCTTGTCGTGCTAGTGGGGTCAATGGCATAGGTCACGCCAGGCTGCAGAGTCAGAAGTCCGAGGATATTCCGGTCTTTGAGAGGCAACCCCATGATCTGAGAGTTTTCGAAGTTGTTTCCGAGCGTCGCATCCTCGGTATTGATGGCCACCACCGCGGCGCCCGCCTCCACCTGCACCACCTGGCTAACGCTTCCTACTTCCAGTTGCAAATCCGCCGTGCTCGTGGAGCCGACCAGCGCGGTCACATTCCTGACCGTCTTCTTGAATCCCCTCGCTTCCACTTCGAGCGTGTAATCCCCCGGCGGAATCAGTTCAAAGCTATACCCGCCGGCCGCGCCTGTTGCCTGGCTCCGCGTGAATCCTGTACTCGTGTTCTTCAGAGTTACCGTCGCGCCAGACACCATCTTGCCCTGCGCGTCCGAGATTTCTCCGCGAACCGTTGACGTGCCCGTTTGCCCCCACACCGTTCCACTCGCAACCAGGAGGGCGAGAATCAGAACTACACACGCTCTTACTTTAGAATCGAATGCTCCCACCACACACCTCCTCCGATTTGATTCCCCTCATTTGCCTGACTCGCTGAGTCCCCACGCAACTCAAAAGCCATACCCGCGGCGATTCGCGCGGACAAACGCTCTTCGCCTTTCACTTGGTTTTCTAAAGTTTCCGCAGAACAAGGGAGTGGAAAACTAGACCACCCTCCCCTTTATGCCGCCCATGTATCACACCTTTTCACCGGGTGTCAACAAGAAAGCGAGTTTTTTCAAAACCAGGGCCGGACAGATTGTCTCCCGGCACTCCGGTGGGGCGGTTCAATCGCAGCGATCTAGGAGGGAAACTCTGGAGCCGAGGGCGAGAGTTGAACTCGCGACCTGCCGATTACGAATCGGCTGCTCTACCACTGAGCTACCTCGGCCCGATGTAGTGACTTTAGCATCCGTGCAAAAACACTGTCAAATCGAGCGGAAAACTGGCGTCTTGCGAAACCTTGCGTGAGCCGAGGCTCGCGATGCTCCCTCTCACCGGGAAAACGGATACATGGCCCAGCCCACCGCCACGCCGACCAGCAGAAACAGGAAGAGGCACCACACTATGTACTTCACCCGCTCCAGCGGCCCCCGCCGGCTCAGGAACCCGAACGCCACCGAAACAACCACCGCAAACAGCAGCATCCCTTGAAAGTGTGTCAGCATCGCGGATCAGCGCCGGCCTAGGCTTTTCTCCCCCGCGCGGTTTCATACGCATGCAGCGCCGCCAGCAGGTTCAGCACCCCGGCCGTCGCAAGAAACCGCGTCCCGTAATCCCCTTCCGCCCTGGACACATCCGATCCATCCGCTTCCAGTGCCCGCGCCAGAAGATAAAAACTCCCCGTTCCCAGATCCGCGACATAGCCCAGCGTGTCGAACGCATCATTCGCCGTGGACGTGAACACGTTTCCGCGCAATCGCGCGCTCACCACCACCAGCAGCGCCACGCATAGAAAACACGCCGCCGCCCGGCCCCACATTTTCTGCAGGGCGTGGCCCAGCCCGGGCACCAGCCATCCCGCGATGGCCACTCCCAGCGCATAACCCTCGCCCCCCGGACTCTGCGCCGCTTCCCCGTTCGGTTTCTTCTCCAGGTCCGTCATTGTCCCGCCAGCAGAGGCAGAATTTCAGTCTGCACCGCGCCGGTAATCCGCGCGACGCGCCCATCAATATACACGTCGAACTCGCTGCGTATCCCGAATTCCGGCAGATAAATCCCCGGCTCGATCGAAAAGCACGTCCGCGGAATCAGGTGCCGCACGTCGTGCGTTTCCATCCCGTCCATGTTCGCACCGTTTCCGTGCACCGCCTCTCCAATGCTGTGCCCGGTGCGGTGAAAGAAATACTTTCCATATCCCGCTTTCTCGATCACCCTGCGCGTGACTTTGTCCACCTGCCATCCCTGCGGCGGCTTCCCCGCCGCGAAGCCCTCGCGGATGAACTCCAGCGCGCGGTCCCGCGCCTCCCGCACGATCCGGAAAATCTTCGCGTGCTTCTCCGGCACGCTTTCACCTACATACCCCACCCACGTCACATCGTAATAAACGCTTCCGGCCTTTTTCTGCTTCGCCCACACGTCCAGCAGCAGCAGATCCCCCTCGCGGATCGGCGAAGCGTGCTCCCGCACCGGGCAGTAATGAGGATCGGACGCATTCGCGTTCACCGCGATGTCCGGCCCCTCGTCCGTGCGCAATCCGGCCGCCTCAAAGGCCGCCAGAATCCACTGCTTCAGGTCGTATTCCGTGACCGCCTTTTTTCCCAGCACGCAGCGCGCCGCGTACGCAAACGCCTCCCTTACGATGCGGTCCACCTCCCGCCCCGCCGCCAGGTGCGACTCGAGCTGCGCGTCGCTCCAGCACGCTTCATACTTCTGCACCAAGTCCGCCGAGCTCACCACCTTCGCGCCCGCGCCGCGCACCTGCTCGATCGTGCCCGCATCCACCATCGCCACATACGGAATCGCGTTCTTTGGCGAATACTGCATCGCCACTGTCTTCGCCCGCCCCAGCAGCTTGCGCAGGTTTTTCTTCAGCTCGTCCTGACCCGCGTAGTACAGCGTTTCTCCCGGCAGCGCCGCAAGTGACGCCGTCTCGATCCGGTGCACCAGCTTCCGCGGGCTGCCCTTCGCCGGCACGAAGTAGTACCACCGCCGCGTGCGCATCCCTTCCGGCAACTGCAGCACCCGGTGCGCGATGGGGTCCCGCCCGCGAAAATCGTAGAACAGCCAGCCGTCCAGCTTCGCCGCCCGCAAGTCAGCCTGTACGGCGGAAATGTCCACTGTCATATCTCGTCCTTGTAGCCGCGGTCTTCAGACCGGGGGATTTTTCTTCCTTTTCTTGCTTCGGCCTTTCGCTCCGCAGCTCCATCAAGAATGCGCGGAAAGCCCGTGTGTATTTCTGAATCGTTTCCTCATGCTTCTTGCTGCAAAAGCGCTTCGAGCTGCTGCGCCGTCACCCCGCGAATCTCCACCCGTTTGCTGCGCCCGCGTTCGCCGCTCAGGATTCTAACAGCCGACTTCGGCGTTTTCAAAAGCCGCGCCAGGAATTCGCATAGCGCTTCATTCGCGCGGTCTTCCACCGCCGGAGCCTGCAACCGGATCTTCAGCGCGCCCGCCCACTCGCCCGCCACCTCGTCTCGGCTGGCCCGCGGTTGCACCCGCACCGCCACCACCACCGCGCCCTTTCTCTGTTGGATTTCGATCACGCCTTCCTCATCTCTCCGCCGTCCGTTTTCCGAACAGCGCCGTCCCCACGCGCACTTCCGTCGCTCCCTCTTCGATCGCCACTTCAAAATCGTGCGACATCCCCATGGAAAGCACCGGCAACGCTCGCCCCAATCGCTTGCTGAGCCCAACCCGCAATTCCCGCAGCCGCCGGAAATACGGCCGCACCTCTTCGGGATTTTCCACGAAAGGCGGAATGCACATCAGCCCCGCAAGCTCCAGCCGCGGCAGCGTTAGAATTTTCTCCGCCAAACCCGGCAACTCCGCCGCCTCGACTCCGTGCTTCGTCTCTTCCGGCGCCAGCCGCACTTCGATCAAGACGCGCAGTTTGCTTGCCGCGGCCATTTCCTCCCTCGCGCGGTCCAGCCGCTGCGCCACCTCAAAATCATCCACCGAATCCACGCTCTCAAAAAGCCGCGCCGCCCGCCCCGCCTTGTTGCTTTGCAAATGCCCGATCAAATGCCACGTCGCCGGCAAATCCTCGACCGCGCCTCGCTTCCCTTCCCACTCCTGCACGCGATTCTCGCCAAAATCCCGCACACCCGCCGCATACGCCACCCGTATGCTCTCCGCTGGGAACATCTTCGACACCCCCACCAGCGTGACCTCCGGCGGCCGCCTCCCAGCGCGCCCCGCCGCCCGCGCAATCCTCTCCTCAATCGCCCGCAGATTGTCCCGAATCTGTTCGCCGCTCATATCGCATGAGAATCCTAACAGTTTGCCGGTAGGACAGGCATTCTTGCCTGTCCTCACTCTCTTTCTTTCCCGTAGCGCCGGCGTCCCGCCGGCATTCTCAGACACTCACGCGCCGTCGCCGTTGCTCTGCCCTCGCTCTGCGGTTAGACTCTGCATGTCCATGACTCATCCCGGCAAATTCATCGCCATCGAAGGCATTGACGGCAGCGGCAAACGCACCCAGGTCGATCTCCTCGAAAAAACCCTTGCCGCGCGCGGCCATTCCGTTTTTCGCGTGGCCTTCCCGCAATACGATTCCTGGTTCGGCCGCATGGTCGCCCAATTCCTCAACGGCGAACTCGGTCCGCTCGAAGCCGTGGACCCGCACTTCTCCGCGCTTCTCTATGCCGGCGACCGCTTCGAAGCCAGGCCGCGCCTCGAAGCCGCCCTCGCCGCGGGCTCCATCGTCCTCGCCGACCGTTACATCGGCTCCAATCTCGCTCATCAGTCCGCGCGCGCCCCGCGCGAAAAACGGGAAGCCTTCATCGCCTGGATCGAGCATCTCGAGTACACCATCTACGCCCTTCCCCGCGAATCGCGCGTCATCTATCTCCGCGTTCCGCCGCAAGAGGCGCACGCACTGATCGCGCAAAAGGCCGCGCGTTCCTACACCTCCGCCCGCCGCGACCTCCTGGAAGCCAGCATCCGCCATCTGGAAGAAGCCGCCTCCATCTACGACGAGCTCTCTCGCCGCCCCCATTGGGTCCGCATCGAATGCTACGATGCCGCTCGTGCGGCCATGCGTCCGCCCGCGGAGATTTCCCGCGAAGTCCTTGCCGCCATCGAGCCGGTGCTCGCCGCTCCTGCCGCGCGCGCTTCGCAACCGTAGGCCACCCCATGCCCTTCTCCGACTTCCACGGTAATGAACCCATCGTCACGGCCCTCCGCGGCGCTCTCCGCACCGGCCGCGTTCCCCACGCGCTTCTCTTCACCGGCCCGCGCGGCCTCGGCAAGTTCACCCTCGCCCGCATGTTTGCCCAGGCCGCCAACTGCGAGCGTCTCGCCGACGACTTCTGCGGCGAGTGCGCTCCCTGCCGTCGCATCGCCCTGCTCGCGCAGCCCGCTCCGCTCATCGACCAGGGCCTCGCCGAGCGCGGTGAGAGCGCCGACGCCGCGATGGTCGAGCGCATGCCCCTCATTCTCCAAACGCATCCCGACGTCTGGGTTCTCGTGCCCGATCCCGTCCGCCTCCGCACCCCCGTGGCCCGCCCCATGATTCGCATCGGCCAGATTCGCGCCCTGCAGCGCGCCGCCTATTTCACTCCCCAGGGCAAGCGACGCGTCTTCATCCTCGATGGTGCCGACACCATGCGCTGGGACGTTGCCAACGTCTGCCTCAAAATTCTTGAGGAGCCGCCCGCCACCTCCACGCTCATCCTCCTCGCGCCTTCCCCGTCCTCGCTCCTTCTGACCATCGTCTCCCGCTGCCTTCAATTCCATTTCGCTCCGCTGGAAGTTTCCGAAGTGGAAGATCTCCTCCGCCAGCGCGGTGAACGCAAAGGCGCCGATCTCAAGCTCGCCGCGCAGCTCTCCGAAGGGAGTCCCGGCCTGGCCATGGCCATGGACGTCGAAGCCGAATCGAAACTCCGCCGCGACGCCCTGCGCATTCTTGAATCCGCCGCCCGCGGCACCGGCTTCGCTCAGCTTTTCGCGCAAACCGCCGCCCTCGCCAAGAATCGCGAAACCCCGTTCGATCAGCAGCTCGCCGTTTTCTATACGGTTCTCACCGATCTTCTCGAGCTCACCGCCGGCGTGAAGCAGCCTCTCCTCCGCAACCCCGCGCTCGCCCGCGAGCTCGAAACCCTCAGCCGCAGCGTTGACTCTCACTGGGTTTCGCGCGCTGTCGCCGGCATCGACGACCTCGCAGCCGGCGCGCGCCGCAATCTCAGCCGCCAGCTCGGCCTGGACGCTCTTGCCGCGGAGCTCTCCGCCGCTCCTCCGCCCGGCGCGCCACGCCTTTTGTGATGACCGTCACATTGCAATAATCTCTTTCGCTCCATCTCATTCTCGGTGTAACCTACTGCCAATCTGGTGCGTCCAATTCCCCAGCAAGGCACCGCCCTGAGTTTTACATTGTCGAGGAGCTTTCATGGTGAACCGCAGGCTAATCCGTCCCGCTTTCCCGGATCCAAAAGAACAAGTCCCCGGGCGTTCCATCCATCTTCCAGCGCCAAACAAGAAGCCCGCGCCTCCCGAGGTGACCCACGCTGAGAATTTTTATTGGGTCAAGCAGATGCAGTCTCACACCCCCATGAGCATCGTCCTCATGGACGGCGAGGCGCTGCATGGCACTGTCGAGTGGTATGACCGCGACTGCATCAAGCTGACCCGCTCCGGCAGCCCGAATCTGCTCATTTTCAAGCGGGCCATCAAGTACGTTTTCAAGGAAGGCGAAGAGGGCTCGTCCAACAACGGAAACGAATAGGGCGCCGCCCCCATTTGGTTGGCGGGCGCGGTTCATTCCGCGCCCGCAGTGCATCTCATTCGTCGTCCCGGCGGCGGGCTCTGCGCCCGCAAATCTATCCGGATAAAGCGTTCAAACTCCGCATCTCTACGTCTCACGCAGCGATCGTCCCGATGCCGCGCCAAACGTCAGCAGCGCTTTGGCCGCCAGCCGGCCCTTCCTCGTCCGGATTTCGCATTCCGTCACCACGAAATTCCGTCCCGCGCGGAGCACTCTGCCCACCGCCCGTGCATGCCCGTCGCCGATCGCTTCCAGGAAATTGATCTTCATCTCTACCGTCGCCAGCTCGACTCCCGGCCGCAGCACCGTGTAGGCCGCAATCGCCGCCGCGCTGTCCGCCAGCGCCGCCAGCACTCCTCCGTGCA
>JBGQHF010000128.1:0-8044 GCA_041497835.1 Terriglobia bacterium
GCACGCTGCGTTCCGGCAACTGACTATCGTTCTTACCAACTCCTTGCCAGCACTGCGACGATTCTCGACAGGGCGTCGAGATCGCGCGTGTCGATGACCTCGCCTGGCGAATGCGAGTAGCGCAGCGGCCAACCCAGCGCGACATCCACCGAACCGTAACGCAAGAAGGCCGACCCGTCGTTTCCCCCGCCGGTTACTCCATATTGCACCGCGATTTTGTTTTCGCGCGCGAGCTTGACGACGCGGTCCACGTATTCCCGCGGCGCGATGTTGGAATTGTCCACGGCGCGAACCACAAAGCCCTTGCCAACCTCGGCGTCGCCAAAACGTTTCAATTCCAGCGGCGAATCTGAGCTCACGAACGTATCAATGGCAAAAACAAAGTCGGGCGCGTGGCCTTCTTTCGCCATGCGCTCCGCCGCAGCGGCGGCGCCTTTCAGGCCGACTTCTTCTTCGGTGGACCAGATAAACGTGACGTCACGGCCCGGCAACGACGGCCCCAGAGCACGAACAGCCTGAACGAGCGCGGCGCATCCGACGCGGTCGTCGAAGCTGCGGCCGTTGGCCCGTGTGCCCAGAAGCGGGCGATATTCCTTCGGAATGGTTACCCAGTCGCCGGACTTGATGCCCAGCTTCAGCGTCTCTTCGGCTGATTTCGTTCCCAGATATACGTGAACAGCCTCGTCCATGGAGCGCGCATTGCGCGGCCATTCGAAGCCGGTCTGATCCCAGCCCGTCGGCAATTCGAGCACTCCTCCAATCCGCCTTTGCGCTGTGTGCACGAGCACCGCGTGTCCGAGGAAGTATTCGGTGTAGCCGCCGCCGAGCACGTCCACGAGCAACCGCCCGTCCGATTCAATCGAGCGAACTTCGTAGCCGATCTCGTCCATGTGCGCGACGAAGACGATTCGCGGTGTCTTCGCACCCGGCTTGGCATCGCCCAGGTGCAGAATCAGATTGCCCGCGGCATCGGTTTCCGTCTTTACCAATGCCGGAAGCAGCCCCTGGATTTTTTCGCGCACGTTTTCTTCATGTCCGCTTGCACCGTATGCTTCGACGAGCTCTCCGAGGAGAGGAGGGAGATTGGCGCCGGTGCTCCCAGCCACGCCCCCGCTCCCAGTCCGGGCAGGGGCGGCTCCGGTGACGTACCGGTAGAGCAATTCACCGAGCGTACCCACATCCAGGGAATCGAGCGTCTCCCCAGGGGTGACGGGAAAGAGCGTGGGCACGCCAAGCTGCGCAAAACGCTGCGGAAAGGCGGCCGCCGCAGTCCCTGCAATGCGCGGTGGCGCGGAAACTTCGAGATTTACCGCGAGATGATTGTCGTCGGCGAGCTTCTTCAGCTCTGATGGGAAGTTCGCAAGAGACGCTTTCGGATCGGATACTCCCAATAAGGCGCCGCTCCCCGGGATGGCTCGCTTTCCTGTCGTCGGCGAGGCGGCGTTACTCGGCGCGCCGCGAGGCGGTAACAGCCGGCCGACATAAATCATCTCATCTGGATGCAATTCGTTCAGCAGCCGGTCCAAACCTCTCCCGCCCGCCCATTGCTGGGCGACGAACGCGACCGTGAGCGTCCCGCCGGGTTTCGCATTTCCCGCATGCAGGGCTGCAAGAAGACCTGTTAGGACAGCAGAGCCGAACCGATCCCCGATAGCGGGGGCCGTCGCCGAAGAGGTCCCGACCGAACGCACCATTCGATTCAGTGTGACCGGATCCAGGACGTCCACGCCGGCCGCGCGAACTTCTTCCGCGCTGGATGCGCCGATGTCCACGTACATTTCGTCGGGATGGTTCATCTTTGGAGCGTTCTGCCGCGCAGTTTGCAGGTGCACGGAGAGCCCCGCGAACACGCCCGAAACCTTTTTGCCGCTTCGCGTCATCACCCACACAGGCTGTGCGAAGTGCAGCAAGTCGAAGGCCGGATGCGGCGCTGCCTGCGGCAGCCGCTGTACACGCAGAAAGCCATCCGGCGTGATCGCGCTGACGACGTAGCCCGGCTCGTCCACCGCTGTGGCGATCAGCCGGTGCGGCGCTCCGCTTCCCAGTGTGACGTAAACGTTTCCTAGATTGTCCGTCTTCGGAGAAAAATTTTTAACTTCCGCGCGGAGTTCTTTTGCCAGTTCCTGTTCGTACCCTGGTACTGCGGGTATCGCCACAAACCGGGAAAGCTCGTCTTGTGCGCGCGACGCTGCCGGCAGGAACAGCAAGAGCGACAGCAGCGCGCCGCATGCGGCGGCATGGCCGGCCGCGCTCCTAAAATATTTTGAATAGAACCGTGCAGGCTTACCGGCAAAGTGCATCAAGGAGTACCTCCCGTTTCTTTTCGGCGAGCTGCGACAGGGGTTCGAGCGAGGAAAAGTATCCACCCACCGTAGCCACCGCCAGCAATGAAAAAATCCCTGCAGGCAGCCAGGGATTGCCGGACCAGCGGCCCGCGAGGAACACGACGCCGCAGGCGGCACCGAGAACGATCTGCGTTCCGAAGGCCAGCAACACGGCCATACCGGAAGCGCGCTGATTGCGCAGGGACCCGAATTCCAGCTTGCGTGGGAAATTGAGCGAGGACCAGTTGGCGATGATGAGCTGGCCGCTCACGGAAAACACGATTGCGACCAGCGTGGCGATAAACTGCGGAGGGGGAGGGATCCCAACCCGCAACGCCAGCGTGCCGATACACAGCGCGATCTCCGCCGTCAGCGTTCCCAGCAGCAACAGATTCTTCCCCACGAGCACGTCCCGAAACCGCAGGGGTGAGGTAAAAAGCGTCTTGATGCCGTGGCTCTCGTAGGCAAAGCAGTTGTACGCCGGTGCGGTGAGGATGAGAATCAGATAGGCGAGCATGCCGGGGAAAAGCAGATCCACTGGAACGCCTTGCGACATTGCATTCGGGTGCCGCCGCGATATCATCCCGATCTGCGAGCTCAGGAGGAGGACAAACATTGGCGGCAGCAGAAGATTCAGAAACGCGAAGCTATTGCGCCTGAGGTAGCGGAATTCTTTCCTCAGCATGGCCCCCACCTGGGGCGAAAGCCATCGTAAATCCTGCGCCGCTGCGGTAGTTATTGCAGCTGCCGCGGACCCACGCGCGATCGAGGGCGCCGCCGTCTCACTCAAATCCTCCCCGCGATACTGTGCGGAGAGGCGCAGCCAGAGCAGCGTTCCGGCGAGGAGCGCGTAAGCGCCAATCCCCGCGAAGTACAAAAGCGTCGAGGCGAAATGACTACTCGCCGCTGAGGAGATCGCGCGCCCCGCCAGGCCGGGAGGGAAAACGGCGAAGATGGGCAATACGCGCTGCACCCGCGGGGCCGCAGACGAGCCCCACTTCTCAACGGCTGGCGCAACGAATTGCGCGGAAACACACAATAGAATAAAGAGAGCGAAAACCAGCTCGCGAGTGCGACGCCGAGCGAGCAGGCGTTCGAGCCAGGAGCCGAGTAGGCGTTCCAGTGTCACGTTGGCGAGCAGGAAGAGTCCGCAGACGAAGACCATTGCGGGAAGCAAATCCGGCCGCGCCGCGGTCGCTCCGAGAGTCATCGCCAGGAGCCAGCAAAGCGACGCCACAGCAGCAAAGTCCGCGAGCCCATACGCCAGGCTGATGGAGTAAAACGCGCCGAGGCTCAACGGATAACGGCGCAAACTGCGAAACTCAAACTGTTGCCCAAATCCGGCGGCGAATATCGGGAAAACCTGCCAAAAAAGGAAAATGCCCCAGAAGAGAAGTCCGAGCCACTCGACGCTTCCCCGCAGCACAAACGCATAGGCGCCCGCGGCAAAGGCAAAGCACAGACCAATCACCAGGATGGCGCCAAACACGCCTGCAATCATCATCCCGATCGTGTCCATTTTGGAGTTCTGCCGGCGCAGGCCGTTCCAGACCATGCGCCAGCGCAAGCCGGCGATGAGCCGAATCTGAGCTGCAATCCCGAGCGGATGCGCTAGGTCAGCCACGACAGCTCCTCGGGACGGGATTGCGTGGCGCCGTCGCGGCCGACCACAGAGAGAAAAATCTCCTCGAGGGTCATTTTGCTTCCCTCGGTGCCGGAGATTCCCGCGCGGAGTTCTGCGAGCGAGCCCTGCGCGACGAGCCGCCCCTTGTGAATGATCGCCACGTGGCTGCAGAGCCGCTCGACGATTTCGAGCACGTGCGACGTCAGGAAAATCGTCGCGCCGCTCTCCGTCATCCGCGCGAGGAGCTGCTTCAGCGCGCCGGCGGCCAGTGCGTCCACTCCTTCGAAGGGCTCGTCCAGAAACAAAACCTTCGGCCGGTGGATGACCGAGGCCGCAAGGGCCAGCTTTTTCTGCATTCCGTGGGAGTAATCGGCGATGAGCGATTTCGGTCGGTCGGCGAGCTGCATGAAATCGAGCAGCTCGGCGGTGCGTTGCGCCGTGGTCGCCCGGTCCAGTCCGTACATCCGGCCGACAAAATCCAGATACTCGGCGCCGGTAAGGCGTTCAAAGAGGCCCATGCCTTCGGGCACGACGCCGATCTGGCGTTTGATTTCGAGTGAGTGCGCGGCGAAATCGAGTCCGAGAATGCGCATGCGGCCGGAGGTGGGTGCCAGCAACCCCGTGAGCATTTTGATCGTTGTGGATTTTCCGGCTCCGTTCGGCCCCAGAAATCCGAAGAATTGCCCCGGCTGAACCGTGAGATGGATTGCGTCAACTGCGATGAGGCTGCCAAATTGCCGAGAAAGCGCTTCGGTGAGGATCGCGGGGTCCGCCATGCCTTTGCGTTCTCCAGTGCGACCTTGAGAATGTATCACGGCTGCGCGAACAGATTGGCGGCGCCCGCGCGGCTCGCAATGCGGAATCTGCCGCGCCGTCGGCGTCAGGACTTCTTCAAGGGCTGGGGCGTTGCGGAAGCCGGTTGGAGATCACGCGCGGAAAACGCGGCGAGCACCGCCGGCAGCTCGATGCGAAATACGGCGCCGCCTTCGGGGCGGTTGTAGCAGGTGATCCTCCCGCCATGCTTCTCAACGATGCCGTAGCAGATGCTCAGGCCGAGACCGGTGCCTTTGCCGACCGGCTTAGTCGTGTAGAAGGGATCGAAAACCCTATTGGGATCCTTGAGGCCGGGCCCCGTGTCGGAGAAGAGAACGACGACATTTGCACGGTCGCGCATGGTCTTGATCGTCAGGACGCCGCCCTTCGCTTCCATCGCGTCCACCGCATTGCTCAGAATATTGAAAAACACCTGCATCAATTGATTGCCGTCCCCGCGGACGCCCGGCAGGATGGATTCGAGCTGAAGCTCGATGCGGGTGGATGCGCGCAAATCGAGCGCGCGGAGCTGCACGGCGTTGTTCACCACGGTATTGATGTCCAGTAGCGTTCGTTCGCTGGGCGTCTGCCGCGCAAAGCTCAGCAAGTTGCTGACGAGGGTTCTTGTGCGCCGTGCTTGCTCGCGAATCTTTGCCGAGATATTCCGCGCTTTCTCCGGAAGGGCGGGATCGTCCGCGAGAAGATCCGAGAACCCGAGAATGGCTGTCAGCGGGTTGTTGATCTCGTGCGCCGCACCCGCTGCCAACTGGCCGAGGGACACGAGCTTTTCCGAGTGGACCAGTTGTGCCTGCAGCCGCTGCAGATTTTCGATGGAATGTTCAGAGTGGGCGAGAAGGCGGATGCGCTCGGCGT
This sequence comes from Terriglobia bacterium, assembly GCA_041497835.1. Lineage (GTDB taxonomy): Bacteria > Acidobacteriota > Terriglobia > Acidiferrales > UBA7541 > Acidiferrum. The sequence goes on from JBGQHF010000128.1 coordinate 5,635, forward strand.
CGGCGAGATGCTGGCGCAGAAAGACCAGCGATGTGAGCGGCAGCATCGCCCCCAGAGTGACCAGGAGGCGGAACTCGCGCACTTGCTCGGAATCGCCGCTCAATCCGAGGGTCCACAGGGCGAAAAGCGGCAGCGAAAGCACCGCTACCGTGGCGAGGCGCGAAGCCAGGACATTTTCGCCGCGCGACGCGGCCGAATCGCTCGACTCCCCCGGATCGTCCGCGGACGTCTCCAGCGCGGTGCCGCAACGGTATGCCACCAGTCCCGCGGTTCCCAGCCAGAGGAACGACGCGAGCATGGGCAGGTCATACAGGCTGCCGGTCGTGTACCTGTGCTCGTCAATCGCCACATTCAAGGTCAGGGAAGCGAGCATGTAGAGTGCGGAGGCTGCGAACAAATGAGCGTACACCATTCGCCAGGCCTCGCGGGCCCGCAGCCAGAGAAAACCAAATCCCCCCACAATCAGCATATTCTGGACATTCGTGAGAAGGTTGTAGCTGTAGTTGTAGTGCCCGAGCGAAGGTGTGGCGTACATCCAGGGAAACACGATGAACGCGTAGAGAAACGTCCACCACATCAGCAACAGTGCAAAATCAAGATAGCTGTACCCCATTCCGGTCTCCCCACGCCGCCGGTGGGGCTGTAGAGCCAGCGCGGCCATGAAGGGAATCCCGCGGAGAAAGAAAATGACGTCGCCCGGGTAGAGTTCCGGCAATGGCCGGTGGAGATAGACTTCGTAATAGGTCCACTGAAACTGCCCGATCATCCACAGTGTGCAACCCAGGGCCAGAAACATCCAGAAGATGTTCCTCCGCCAGTGCGGGGTCCCTGCGTTGAGGAGCAACCCAGCGTTTGCCAGGAGCGGCACGATAGATTGAACCAAGTCGCCCGTGGTGGTCAGGGAACCTCCGGGCTTTAGGGTCAACGAGCAAACCGCGTACCCGCCCAGAATGACAACCCAGACTACGACCACCCAACCGTACTTGCGGAAAAATGGCATGGCGAGCTTGCACCTTCATTCTATCGGCAGGCACCGCAGTCCGCTGGAACCTCTTTCGGTTCCATAGCGAAAAGATAAACGAATCGAGAGCCGTTCTGCGGAGATCGATGGTCAGAAGAGGCTGGCGGAGGAGGAGGGATTCGAACCCCCGAGGCCCTTTCGAGCCTAACGGTTTTCAAGACCGCCGGTTTCAACCACTCACCCACTCCTCCACCCACAGTCTAATCGGAGGTTTGCCCGGGCGCAAAGTTACTTACGAGGTTGCTTCGGGAACTTTAGTGCGGCCGAAAAGGCCGTCGCCCGGTGAGGACGGGGGCGCCTCGAAATCAATGCCCCAGAAACGGGGTGCGGGAGTGAGGAACTCCACGCCGACGCGCTGGCCCTTCTCGGCGGCATCGCCGAGGAAGACGACGCGGCACTCCAATTCATCTTGGGTTTCCGGGTTGACGAGGACGAGTATCTCGCCGTTTTTGACCTCATGCTTCAGGTATATCAGCCCGCCGTGAACACTGACGACCACGGTTTCGCAGACTTCGCGGAATTTGCGGCCATCGTGCCCGCGGCCCTGCGCTTGAATGCGCATCCGGTGAAAGACACGTGCGCTGCGGCGCGGCGTCGTATACGTGGCGTGGCTCATGAGGCCATCTTCAGCCGGGGAAGGGGCAGCGTCAATTGTCCCGCCGTCCAGTTGTTCCCGAAACACAACCCGTTCCCTCCTGCTCTTGTGTGCGGCAGGTGTAGAATCATAGAATGCTTTCGGCGGCTGCAGGCGGTTCCTCGAATACTCTTTCACACCTTCGCCGCAGTTCGATGCACGTCTAGTTTTATCTTCTCCGGAAAGGACTTGTGCCTGAGGGCCTTCTATGAATCTTGCCGAACACATTGAATCGCGGCGCGAACAGCATCTCCAGGAACTCTGCGAGTTCCTGCGTATTCCCAGTATCAGCGCGAAACGCGAACACAAGCCCGACATCGAGCGCGCTGCCAACTGGGTCGCCGGAAATCTCCGCGGCGCAGGGTTCAAGACCGTGGAGATTGTCCCGACCAGTCTTCACCCGCTCGTCTATGCCGAATCCCTGGAGGCTCCGGGGAAGCCGACGATTCTCTTCTACGGCCACTATGATGTGCAGCCCCCCGAGCCGCTCGAGCTGTGGACCACGCCGGCGTTCGAGCCCAACGTCCGCGATGGCAAGCTGTTTGGCCGGGGGACTGCGGACGACAAGGGCCAAGTGCATGTGCACCTGAAGGCGCTCGAATCGCTGCAGCGTATCCACGGAAAGCTGCCCATCAATGTAAAGGTTCTGATCGAAGGAGAAGAGGAAGTCGGCAGCGTGAGCCTCTGGGATTATGTCCAGAAGAACAAAGCCAAGCTGCAGGCGGACGCTCTGGTCGTTTCGGACACATCCATGC
>JBGQHF010000129.1:0-7994 GCA_041497835.1 Terriglobia bacterium
CGAAACGATGGACCGGGTAGGCGGCTGGTACAAGCGCAAGCTGCAAAAGATCACCATCGGCGTAGCCGTCGTGGTAGTGCTCTTCGCCAACGCGGACACGTTGCAACTGCTCACACGGCTGTGGACGAATCCCGCGTTGCGGGCGGCAGTCGTGGAACAAGCGAAAGTGCGGGAGCGCACCGGGCCGAACTGGGAGTACACCGACCCGGAATCGCCCATCCCGACAGCGCCGGTGGATAAGGCGGCAGGAGAGAAGAAAACTACCAGCGCGTCTGCCCTGACCGAGGAAGAAAGAGGCCTTCTCGGACAGCTTGTCGGGTGGTCGGCGGATTTCCAGACGCTGCGCGCTCTTCGCGAAAAGGCAGAGAAAGAAAATACTTCCCACACAGGCGCATTCTTTGCTTGGATCGGCGGGCTGCTCTCGATGCACTTTTTCGGCTGGCTGCTGAGCGCGATTGCGGTGTCGTTCGGCGCACCCTTGTGGTTCGACGCGCTGCAGAAGCTATTGAAGCTGAACCTGCGGATGGCGGGGCGCTCGCCGTCCGAAAAGCAGCCGCAGGCTGCCTGATCGGGAGATGCGGCGATGAGACAACGCTATCGAAGCGCACTTGCACTGGCGGCGTCGTTCGGTCTTCTCCTGTACCCGAATCTGCTGCAGGCGGGGACCGTTGTCTTGAAACAGGCGTTCATCGAGAAATACAAGAACCGGGCCACACTGACGATGCTGTTCAAGATTGACCGTGCCCATGACTCGCCCAATAGCATCGGGAGCGACGGGGACGACGGCGACCTGCACATGTCCGGACGGGCGCAGCAGGATGTCGGGCTGCCGCTTGTGGCGGAGATCGTCAATGCGGCGCAGGGGTCGCAGCAGCCGGCGCGCACTCTGGTCAAGCAGAATAAGGGAAACGGACAGGAGATCAGCGTGACCGGAGCGTGGCGGTTCTGGTTCGAACACCCATCGGCGACGCAGCAGGTGCAGGGGAATACGGTTCCAACTCCGGCGGACACGAACCCGGCGCACGTCTTCGAGATTCACCCGATCACGCAGGTGGGGAATGCGAGCATCCTGAAGTCGTTCACACCGATTCCCCAATTCCAGCCGTATGACGCGAAGACGGCGTTCGGCGAATACGACAAGCAGCGCGTCACCCTACAGGCCATGAACGCGACGCAGGTGACCCTCAATGCAAAGAGGGTGGTACACAATTACGCCGAGTTCGTCATGGAGCTGCAGGGCGCGCCGGTGAAATCCGACGACGACGGGCGCATGGTCCTGGCCAAGGTGTTCGATGCCGAGGGAAACATTGCCGCGAAAACGCTGGTGCGGATGGTGTTCGTCCCCAGGACGCCGCCCGCGGAGAAAGCAAAGACGCTGAAAAAGGGAGACCGGCTGCACGTGCTGGGAATCCCGCGGGTGAACCTGGAGCGAATTTCGTTCCTGGTAAGCCAAAATGGAAACAATTCGATCACGACCTCCCTGCCCTACGAAATGATCATCGTCGCGGTGCTGGAGTAGCAGCGGCTGGACTCGCCGCAGGGTGCGTGAGCGTAGTGACGCAGTTTCAAGGCGAATAATAAGCGAATCTGAATGAACAGCGCGCACACGCACTCCCACACAATAGCTCTGTGCTACCATCATGATGTTGTTGGTAGCGGTGAGGGTATCCCAAACCCAAGGGTGAACGCTGCTATTTCGGAAGTCAGAGGAGTTAATAAAAAAAGTTTTTGGTACGGAGTAGGTGGGAGTTGAACCCACAAGTGCCGCTAGACACCGCGATTTTAAGGATCGCAGGGCTTACCGATGCCCAACTACTCCGTGTCGAAATCGTTTGGTTGGGGGCGACCAGACTCGAACTGGCGACCTTCCCATTAGCAAAGGGCCGCTCTGTCCATCTGAGCTACGCCCCCACCGAACGACCCATTGAACATGTCAGAAAAGCAGTGGCTTAGCAACTCTTCTGCGTGTGAAAATGGACAATTAGGCGGCTCGTTGCTCGCGCTCTCGCAATAAATCAGCAATCTCATTGATTTCCCAAACATGGTCAGAAATGCCCGCTTCCATCGCTGGTGTGACGCGCAACGTCTGATGCACGCGGCAGAAGTTATAGTGCATGTAGTGAAGGGCAATGGCCCAACGGTGATTGTCCAGCTTCTTGGAAAACGAGTTTGTGAGCCGGGTAAAGCGGCGCATGTTCATTCGCATAGTTAGATTTTGGCGCTCAACGAAGCTAGTAGAAATGTGCTGCGATTTCGGTTTGCCTATGACTGGAACTGCCCGGCATGAGATGCACTCAGGCGGACTGTAGCGGGCTTCTTCGCCACGCTGGTCATTCCCATACAATTTGACCAGCATCGCGTAGTCCACATCTGTTCCGAACGCTAGTTCTACGGCAGTCAGATAAACGCGGTGGCCGTCCGTGGTCAGCTGGACGCGATTCGCAAGGCGGGAAGCCAGATCGTGCATGAAGTGCTGCGCGTGCCAAGCGTTCCGGTCGCCGATGCGCCAGCACGGCACTAACTTGGTGTCCGCGCAAATCGCCACCCACGTCCACACATCCCCATAACCAAACTTGCCCCGCAGTTCTTCGGGGACGTTCTTCTCTTTGGCATAGCAGAAAGACCAGATTTCATCGCACTGAATCCGCTTGCAGGGAAGATTGCGGAACACGCGGCGCTGGTATTCTTCGCAAACTGCGCCAATCTCTGGCAGGAGCTTTAGAACTGTGTTAAACGCCACATCGCACATGCGGGCCGTCGCACGGATGGAATTTCCTTCCACCAGAGCGGCGATGATTCGGGCTTGCTTGTCCTTGCTCAAGCGGTTCATAATGATGAATTATGCTTGAGCGGCTCATGCTTGTCAAGACCTATTTATGTGCGCTAAGCGGTTTTACGTCTCGGACAGGGAAGCCCACACCAGTCGGGTTCCGCATTTCCGAGTGGGCGGCCTTCCACTCCTCCTGTGTGCATATAACAACTGTGTTATCAATAAGTTGAACTACGATACGCTCCACATTCTTGTTTCCAAATACCTTAGCAGATACACGATCGCCGGGCTTCATAGGCCCTCCTTTTGGGTCATTTTAGGGCATCGCGGGGCAGGCGTCAAAAAATCTCCACTAAAGCATTGACTTCCGCATACGCTATGCTACAATGCGCTTACTAGCGCATAGCTGGCGCATTCCAACGGAGGATTCGATGGCAACCGAAGGCGCAAAAGAATCACTGAAAACTACTCCCCCTTACGTCCCGTTCAAGACGTTCCTTTCATCGCTGGACATTCTGAAAAACGGAATCCCAAACCAGATTGATCGCTCCGTTTTTCCATCTATGGCTGGCGTATCACAGAGCCAAGTCTTGCAGGCATTTCGTTTCTTCGGCCTGATCTCTGCGGATGGAAAACCAACCGCCGAGTTATCGAAGGCCGTGGACGACAAAGAGCGCCAAGCCCAGGTGAAGAAGCTCCTTGAGAAAGGCTACCCGCACCTATTCGCGCTTGGGCTTGCGAACGCGAGTCCCAACAGCCTCGATGCCGAGTTGCGGAAATCCGGGCTGACTGGCGACACGCACGAAAAGGCGAAATCGTTCTTCCTGCAAGCAGCTAAGTATGCGGGCGTCACGCTCTCGCCCTATTTGTTGAAAGTGACACGAGTGTCCACACCTCGGAAGAAGCGGCAAGTCGTAAGCAAGCCGGGTGGAGAGAGCCCCCAGTCCGGCGCGAGAGTCGCCGCTGGCGGCTCACCGCAAGCAGCCCCGATGAAAACAATGCAGTTGGCGGGCGGAATTGAATTGTTTCTCGGGGCTAGCGCCGATCTCTTTGGGATGGCTTCCGAAGACCGCAAGTTTGTCTTGGAGCTCCTCGACCGCATAGAGCAGTACGAGCAGGCCCACCCCGTTGAGGAAGAGGCCGCAGAGGAGTCCACGGAGGAGGAACAAGCATGAGGAGGGTTAGTGCCTGTGCTGCTTGCCGCAGCAACTTACCGTGCAGCATAGGCTCAATTAAGGACAAGGCCCGCTCCCAATAGCCTTAGCAGGGGTCACTGGAAGCGGGCCGTTGGTAAGACGCTACCTCGCGTCAAAACCGGCGCGATTATACCTGTTTTTTAGACCAACGCGCCTTTGCCGCTTTTCGGGCGATGGCCTTTCTCTTACTGGCGGGGAGCGCCTGTGCACGGGCCTTCCCGCCTTTAAGACCGCCTTCGCGTCCGATCTTGGCAAGATATTCTCGTACTGATTGTGGTGCTTCCTCAGTGGACAGCCGCATAATCGCATGGGCCAATTGATTCGAGTCTTTGGGGAGCGGTTTGCTTGAGCGCCTCATGCACTGATACTACCACCTACAGCCACTTCCCGCTACTTACTGCCAAAACCAAAATGAGTCACTACCTGCGTGAGATTGCGCTTGACTTTCGCTTTTTGTTCGCCTATAGTGCGGGGCGGTAGAGGAAACGGGAACGGACGGTACACCGGCTCCATTGTCGTCAAGACTCTCACGAGCCGGTGGCCGTCCGTTGTGATCCGTGCGCAAACGGTAAGTGCAAGGGTTCAACGAGCGGCAAACGGTGATTTTACATCCCGCTTCCCTACCGGGAGTCGCCATGGCAACGTGCGTTGAAAGCATTTTGACTGCGCCGCAGATTACAGACCGTTTGCGGCACCAGATGGTGGAGCAATGCGAAGAAACCGCGGAGCGCTCATCTCCCGGCTATGTCGAGACAGGTGCCGGCGGCCGCAACATGGCGGAGAAAAGAACCGGCGGTGCGATTCCGGGGATAGTGCACGTGGATGTGGACGCGTTTTTTGCGTCGGTGGAGCAGGTGCTGAACCCGAAGCTGCGCGGGTTGCCGGTGCTGGTGGGGCGCGGGGTGGTGGCTTCGGCAAGCTACGAAGCGAAGTTCCGCGGCGTGCGCACGGCGATGAGCTTTCGCGAGGCGCGGCGCATCTGCCCGAAGGCGGTGGTGGTGCCGGGGCAGTACGAGCACTACGCGGACTTTGCGGAGCGGGTGCGGCGGATCCTGGAGACCTACACGCCGGCGGTGGAGACGGCGGCGCTGGACGATTTCTACCTAGATTTTGCCGGGACGGAGCGGCTGTATCCGGATTATGAAGCGGCGCTGCGGCGGCTGCAGGTGGAGATTCTGGGGCGGACGGGATTGAGCGTGTCGGTGGGCGCGGCAACGACGAAGGTGGTGGCATCCATTGCGTCGCGGCTGGCACGGCCGCGGGGGTTTCGCATGGTTGCGCCGGGCAGCGAGGAGGAATTTCTGACGCCGCTGCCGGTGGAGAAGCTGCACGGCATCGGGCACACGCACGCGGCGATGCTGGCGGAGCGCGGGGTTGCGACGATTGGACAATTGCGCCAGATACCGCGGCCGGCGCTGGAGGCGGCGTTTGGCGAAGCGGCCGGGCGGCAAATCTGGGAACGCGCGCGGGGGCTGGACGGACGCGAGGTGGTCATGCCGGCGACGCCGAAGTCGGTTTCGCGGGAGACGACGGTCGAGGGCGGGACGATTGACACGGAGTTTCTTGGCGGGCTGATCGAGTATCTGAGCGAGCGCATCGGCTCGACGCTGCGCGACTACAAGCGGCAGGCGCGGACAATCGGGCTGCGCCTGCGGTATGTGGATTCTTTTTCCGCGCACCAGACGGTGCGGCTGGCGCGGCCGACGAATGACGAGCGGGAATTGCTGGCGGCGGCCAAGGAATTGTTTGGGAAGCTGTTCACGCGGCGCGTCGCGGTGCGGCTGGCGGGCGTGAGCGTGACGAATCTGGAGCCGGACCGGCGGCAGCACGAGCTGTTTGATACGGATGCGAACCGCCGGTGGTATCTGAACCGCGGCGTGGATACGGTGCGCGGGCGGTACGGCTGGAACGCGGTGTTTTACGGCAAGGGGCTCGCGTTGCGCGAGCATTACGCGACAAAGCCGAATGGCCTGGTGCTGTCGACGCCTTGTTTATCGCGGTAGTTTGCTGAAGTTTCCCTTCCTGTTCCCTACCCTGGTTTCACACAGAAGGTTCTTCCCTTTCCGAACCGGGGCTCACGTGTTTGTCCATTTGCATTGTCACAGCCACTACTCGTTCTTGCGGGGCGTGGGAGCGCCGGAGGAGATCGTCGCGGCGGCGGCCGCGCAGAAGATGCCTGCCGTGGCGCTGACGGATACCAACGGGATGTACGCGGCGGTACCGTTTTATCAGGCGGCGTGGAAGGCGGGAGTGAAGCCGATTGTCGGGGTGGTGGTGGAAGTTGCGCGAGAAAGCAGCGATCGAAGAGAGATTCCTCGATTTCGTCCCGATAAAAACCATCGGGGCTCCGCTCGGAATGACGGACAAAACAATACAGACGCGGATGCGGGACAAAGCGTTCCGCTGGTGCTGCTGGCGGAGGATGCGGAGGGGTACAGCAACCTCTGCCGATTGGTGACGTACCGTCACTTGGAAGAAAGCTGCGTCTCACTGGAAAGAATTGCGGAACATCGCGCGGGCGTGATCGCGCTGTGCCCGCTTCCCGGCAGGTTACCCAATGCGGGCAACCGTAGGGGCGCGGCATGCCGTGCCCCCACAACAGAAAAAGAGGAAGAGCGAATTGCGCAACTGAAGGAGATTTTTGGGGAGAGGCTGTACCTGGAAGTGCAGATGTTGTCGCCGGGGGATGGGAGGATGCTGCGGGAGGCGGAGCGGATCGGGCGCCAGATGGGCGTGCCGCGGGTGGCGGCGAACAACGTGCATTTTCTGCGGCCGGAAGAGCATCTGCATCACCGCGCGGTGAACGCGATTCGCACGGGCGGGCTGCTGACGACGGTGGCGCCGCCCGAAATTACAAGCGGCGAAGCGTGGTTCAAGCCGGCGGCGGAGATGGAGCGGCTGTTCGCGGATCACCCGGAGGCGCTGCGGGCGACGCTGGAGATTGCGGAGCGGTGCAATCTCGAGCTCGCGCTGGGCAAGACGATCTTTCCGGAATTTCCGGTGCCGGAAGGCGAGACGCCGTTTTCGTATTTGTGGAAGCTGAGCTTCGAGGGAGCGCGGCGGAGATACCGCCCGTTGCGGCCCGCGGTGCTGTCGCGGCTGACGCACGAGCTGGAAGTGATCGAGAAACTGAGCCTGGCGCCGTATTTTCTGCTGGTGTGGGACATTGTGGAGGAGGCGCGGCGGCGCGGGATACCGGCGGTAGCGCGGGGGTCGGCGGCGAGCTCCATCGTGACGTACTGCCTGGGGATTTCGCGGGTGTGCCCGCTGCGGTGGGGACTGTACTTCGAGCGGTTTTTGAACGAGCAGCGCGGGGATTGCCCGGACATTGATATTGATATCTGCGGGGCGCGGCGCGACGAGCTGCTCGACTACGTGTACGAGCGCTGGGGCGCGGAGCACGCCGCCGGAGGCCGGGAAGGCTCCCGCGTTGCAATGATTGGAAGCTTTGTAACGATGCACGCGCGGCTGGCCATCCGCGAGATTGCGAAGGTCTTCGGCGTGCCACCGGGCGAGGTGAATCATTTTACGCGGCGGCTGCCGCACCGGCCAGTGCGCGAGATCCTGACGGCGATTCGCGCGCTGCCGGAGTGCCGGAATCTGCCGGTGAAGGACGAGCCGTGGAAGACGATCCTGCAGGTGGCCGGGCGGCTGGACGATGCGCCGCGGCACCTGGGGATTCATCCCTGCGGAACGGTGATTTCAGCGCGGCCGCTGACCGCGCTGGTGCCGCTGGAGCGTGCGGCGAAAGGGATCGTGGTGACGCAGTACGACATGAACGCGGTGGAGGCGCTGGGGCTGATCAAGATGGATTTGCTCGGCCAGCGCGGTTTCACGACGATGTCGCTAGCGCTGGACAATGTAGAGAAGTCTGCCGCTCTTACACAACAACCAGGGGATAAGAGAGATTCCTCGTCGCCCTCATCGCGGGCTCCTCGGAATGCCGGTGAGGGGGAAGTCGCCACGAGTGGATCAAAGGTTGCGCCGGGTGAAGCGCAAATTGCGGCGGATGGGCAGACGCCGTGCCC
>JBGQHF010000130.1:0-7957 GCA_041497835.1 Terriglobia bacterium
CGAAGGTCGTTCCGCCGAATCTAGTGCTGACGAAAGCTTTGCTCGGCGTAGGGAAGAGCAAGGACGCCCCGTTTACGAGCCATCCCGAGGCGGATCTCTTGCGGTTCCACAGCCTGGAGCGCTTCGGCTGTTCGCCCTGCCATGGCGGCAACGGCCGCGCCGTCTCCAGCGTCGAGAAGGCTCACGGCCGGTATGAGCATTGGCTTTGGCCGCTGTATAAGCCGGAGAATTACAATTCCGGCTGCCAGCAGTGCCACTCGGCCGACGTTGTGACGGAATACGCGCCCGTCTTGAACCGCGGGAAGGAGCTCTTCCGGTCGCGCGGTTGCATCGGCTGTCACAAATTCGAGGGCTTCGACGATCAGCCCGAACAACTGCAGGCCACGCACCAGCTCATCAAGCAGCTCGAACAGCGAAAGAAAGAAAATGAGCTGGACGTACCGCGGTTGAACAAGCAGGCGGACACGGCGCCGGACAATGAGACCGCGCAGAAACTTTATGCTAAGGCCAACAATCTGACGGTCGAGATCAGCAACCTTGACGCGCGCATGGAGCAACTTGAGGTCAAAACGGAGAGCCTCTTCCGCGAGGCGAAGAAAGTCGGACCGGACCTGAAAGAAATCCGGATGAAGATCCACAAGGAATGGATCCCCGTGTGGCTAGGCCATACGCACGAGTTCCGGCCAACGACCAAAATGCCGCAGTTCCGATTGAAACAGGACGAGATCGAAGCGATTTCCGCCTATGTGTGGCAGACGGCGCTGCCCGGACCCGCGCTGGCGTCGCAGCCCCCTGGAAATGCCGCTCGCGGCAAGGAGCTGCTTGAGACGCGCGGTTGCCTGGCGTGCCATTCGATGGGCGAAGCGGACAAGGCCATCGGGGGCACGTTTGCCGCGAACCTCTCCCGCGTCGGCGAGAAGGACAACTACGAGTATCTCGTGCGCTGGATTCACAATCCGCGCGAGCGCACTCGGCCGTACTGCCCGTATGAGAAGCGCGACCTGGGTCCGGAAGACTATGCCAAGCACGGTCTTCCATTTGTTTTCGATCTCGACCATTCGCACTGCCCGAATGACGGGCACCAGCTCGAAGTGCAGCAGCCCACCGTCATGCCGAACCTCCGCCTGACCATCGAAGAGGCTCGCGACATCGCCAGCTATCTGCTGACGAAGAAGCACGCAGACGCGGGCTACGCTGCCGCGGCGTTCATGGATGACAAGGTGCTCCTGGACAAGGGCAAGGGCCTCGTCCGCTACTACGGTTGCGCCGGCTGCCACGAAATCTCCGGCTTTGAAGAGGAAGGCCGCATCGGGACGGAGCTCACCACAGAAGGCAGCAAGCCCATTGACCGGTTTGATTTCGGCCGCCTGACCGAAGTTGCCAAACGCGGCATCATCATCCAGCCCGACGGCGCGCCCACGAAGAAAGAAAGTGAAGCCTGGTATGACCAGCGCGGCTTCTTCGAGGCCAAGCTGCGCAATCCGGCCGTCTTTGACTACAACCGGGCCGATCCCACGCTGAAGATGCCGAAACCCAACGTCACGCCGGTGGACATCACCGCGCTGACGACGTTTCTGCTCGGCAGCGTGGACCCGGTGCTTCCGCCCGAATACAAGTATGTGCCCGCCGATCAGCGGCGCGACATCCAGGAAGGCTGGTGGATCGTCACCAAGTACAACTGCATGGGCTGCCACCAGATCCGCATCGGCCAGCAAAGCGTCCTGCAGACTCTGCCGATGTACCAGGCCGAGAACAAGGCCAATCTGCCGCCTGCGTTGACCAGCGAAGGCGCTCGCGTCGACCCCGCGTGGCTGCAACGATTCCTGACGAACCCGCCCCTCAGCACTACGGACATGAACCGGAACGGTGTGCGGTCGTATCTCCAGGTGCGCATGCCGACTTTCAGCTTCTCGGGCAATGAAATTCAAAAGCTCGTGCGGTTCTTCGCGGCCTTGAGCGCTCAACAGAGCCCCTATGTCGCGCCGAAACTCGAGCCACTTACCGCGGCCGAGCGCGACATGGCGCGGCAGCTCTTTACCAGCACGGCGGCGCCTTGCCTCAAGTGCCATGCGACGGGGAATCCGGCTCACGACAAGAATGCTTCGGCGCCAAATTTTCTGCTCGCACGGGAACGCCTGAAGCCCGCATGGACAGGGCGTTGGATCACCGATCCGGCGAAAATCATTCCGGGCACTTCGATGCCGTCAGGGCTGTTCCGGCGCGAGGGTGATCGCTGGGTGTTCTCCGGGCCCTTGCCGGCCAGCTTCCACGGGTATACTAAGGACCATGCCGACTTGCTCGTCCGCTACATGTTCCAGCTCACGCCGGAAGAGCAGCGGTCCCTGCTCGGGCGGACGCCGTCTTCGGCCGGCGCCGGTGCAGGGAAGTAAGCATCGTCGCCGTACGCAGGGTCTGACGGAAAGAGATTCGCGCTGTTGCCGAGAGTTCTGAAACCAGTTTGAACAGGAGGAGGAATCGAATGAAAGTTCGTCATTGGGCCGGCCTGGCGTGTGTTGCGGGCATGGCTCTCGTGCTTGTCAGTTGCGGCAAGAAAGAGGAATCCGCAGAGAATAAAGCAGCCCCGGCGGCGCAACCCGCTGCGGCACCCGTGGATGCGGCTACGGCCGGATCGGTCAGCGGAGCGGTGAAGTTCGTTGGCGCCGTTCCAAAGGCCAAGACGCTGAACATGGCCGCCGACGCCGCGTGCGCGGGAGCGCATTCCGGACCTGTAAGCGACCTGGAAGTGGTAGCGAACGCAAGCGGAGACCTGGCAAACGTGATCGTGTACGTAAAGGATGGCCTGGGCAACCGCGCGTTCGAGGCGCCAAAGGATGGCGCGCAGCTGAACCAGGAAGGCTGCATGTACACTCCACACATCGTGGGCATGATGGCGGGGCAAACCCTATCCGTGAAAAACTCCGACAAGACGACCCACAACATTCACCCGGTGCCGAAAAACAATCGCGAGTGGAACAAATCGCAGCCACCTGGATCGCCCAACATTAATGAAGTTTTCGCGCGCGATGAAGTCGCCATCCCAGTGAAGTGCAACGTCCATCCCTGGATGAAGAGCTATATCGCGGTGTTCAAGCACCCCTACTTCGCCGTGACGGATGCAAAGGGCAGCTTTGAAATCAAGAACCTGCCGCCCGGCACCTACACGATCGAGGCGTGGCACGAGAGATTCGGCACGGTGAGCCAGTCCGTGACTGTCGGCGCGAAGGAAGCCAAGACGGTGGCCTTCTCCTTCAAACCCGACTCCGGCGACTGAACGAAACGCTCTGTTTTCCAACCTGGCCCGGGGGCGTTCCCAAAACGCCCCTGGGCTATAATGTCTCGCGGTCCAAACAGAATGACACCTCAGTACCATCGCGGGCTGCACCGTTTCGCGATGACTCTGACCGCCTGCACGTTCGTCCTGCTCATCGCAGGTGCGCTCGTTACGTCGAACGACGCCGCGCTTTCCGTCCCCGATTGGCCGCTCTCCTACGGCACGCTGACGCCTCCCATGGTCGGGGGGATCCGTTACGAACATACGCATCGAGTCGTGGCGGCCGCGATCGGATTGCTGACGGTCGTCTTCGCCGTCCTTCTGTGGTGGAAGGAAAAACGGGCCTGGGTCCGTTGGGTGGGGATTGCCGCCGTACTCGGTGTTTGTCTGCAGGGTTTTCTTGGCGGCCTGACGGTGCTCTTGAATCTTCACTACGGTTTTCCCGTTGAACACGCCAGTCTCGCCCAGGTTTTCTTCGGTACCGTCGTCGGCCTTGCGCTCTTTACGAGCCGATGGTGGCTCTCCGATCAACCGGCGCTCGAAGACCGCGACTCTCCTTCGATACATACGGTCGCCTTCCTCAATTGCGGCGTGATTTTTCTGCAAGTAGTCCTTGGCGCAGGGTTCCGGCACAAGAACATCCCCATCTGGCCGCACCTGATCGGCGCGCTTGCGGTGACGGCGACCGTCACATGGACGGGAATCCTCCTTCGCCGCCGCTTTGAGCCGGTTCGCGAACTGACGCGTGCGCGAATCCTGCTGCATTCGATCTTTGGGACGCAGTTCCTCCTTGGCATTGGCGCTTTGTGGTCGCGGATGAGCACGGCGGACGCGCCCCAGCCCATGCCGGTGATGGTCGCCTGGACCGTGATTCACACGGTTGTGGGAGCGTTGACTTTTGCGTGCGCCGTGGTCATTGTTCTTCTGTGCTATCGGCTGGTCCCACGAACCGGCGACGTGGCCGTGGCGGCATCCCCCGCGGAGACGGCAGCGTCATGATCACCGCGAACATTTCCGAAGTGACCCAGGCATCGCGCGCCGGCGCGTACCTCGCCCTGACGAAGCCCGACGTCTCGTTTCTCGTCGTGATGACGACAGCGGCGGGCTACTACATGGGTGTAAGAGGCCCCATCGATTGGCTACGTCTGGTGCATGCGGTTTTTGCCACGACGCTCATTGCCGCGGGGACGGCCGCGCTCAATCACTACATGGAACGCGACTCCGATGCGCAGATGCGGCGCACGGCCTCCCGCCCGCTGCCTAGGCGTCTGCTTGAGCCCGGCGAGGCGCTGTTGTTTGGCAGCTCCCTGGCCGTGGTCGGGGCGGTGGATCTCTGGATCACTGCGGGGATACTGGGAAGCGCGCTGGGCGTTCTGACCTGCCTCAGCTACCTGCTTGCCTATACGCCCCTGAAAAAGCGCACCGTATGGGCCACTTTTGTCGGCGCTTTCCCCGGCGCGATCCCTCCCATGATCGGATGGGTGGCGGCCACGGGCCATCTCGAGCGCGGGGCCTGGCTGCTCTTCGCGATCGTATTTTTCTGGCAATTCCCGCATTTCCACGCCATTTCCTGGATGTACCGTGAGGATTACGCGCGGGCGGGAATTCTGATGCTTCCCGTGGTGGATCGCGACGGGACGCGCACATTCCGGCAGATTCTTCTGGCAGCATCCGCGCTCGTGGCGGTCAGCTTGCTCCCCACGGTGGTCGGACTCGCCGGCGTGCGCTATTTCTTCGGCGCGCTTGTCGCCAGCACGGCCCTCGTGCAGGTCTGTCTGTGGGCCGCGGCAGCAAGGACCAATCAGCGCGCGAAGTGGCTGATGCACGCAACGGTCTTGCACATCCCTTTGCTTCTCGGGTTGATGCTGTACGACAAATTGCCCAGGTAACTAAGTTTCTTCAATAAGAATAACGGCAGACGCTTCGCGGGGAGGTGGGTATAGGATGGGAAACACGCGTCAGGGATTGACACTCGCGCTGATCAGTCTCGTCGTGCTGGCATTCTCGGTTGCAGGAATCGTCGCGGCATTCGTCGCACGGATCGCGCTGGACATTGACGGAATCCTTCTCATCGGCACATGTCTGCTGATGGGAGGTCTCTTCACCTTGATGCTGTTCCTCACTGTGCGCGAGCAGGGCTGGCTGCCCAGCCGAACGAAGCAGGAATCGCCGACAGCATCTTCATCGTCGTCCGAGGCCAAGTCCGCGCCGCAGGACGCCAGGTAGCGCCCGAAACGTCCCCGGCGCCGGAGACCCAAACCCTCTCATGTTCTCCCAAGCGGCTCTCAATGCAGTTCTCAACGGCTCGAGCGCGCTTTTCCTAGCAGTGGGGTACGGATTCATCCGCCGGCGCATGGTCTTTGCGCACAAAGTGTGCATGGTTTCGGCGTTCACAGTTTCTACCGCGTTCTTAATTTCGTATTTGATCTACCACGCCCGTGTCGGCAGCGTGCATTTTCAGGGGCAGGGAAGTATCCGAACCTTCTATTTTGGCCTGCTGATTTCGCACACGCTTCTGGCTGCGCTTATCCTGCCGCTCGCCATTCTGACGCTGCAGCGGGCCTGGAAAGGTCAATTTGAGCGCCACCGCGCGATCGCCCGCTGGACGCTGCCGATCTGGTTCTATGTTTCCGTCAGCGGGGTGGTGGTTTACTTCCTGCTGTATCACTTGTATGCTCCGCGATTCCAATGAGCGAAAGCACGCTGAATCCCGATCCATCCGCTTCCGCGGCGGCGACGTCCTCCGATAAGCCCGCGGGACTCTCCCGCCGGTGGCTTCTGGGGATTCTCGCCCTTTCCTTTCTTTTCGTTCTGATGCCGTTCCTGTTCTGGCGCGCCACGTGGTTCGGCCAGCCGCTGACCGATGACCAAATCACCCGAAACCTTGCCGACCGCGAACATCCCCGCAAGGCGCAACACGCCCTTTCCCAGATTGCCGACCGCCTTGTGAGCCGCGATGCCGCGGTTCGCGCGTCTGCGCGCCCCTGGTACCCGCAGATAGTGGCCCTTGCCGGAAGCGATCACGCGCAGTTGCGCCTCACGGCTGCGTGGGTCATGGGACAGGACAACCGCTACGTGGAGTTTCAAGAAGCGCTTCGGCGGCTCGTGGCAGATCCCGACCCCATGGTCCGGCGCAATGCCGCGCTTTCCCTTGTGCGCTTCGGCGATGATTCCGGCCACGCTGTCATCCACGGCCTGCTCGAGCCGTACATCGAGAAGGCGCCCACGGGAGGGACATTCCGCGAACGTCTCAAGCCGGGCGACACAGTCAATCCCGGCACGCTTCTTGCGCGGATCGAAACTCCCCCGGGAAAGGTCGAGGTTCGGTCCCATGTCCCCGGAACGCTGACTTCGTGGTTAGTGAGCGATGGCGCGGCAGTCTCGCCTGGTAATGCGATCGCTTCCATTGAACCGAGCGCGGAGGAACAGTGGGAGGCACTCCGGGCCCTTTATATCATCGGAAACGCTGACGACTTGCCGCTCGTCGAGGGCCTGGCGCGCAACCGCGCCGAAACGGCGGATTCTGTACGTCGGCAGGCGGAACTCACCGCCCGCGCTATCCGCCAGCGCAGTACACTGTAAGCAGTTTGTTCAGTTTAGGTCCCGAAGCGCCTGTAAGGCCCTATTTCTGAAGAATATACGAGGTCTCCCGTACGCAGGGAGCGGACCGCCTGGCGCGTCCCGGCCTTCGGGAAGGCAATGTGCCAGAAGTTTGTCTGCGGCAGGGCAAACCCCACGCCGACAAAACGCTGGAAGTTGTTCTTGCGATCGCGCCTCTCCCGCACCGAAGTCACGAAGCACTTCACCGTTTCACGCGTCGCCTCATTGGTGAGTTGGAGTGGCTGCCCGGGAACGACCAGAGCGTCCAGCAACAAGAGAGCGCCGTCCGCGCACACTTTTTGCGTGGAGGCCCGGTAGGTAAGGGTCTCCTCCGGGGAGAGTTGGCATTGAACCTTCAGAGGAATCTGAAGTGAAACCCGCATTGTCCGCCGGCGTTCCGGCCGCCGAATATGCTGCATAAGTCACCTATGTGAATGACCTCTGAGAGACAGGCCGGGAAGCATGCCACGAAAGCAAACGCTACACAAGAAAAACTTCAACTGGGAACACGAGAACCGAAGGACCAGTACTCGCTAGTAGGGCATAGGGCCGTGCATCGCTTCGAACTCCGCCAAGGGCACCATCTCGATCGCATCCCAGGGGCAGCCCTCCAGGAAAGCGCCCTCCGGTCCCTTGCTAATGCAGAGCTTACAGCCGATACAGAGCAAAGGATCTACCTCAATGCGCCCGAAGGGCGGGTGATCTGCGTCCGGGACCCAGTACATGCAGTCTTCCACGGGGCAGTAGTCCACGCAGGCCGGCGAGCCGGCGCAACCGGTGCAGTTTTCTTCGATGAAGGCGATGACGTGCGGCTTGCGCTTGCGCCGCTCGGACTTCTGCCCGCTCGACGTTGGAAATTTCTTTTCGACGCTACCGGCCGCAAACTCGGCTATCGCTGGGAACGAAGTGGCCACGCATACCCTCCCCGGATTCTGGGTCAAGCCGCACAGATCAAGTTTCTATTCTTTGCAAGCTGCGCTCACATGTCAATCGAAAGATAGGGCACACGATTCGGCTTGCCCGGCGTGAGAATCATAGCGGAGCGAGGGCGGTTATCACCGCGTTGGTAAATTCCTCGGTGCCCGC
>JBGQHF010000131.1:0-7814 GCA_041497835.1 Terriglobia bacterium
CCCACCTTGCGCTGCATGGCCAGCTCCGCCACCGTGTCCTGCGCCTCATCGGTGAACCGCAGCCGCACATTCTCGAATTCGAACAGCCGCTGGTACTGCTTCAGCAGCGCGTTTTTCGGCTCGGTCAGGATGCGCATCAGCGCCGACTTGTCCAGATCGTTCATTACGCCCACGACCGGCAGCCGCCCGACGAATTCCGGTATCAGCCCATAGCGAATCAGGTCCGTAGGCTGAACGTGTTCGAGCAGCTCGACGTTGCGCCGCTGCGCCGTCGCCGGAGTCGCATCCGTGTGAAACCCGAGCGAGCGGCGTCCCACCCTCTTCTCGATCACTTTTTCCAGTCCGACGAACGCGCCTCCGCAGACAAAGAGGATGTTCGTGGTGTCCACCGGCGTGAATTCCTGATGCGGGTGTTTGCGCCCGCCCTGCGGCGGCACATTCGCCACCGTCCCTTCCAGGATCTTCAGCAGCGCCTGCTGCACGCCTTCGCCCGATACGTCGCGCGTGATGGACGGGTTCTCGTCCTTCTTCGCGATCTTGTCGATTTCGTCGATGTAGATGATCCCCTGCTGGGCCTTCTGCACGTCGCCTTCGGCGTTCTGCAGCAGCTTCAAGATAATGTTTTCGACGTCCTCGCCCACGTACCCCGCTTCGGTCAGCGTCGTCGCGTCCACGATCGCGAACGGCACGTCCAGCATCCGCGAGAGCGTCTGCGCCAGCAAGGTTTTTCCCGTGCCTGTCGGCCCGATCAGCAGGATGTTCGATTTCGTCAGCTCGATATCGCCCGGTTGTTTGTTCAGGAAGATCCGCTTGTAATGGTTGTACACCGCGACCGCGAGCTTCTTCTTCGAGCGATCCTGCCCGATTACGTAGCCATCCAGAAACTGCTTGATCTCCGGCGGGCGGAGCAGGCGCTTGGCCGGCGCCGCTGTCTGTTCGCGCTTCTCGTCTTCCAGAATCGTCTGGCAGACGCTCACGCACTCGTTGCAGACGTACGCGCGCGGGTAATCCGAGGGCGAGCTGATCAGTTTTTCGACCTGTTCCTGCGTCTTATGGCAGAAGGAACAGCGCAACGGCTCGTCTGGGTTGAATTTTTTCACCGGTGTGCGGGCCTCGTGAAAGCTCCGGCGTGATGGAGCCTTATTTGCTTATTCTAGGCCGATTTCTCCCCCGCGCGAATGCGAATCCCCGGATGACTACTAACTGTTTGGAACGCCGCGGCGCAGCGCCTATCGCTGTTTATAGATGATATCGTCAATGATCCCGTACTCTTTGGCCTGCTGCGCCGTCATGATGAAGTCGCGTTCGACGTCCTTTTCGATTCTGTCGAGAGCCTGCTTGGTGTGCTGTGACAGCAGCTTGTTCAGCATCTCCCGCATTCGCAGAATCTCTTTCGCGTGGATGTCGATGTCGCTGGCCTGCCCGCCGAGACCCGAGATCCACGGCTGGTGGATCAGAATGCGCGCGTTGGGCAGCGCGAAGCGCTTCTTCGGCGCGCCCCCGGCCAGCAGCACCGCCGCGATCGAAGCCGCCTGCCCGATGCAGGTCGTGACCACATCCGGCTTCACGAACTGCATCGTATCGTAAATCGCCAGCCCCGCCGTGATGGACCCGCCCGGGGAGTTGACATAGAGCTGGATGTCTTTTTCCGGGTCTTCGGCCTGCAGGAAGAGCATCTGCGCCGTCGCCAGATTGGCCACGTGGTCGTCAATCTGCGTTCCGATGAAGATGATGTGTTCCTTCAGCAGGCGCGAATAAATGTCGTAGGCTCGCTCGCCCCGGCTGGTCTGCTCGACCACCATGGGTATGAGGGTTGTGGCGCGATAGAACGGTTCGTCGAGATTCTTCATGGCTGGAAAATTGCGCTCGATGGAGCCGGATCCGCCTTACTTCGCTGCCGCTGCGGCTACTGTCCGAATCCGGGAATGCTGTGCGAGCCAGTCGAGAGTCTTGTCACTCCGCAGCTTCGCCCTCATCCTATCGAGCGTCCCCTGCTTTGTCAACCGAGCGCGGATGGCCGTTGCGGATTCGCCACTGTGCTCGGCGAGATGATTCAGCTCCGCCTCCACTTCCTCTTCGATCACTTCAATCTTTTCCTCGGACGCGATGCGGTCCACGATCAATTCGGCCTTCACGTCGTCCGAAGCCTTTTCCTCCTGGCGCTTGCGCAGCGACACCCAGTCCACGTTTACCGCCCGCGGATCCACTCCCTGCGCGGCCAGCGACCTCACCACGCGCTCCAGCCGCGCGTCCATCTGGTGCTCCACGAGCGCCTGCGGCACGGGGAAGTCGTGGAGCTGCACCAGCGCCGCGAGGAGTTTTTCGCGCACCAGCGTCTTCTCCCGCTGGTCCCGCGCCGCCTCCATCCTCTTCCGGATGTCGGCGCGCAGCTCCTCGAGCGTCTTCAAATCGCTCACGTCTTTGGCAAATTCGTCGTTCAGCTCCGGCAGCTTCTTCGTCTTGATCCCCAGCACTTCCACGGCGTAGTGATAGTTTTTCCCCGCGAGCTTGGCATCCGGATAGTCGGCCGGATAGGCCACGTCAAAATCCTTGTGATCGCCCGCTTTCGCGCCGCTCAGATTTTCGTTGAACGCTTCCAGCGTCTCTTCCGCGCCCAGATGGCACATCACATGGTCCGCTTGCAGCGGGTCTCCGCCCCCAGCCGGAGTGCCCAGCAGCTTCATCTCCACGAAGTCGCCCTTGTCCGCCGCGCGCCCCTCCACCGGCGCGAACGCCGCGGCGCGCTCGCGCATCTCCTCGAGCGTCTTCTCGGCGTTTTCGTCCGTGACCTTCATCTCTTCGACTTCGATCTCCAGGCCCTTGTAGTCCGCCAGCGCGAACTCGGGAAGCACTTCGAAGACCGCGCGAAATTTCAGCGGCCCGCCCTCCGCGTAGTCGATCTTGTCCACCTGCGGCTGCGATACGGGCGTGAGCTTCTGCTCCGTGACGGCCTTTTCCACGTGTTCCGGCACCAGCGACTGCAGCACTTCGCCTTTGATGTCGTCCGCGAACCGGCGGCGAACCAGCGACACGGGCGCCTTGCCGGGACGAAAGCCCGGCACGCGCGCGATGCGCGCAAATTCGCGCGCCACTTTCTCCGTCGCCTTTTGCACTTCTTCCGCGGGAATCTCCAGCTCCAATTCCCGGCGGCAGCTTGCTTCGCTCATTTCATCCCTTGTGTTAGTAGGATCGATTCGCGCTGGCTCAGGTTGCGCTCAACTTCGCGCCTTCACTGCGTGGGACGATCCGCTTGTGGCAGGAAAAGACCAGAGAAAGCAACGCGAATAGCCAGTATAGGCGACGTGCCGCACAGCGTCAATCCAGCCCGGGGATAGGAGCTGGCGCGATCCAAAACTGCGCATATGTTGTGGTCGGCACACCATCAACCACTCTGAACGCGCTGAGCGAGCGCGTGGCAAACGCCTGGGCTGGCCGCGACGCGATGTGGACCCTGCGAAGATAGCAACTCTTCGCGCCCAGAGGCTTTCTTGACGCGCGATCTCTGCCAAGCTGGGTGTTGGGCTGGGAACACCCCACCGCACCGAGGAGAGAGTCCCTGAGATGGACACACCTTAACGCCGTCCGCGCGACACTACTGAACCAGCGAAACTACAACTCCAACGAAGAACCAATGGCCGCCGTAGTCATCCTCCTCCGGCGGGGGCCCCACTCGCACGGTGTACCATCCGGAGGGCAGCGTTGACAGGTCCACAATCACTGGCATGTCCATCAATCCGCCCTGGTAGAAGGTGAACATCGTGGTCTGAGCGCTGTTCGGGGACGAAACCTGAAACTTGCGCCCGCCATCCGGCCAACCAGCGAAGAGCTCCACCAGGTAGCGGTGCCCGGCGTCTCCGCGCAGCCTAAACTCCAAGGAGCCGTTGCGCTTGGGGGAGTTGGAGTCGTTTGCCCAGAAGTACGCCAGGCCGCAGTCCACTTGCCTCGCGTTGTAGTAGATGAACTGGCCGGTGTTAGTGCAAAGTTGCGGCGCATACTGTGTGAGATACGCGCTGGTGGACGTCACCTGCGCAGGCCCCAGCGCGTCTCGGAGCAGCTTCAGCTTGTCGACCGCAGGAAGCGCGCGCATTCGTGGCGTCTTTTCCGGGAGCTTGGCCTGGCTGCCAGGCTGCGGCCGCACGACAAGAACCTGAGGCAGTTTCGCCTGAGGCGGCTTCTTTGCTGGAGGCGCTTGGTGGCCCACTCCGAGCAGGCTTAAGCCAGCAAGCAGCACCGGGACCATGAGCGAGAAGTGTTTAGTTTGCAAGACGACCTCCTTTTCGATTTACGTTGAGCCGAGGGAATCAGCAGAGTGGAACTGTCGCGGCCGAGCTTATTCCCTCCCTGCGTGCGCCGTCAAGGAAGCGAGTCAGAAACAGGGGGCGTTATTGGACGGGTGGCACAGACTTCACAACCTGGGCGAGTCGGCCATCCTTCATGGACAGGCACCGCGCCGGTGCCGCATGCTTTGACGGAGTCAAAGCGTGGGGGTGTTGAAATTCATGTTTCGGATCCGAATGAAGCTCTGAATCTCCTTGACTCTTACCGCTCAGCCCGCCGCAGCGGGCCGGCCCAGGGCCTTCGTCAAGTCCGCATGCAGCAGTCGATGAAAGAGGTGCTCGCCGGCTTCGCGGCGCACCGAAAGCCGCCCCGCGACATACGCGCGCGAACCAAGACCCTTCTGTACGGATTCGCAAATCGCCATGTCCTCGTCCTGCACCTTTTCGCTCACGCGCATACTCTCTTCGTTGTGCGGGCGCGCGGATTCGTCCGTCTTCGCGAAATAGTAATCGAACACCACGGCGCAGCGGTCCACGCCCAACGGCACCACCACGTTCGTGTCCATCACGCCTTCGTATACATTGATCATCAAGTTTGGATAGATCCATAGATAAAATGCGCGCCCCTGGCGTGTCGCCGAAACCGCGGCATCCGAGCCCGCATCCGCCGCAATCGGGCTGGACTGCAGGCAGGCCCGCTCGAAATTCTCAATGGTGTATTCCGTGTACTCGATCACGCTGCTCAGTCCCTTGTGCGCGTGCGGGATGTGGTACCCGCCGTCCAGGTAGTTGTCCACGTACACTTTCCAGTTGCAGTTCAGCTCGTACAACCGGCGGCCGAAAAAGCGTACCTTCTCCGTCAGGCGCAGCGGCGCCACCAGGCCGGAGGCGCTGCCCAGATACTCGCGCAGCGAAATCGATTGCGGGCCCAGGTTCACGAACACAAAGTTTTCCCAGCTTTCGACGCGGATAGGCACGAGGCCGTTCTTCGCGCGGTCAAAATCGCGCACCCCGTCGAACTCCACCATGCCTTTCAGCGCGCCGTCCGTTCCGTAGGTCCACCCGTGATACGGGCAGCGGAATCGCTCCGCGCAGCCCTGCGCTTCCGGGACCACGGCGGCGGCGTGGTGCCGGCACACGTTGAAAAACGCGCGCAACTGGCCGTCTTCTCCGCGCACGACGACAATCGGCTCGCCGTCCACGTCGGCGGTAAAAAAGCGCCCCTTGTCGCGCACCTGATCGGCGCGTCCCACCATCTGCCAGTTCACGCCGAAGACGCTCTGCCGCTCGAGTTCCATCATCCGCGCATCCCTGTACCACGGCGCCGGGATGGTCCATGCGCGATCCAGTGAATCCGCGGGATTGTAGAGGTTTACGACGTCTCGAAGGGGCCGCTCCATGAATCGCACCTCGGCTCAAATTCTACCAGCTTGCTGAAAAGGATTTCTCGCTCCGTCATTCCGAGTCCCGCCCGCGGCGGGGAAACTCCGCGTGGAAACTCTCTTCTCCCCGTCATTCTGCAGAAGATGAAATCTTCGCCGCGTTTAGAATGGCACACGCGACGAATTCTCCAGCAACCTGTGAGAGGGCGAGATTGGTGCGGAAGAAGGGACTCGAACCCCTACGGCCTTTCGGCCACCAGCTCCTAAGGCTGGCGCGTCTGCCAGTTCCGCCACTTCCGCGCGGCCTCAACAATATACCGGGAATCGCGCGCGAATCTCCAGCGCCATCAATCCAGTTCCTTGCCGCGAGTTTCGGGTAACGCCAATGTCAGCATGGCCGCCAAGAAGAAGGCCCCGGCTTGCAGGAAAAACGCCGGGCCCAGCCCGTAGTGCCGTGCCAGCGCGCCGACGGCGAACGGAGCCGCCGCCGACAGGCCGCGCCCTACGTTGTAACTCAGTCCCATCGCCGCCGCGCGGATCTTTCCTGGAAAAATCTCGCTGGCAATCGCCGCATAGCCGGAGAAAAATCCCGTTCCGAAAAAGGCTACGAGCGGTCCCAACACGAGCAGCCAGATGGGATTGCGCGCCATCCCGTAAATGGGCACGAGGAGCGCGGCCACGAGCAGATAGGTGAAGTACGGTTTCCGCCGCCCGAACGCATCAGCGAAAAATCCAAACACCACATAGCCCAGCCATTTCCCTCCGCACAATACGAGAAAAAATCCCGTCGTCTTTACCAGGCTGAGCCCCCGCCCGCCCTGCGCGACCGGCAGCGACAGATACGCCGGAATCCATGTGAACAGCCCCCAGTAGCCGAACATCGCGCACGCATTCATCGCCGTCGCCAGGGTTCCATCGCGCAGGATCCTGCCGCGAAATAGCGGCCCCAGCGATGCGCGCCTCTCTGATTTTTCCCGGCGCAGCCAGAGGTCCGGTTCCGGCACCCGCCTGCGGATCCACAGCACGAGCAGCGCGGGAAGCACGCCGGCAAAGAACACGGCCCGCCATCCCAAATTCGGCAGCACGACGGCCACTACCAGCGCCGCGATCGCTTCGCCGATCGCATACGCCGACTGCATCAGCCCGAGCGCCTTCGCGCGATGCTCGGCGCGCCATGTTTCGGCGATCAGCGCCGCGGCCGTCGTCCATTCGCCGCCCATTCCCAGTCCCAGCACAAACCGGAACACCGCAAGCTGCGCAATGCTGTGCGACAATCCGCAAGCAGCGCTCGCCAGCGAATAAACGAGAATCGAAATCATCAGCGAGCGGGTTCGTCCGATGCGGTCCGCCACCACCCCGAATAGGAATCCTCCGAGTGCCGAGGCCACGAGCGTGAGCGAATTCAAGAATCCCGCCGTGGCTGTGTCCATCGCGAATTCGCGGATCAGGTAGGTCAGGACGAGCGAGTACAGCATCAAGTCCATCGCGTCCAGCATCCAACCGAGGCCGCCGGCCACCAGCGAGCGTCGCTCCGGCACTGTCGCGTTCGTTATCCATCCCATGGCGAACACGGATGGCCGTGGACTCGCGACTCCGGAGTCGCCGGTCTGCGTAGGTTCGCTCATGGCGGCCCCGATTGTAGCGGAAGCGGCGGCGGCCCGGGCCGCCTTCCCTTTCTCGGGTGACGGAAAGATTGCGCCGCCGGGATGGCTTTGCTACCCTCCGCGGGCAGAACGCCGGTTTGGGAGGAAGTGAATATGGCTTTTTGCACGAAGTGTGGCGCGAAGATGGCAGACCAGGTCACGACCTGCCCGCAATGCGGTGCAGCGCATGCACCAGCGGGTGGAACTCCCCCTCAACCATCCGGCTCGGGGGGAGGTATGCCGGAAAACACGGCGGCTGCTCTGGCCTATTCTCTCGGATGGCTCACGGGAATCATCTTCTTCTTGATCGATAAGCGTCCCTATGTGCGCTTTCACGCTGCGCAGTCGATTGTCACCTTTGGCGCCCTGCACGTCTTCCGCAGCATTCTCGCCGTGCTGTTCGGCGTCGGGTTCTTCGCCAATGGCTGGCGAGTGGTTGGGCCGGGAATCATGGTCCTGCACCTGATCAGCCTGATTTCTTTCATCCTCTGGATCGTGCTGATGATCAAGGC
>JBGQHF010000132.1:0-7810 GCA_041497835.1 Terriglobia bacterium
CGAGGGAAAGCACCTCACGATTCTCTCCTACGCCGCGATGATGCATACTTCGCTCGAAGCCGCGGACGCGCTGGCCCAGGAAGGCATCGAGGCGGAAGTCATTGATTTGCGCACTCTGCTTCCGCTCGATGAAGAGACGATTTTGCAGTCGGTGAAAAAGACGAACAAGTGCCTCGTCGTTCACGAGGACACGAAGACCGGCGGCATCGCGGGCGAAATCGCCGCCATTCTCTGCGAAAAGGCCTTCGGCGATCTGGACGGGCCGCTCGTGCGCGTGACGTCGCTCGATACACCCGTCCCCTACGCGCCGACGCTCGAAGAATACTTCTTGCCGAACGCGCAGAAGGTGTTCGCCGCCGCGAAGGAGCTCGCGAGGTATTAGAGATTTGCAAGTGCTGCCTGTCATTCCGAGGGCCGGGGAAATCGGCCCGAGGAATCTCTCCGGGATCGAAGCGAGATTCCTCGCTTTGCTCGGAATGACGGAAGGAACAGGAGAACGACGATGGCTGTGGACATAGTGATGCCCCAGATGGGCGAAAGCATTTTCGAGGGCACCATCACCAAGTGGCTGAAAAAGCCCGGCGACAAGGTCGAGCGCGACGAGCCGCTCTTCGAAATCTCCACCGACAAGGTCGACGCGGAGATTCCCTCGCCCGCCGCCGGCATCCTTAAGGAGATCAAAGTCGGCGAGGGCAAGACCGTGCCGATTCAGACCGTCGTCGGCGTGATTGACGCCGCCGGCGCCCCGGCCGGAGCTGGGGCTAGCTCGTCTGCCGCGGCTCCCGCTCCAGCAAAAGCCGCTGCGCCTGCGCCATCTCCCAAGGCCGCTCCGGCCCCTCCATCAACTTCTGCTCCGCCGAAGCCTGCTCCGGTAACCACTCCGGCGCCTGCGGCAGCCGCCCCCGCACAGCAGGAAGGCGAGCGCATCCATACTTCACCGCTCGTCCGCCGGCTTGCGAAAGAACACGGCATCGATCTTTCCACCGTGCCGGGCACCGGCGCGGGCGGCCGCATCAGCAAGCAGGATCTGGAAGCAGTCATCGCCGCGGGCGGCGCGCGGCCCGCGTCTCCCGCCGCAAGGCCCTCGGTCCCCATTCCCCCGCCGGCTCCCGGCGTTTCCGGCGGACCGGTGCACGTGGCGTTCGAATCGGCCGTGCCGCGCGAGAAGATCTATTTCGGCACCTACGAAGTCCAGCCCATGAGCACGATGCGGCAGCGCATCGCCGAGCACATGATCGCGTCGAAGCGTGTCTCGGCGCACGTCTATTCGGTGGACGAGATCGACATGACCAAGGTCGCTTCCCTGCGCGCCGAGGCCAAGGACGAATTTGAAAAGCGCAACGAGACCAAGCTGACCTTTATGCCTTTCTTCGTGAAGGCCGCGGTCGCCGGCCTGCGCGCCTATCCGGTGCTCAACGCCTCGCTCGACGGCACCAACGTCGTCCTGCACAAGGAAATCAACATCGGCATCGCCGTGGCCCTCGATTGGGGCCTGATCGTGCCCGTGGTGAAAAACGCCGACGAAAAGAATCTCCTCGGGGTCCAGCGCGCGCTGAACGATCTTGCGGAGCGCGCCCGCTCGAAGAAGCTGAAGCCCGAGGAGGTGCAGGAAGGAACGTTCTCGATCACCAACCCGGGCGTCTTCGGGGGGCTTTTCGGCTTGCCGGTGATCAGCCAGCCCAACGTCGGCATCCTCGGCCTCGGCGCCATCGAAAAGCGGCCCGTGGTGATCAACGATGCCATCGCCATCCGCTCGATGTGCTACGTCACGCTGAGCTACGATCACCGCGTCGTGGACGGCGCCATCGCCCACCAGTTCCTCCGCAAGGTGAAGGAGACGCTGGAGACCTGGTCGGAGCCCGTATTGTAGAAACGAAGAAGTGCCCCGTGATTCGTGGGAAGAGGGGCGCGGTTTGCGCCCCTCTTTTTTGTGCTCCACCCAGATTTTAGGTCAGTGACCATTCCCCGCTGAAGCTATGGCCTTCTGTCAAACGAGAGTTGTCACAAACTCGTCAGAATCGCGAACACACAGAAGCCCGCGCTGGAATCACCAGCCACTGAATCGTCGAACGAGTGCCCTTCCAACTTATCGCAGGTAAACTGGGCCGACGGTCCGTCAGGAGCGATCGGCGTATGATTTGACGAACTTGTAGGCGCATCAAGTTGGAACGGCACTAGTGGGAGGCGGAGGCGGGCGCTGACGCGGGCTTCTCCGGGTACAGTCGGTCAAACTCCGGGTCGTCATGAAGAAGGACGAGGTCCGGGTCGCGGCGCGCCCACACCGAGTCCCTGAAACCCGCTTCCCAGGCTTTGTGCAGGGCCTCCAGGGCTTCCGGCTTTCTATTCAGGCCGCAGTACACACAAGCCGCGTTGTAGAGAATCGAGGCTTCGTTGGCGCGCAAGGTGACCGCCAGGTTGAGTTCGCGCAAGGCGTCGTCCACCCGCCCCAAATGGGCGTAGTCGGAGCCCAGCAGGATGCGCGCCCTCGCATCCTCGGGCACTTGTTTCAAGTGGTTTTCGAGCGCCGCCATCCTTCGCTGGGTCAGGTTGTGCTCGGCTTCTTTCTTGCCCATGGCGCCGAGAGAGTTTCCGATGGGCACATACACGTTGTAGTCCTCGCCGCTCGCTTCGATGGCGGCTTCCGAAACGTCCAGAACTTCCTGGTAGCGTCCTGCGGCGAACAGGGCGCGGCAGAGCAGGTAATAGGCGCCCTCGCAGTCGCGCTTGCGTTCGATGGCCTTTTTGACCATGCGCACGGCTTCGTCATGCAGTTCGGCGGCGTAGAGGACCCAGGCCTGGCTGACCTGCACTTCGGGCAGATCCCAGCGCAGGGCCACGGCTTTGCCGGAAGCCTCCCGTGCGCGTTCGACCCACACCTGATCTCGGCTGTAGTTGCAGTAGAACATCGCGCAGGCGTTGGCGCAGGCGGCGTAGGCCAGGGCGAAGCTGGGGTCAATGGCCACCGCATTCTCGAACATCTGCAGGGCGAACTCGAGGTCCTGGCGGGTCTGCCGGCGCGCGTATCTCTTCCCGCGCAGGTAGAGGTCGTAGGCCTGCAAGTTTTCCGTGGGCTTGACCGCCAGGGCCTCGAGTTCCTCCGGGGAAAGCGTCACGCGCAGGGCCTCGGCGATCTTGCGGGCCATTTCGTCCTGTACTTCGAAAACGTCCTTCATTTCACGGTCGAAGCGCTCCGACCAGAGCGGAAAATCGGTGTGCGTGTCCACGAGCTGGGCGTTGATGCGCAGGCGGGCGCCGGCGCGGCGCAAGGTGCCGGTGAGGACATAGGCCGCGCCGAGCTGCTGGCCGACCTGCGCCGGGGTCACCGGCTTGTCCCGGAAGGCCAGCACCGTGGGGCGCGAAAAGGTGTTCAGTCCCCGGATCTTGGAGAGCTCGGTGATGACATCCTCGGTGATGCCGTCGCGCAGGTATTCGTCTTCCTTGGCGCCGCTCAGATTTTCGAAATAGAGAACGGCCACCGATTTTCCCGTGTGCTTCTGGACGCCGGGATCCGAATCGGTCTTTTCCTTCGCGCGCTTCTTGCCCGATTCGAGGTCGCGCTTCAGCCGGCTGAGGTCCGTTTTCAGCTCGGTGGCTGTCTGGCAGCGCAGATTGCGGTCCTTTTCGAGGGTCTTGTCCAGGATGCGCACAAAGTCGGCGGGCAGCAGGGGATTCAGCTCCGCGGCCGGACTGGGGTCGCGGTTCAGGATGGCGTCGAAGATGACCGCCGAGGTGTCTCCCGGGAAGGGGAGCGTTCCGGTAGCCATCTGGTAGAGCACCGTGCCGGTGGAAAAGAGGTCCGTGCGTGCGTCCACGAGCTGCCCGCGGGCCTGCTCCGGGGACATATAGGAGACTGTGCCGACGGCCGCGCCCGGCGAAGTGAGTTCGTTGCTGGAAACCAGAGTCTCCCCCTGCGCAGCCGAAGCACCCTGCGCGAGCTCGCCCCGGCTTATCTTGGCCAGACCGAAGTCCAGAATCTTCACCTGGCCGCGCTCGCTGAGAAAGAGATTCGCCGGCTTGATGTCGCGGTGCACGATCCCCTTGGCGTGGGCCGATTCGAGGGCGTCGGCGATCTGAATGGCCAGCGGCAGCAGCTTCTCCATTTCCATCGGCTGCCGGGTCATCTTCTGCGCCAGGGTCTCGCCCTCCAGCAGCTCCATCACAATGAAGTGCCGGCGTTCGTGCTGCTCGATCGAGTGGATGGTGCAGATGTTGGGGTGATTGAGGGAGGAAGCGGCGCGCGCCTCGCGCTGAAAACGCTCAAGCAACTGGCTGTCCTGGGCCATTTCGGGAGGAAGAAACTTCAGGGCCACGCGGCGGCCGAGCTGCGAATCCTCGGCTTCGTACACGACACCCATGCCGCCCGCGCCCAGTTTGTGGAGAATCTTGTAATGCAGGAGGGACTGGCCGATGAGGGGATCCTGGCTCATGTTGGCCGGTTGATAGTATGCGGCGCTGGAGCCGCCGTCAAGGAGGCCGGCCGGGGCCCGCAAGAAAGAGGGGGTGCCGCAAACCGCGCCCCTCTTTCACCAATCACGAGTCACCGATCACTGCAACATCGGCCGCAGCTTCGCCACCCACACGGCAAACCCTTCCTGTGCCACGGGCTCGATTCCGGCATCGCGCAGCGTGTCGCGCACGAAGCAATGGCGCTCGTTGTCCGCCGAAAGCGCCACGTCGGTAACCGCGGCAAATTCCGTGGACTCTGTTTTCGCGCGGACGCGCTCCGCCGTGTAGGCGAGCAGTTTCGCGTCCGCGGGCGCGCGCGTCACCGAAAGCGCCTGAACGAAACCCCGCGTGCCATTCCGCCGGTAGCCATAATCGAGCCGCATGGGGTCGCCGGGGAAGGTAAAGTCGTCCACGCGGATGTTTTTTTCCAAACGCTCCCACAGCCGCGCCTGGCGGAAGACCTGGCTACAGTAGCCGCGAATGGCCCCCCGGCTTCCCGGCCTCTCGAAGGCGCCGGGGCGCGCCGCGGGCGGCGCGACATGGTCGGTGTACAGCCGCGCAAGCTCCGCGTCGAGATCGTCCGCCAGCAAGCCTTTCTGCGGCGCGAGCTGCAGCGCATTCGAGAGTGTGGCATCCCACTTCGCTAAGACTTGCTGCCAGTTGCCGTTGGCCGTATCGAACTGCCGCTCCAGGTCGTCCCGCAGGGCGCGCAAGAGCCCTTCGTCGGCGTGCGGGTGCAGTCGGCGCACGCGGGCGTATTCGCCGGGTTCTTCGATCAGGCGCAGCCGGCGTTCGCCGCTCGCCGGGTCATAGACGAGCACGCCGATATTCACCCACTCGTCGCGGATGAGGTTCGGCGTATAGCGCAGGATGCGGTAGGCGCAGGCGCGCCCGCCGGTGGGTCGTTCGGTAGAGTTCTCAGCCATGGTTCACGTCCAGTTCGGAAACGGTTGCCGCGAAGATTTTTTCGCATCGAGAAGCAGATCCGGCACGCGCGTGCGCCTGCCGCGCAGTTGCTCGAGCAGGCGGTACAGAGCATCGTGATCGTCTTCATACCACTGCGGCGGGATTTCGCGGCTCACTTCGTCGAGCACTCGCTCGGTGACCCGCGATTCGAGCCGGCCGATCCAGGGGGCGAATGAGGCCATCCCCGTCACTCCCTCATACACCCGGTTCCTTGCGTACAGGCCTCGCAGCGGAGCATCCGGAAAATTCCATTCGCCGGCGTTGAAGCAAAATCCCTGATCAATCATCAGCGTCCGATAGGGCTGCGGCTCCCGCTCCGGCGCCGCGCCGGTCTCCTGAAAGAAAAGCGTCTGCCGCCCGTTTGTGTTGCACGCCCACTTATCGAAGACTAGCATCCCCGCAAAGTCGTGAAGGTTCTCGACCCGCCGCAGTTGCTCGTCCGGCAGAAAATCGTGGAGCGTCAGCCGCCGCGGGTCGCCCGGGTAACGCGAGCCGAACTGCAGGCCCGCCGCACACGGGATCCGCGTTCGCGCCAGCTCCACGGCAAGATCCGGCGTCAAGCGAATCAATTCGTCCGGCACCTCAACAATCGCCACCGGTGCCGTTGGCAGCCCCAGCCGCGCGGCCAGCTTTGTTCCTAGCAGTTCGTTCACCAGGACGCGGCGGTGTTGCGGATTATTCTGGAACTTGACGACATAATAGTGTCCGTCGCTGCAGCGCATCAGGTGAGACTGAGCGCCCCCGCGCATCCTGCGTATCTGCTCCAGCGCGTGCAACATACGGGCGCTATGCTAGCGGGCCTTCGAATTTGCAGCAAGCGGCACATGGACTCTTTTGCAATCCTTCCCAATTCGAAATCGCATTTTTCCCTTCCGGACACTATCTCTGCCGCGGCCGGGTTTCGCTCTGAAAACAGAACGGGCCCGGAATGATTCCGGGCCCGTTGCACGAACAATACTCGATGCCGAAGGCGGCTAGCGCTTCTTCCTCTTCTTTGACCTCTTCTTTGCCGCTTTCTTACCCCTCTTTCTCTTGGGCTTCGCCTTAGCTTTCCTCTTTCCAGACTTTTTGGTTTTCTTGGCCGCCCTCTTCTTGGCCTTCCTTTTCTTGGCGGCCCGTTTCCGAGCAGGCTTCAGAGCCGGCACCGGCACCGCCGCCTCTGGTTCATGGTTCGTGATCAGCAACTCTTCTTCTTCGGTCTCCACAATCTCGTCGCCGGCGCCGATCTCTTCTTCGTCTTCCAGGCGGGAAAGTTCGTTGTCATCTTCGAAAGCATCCTTCTTGAGATCCATCGCAACCTCCAGCGAGGGAGAATCCTCGGGCTCGCAGCCCAGGGGCCACCTTTCCGACGGGAGACCGTAAGTAAGCGGCAGCTTCGTCCCGAAGGTTTCGTACCGCAGTCCGCGTGCCTTTGTCAAGGCGTTCTCCATGCGGCAGGGGTTGCCCGCATCGCTGGTGCGGAAACCAGGAAAGCGCGGCGTGTGAAGCAGCCATGGGAAGAACTTTCCGTAACAGATAGAAAATACAGATGTTAATTCTTACTTTCGCCAGGGGCTTTGGATTGCGCCACGGCAGCTCGAGCTCGCGGCCGTTTGCTCTGTTTGCGTGCGCGGGTGGGCGAAACAGATTCCGGCCCGCCGCCGAGCGTGTAAATCCGCAGCACCATACCCCGGTGGACACGATTTGTGCGCAGGCGGTTCCAGCGCTTTACGTCGTCCGGCTGCACGCTGAAGCGGTCGGCGATCCCGCCGAGGGTATCTCCCTTGCGTACGCGATAGCGAACCAGCCGGCTCTTCGCGGATTCCGCCTGGGCCGCGGGAATGATCAGCTTCTGACCCGGCTCCAGCGGCTGTCCGCGCTCGAGGTTGTTCGCTTCGGCGATGGCCACTGGCGTCACCCGGTAGCGCTTCGCGATCGCCGTCAGCGTCTCGCCCGATTCCACGCGGTGCCGCCGCCAGCTCACCCGCTTGTCCGGCGGGATCGCCGCGATCTCCGAGAAAAATCGGCCGGCGGTGCCCAGCGGCAGGCGCAACTCATACTCCGGATCCGTCGGGGTCACCAGACGCAGAAGCGAGGGGTTTAACGAGCGCAGCGTTTCCACGTTCACATCAATCGTCTCCGCCACCAGCCGCAGGTCGATCGGCCGGCCCGGCTTCACCACGTCGGTTTGCGGCGGCGTTTCCGGCTCCACGGAGATGCCGTAGTGCGCCGCGTCCTTCGCGATCAGGGTCAGCGCCAGGATGATGGGCACATAGTTCTTCGTCTCCCGCGGCAGGGCGTCGCGCTTGTACAACTCCCAAAAATCGGCGTACCCCGTGCGCTCGACCCCTTTCTGGACGTTTCCCGGCCCGCAGTTGTAGGCGGCTATCGCCAGATACCAGTCGCCGAACTGGCCATA
>JBGQHF010000133.1:0-7566 GCA_041497835.1 Terriglobia bacterium
GGATGAAACGCCGTGAAGTGCAGGGGCACGTCCGCGCCGAGGTGCTCCAGAATCCATTCCGCGAGCTTGCGCGTCTCACCGGGATCGTCATTGAGCGTGGGGATCATCAGATTGGTGATCTCGAACCACACGTTGGTCTCGTTCTTCAGAAATTCCAGCGTCTCGAGAACGGGCTGCAGATGCGTAAGCGTCACTTTGCCGTAGAAGCCCTCCGTGAAGGCCTTCAAGTCCACGTTGGCTGCGTCAATGTGGTCGTAGATGTCGTGGAAGGCCTCATAGGTGATATAGCCGTTCGTCACCATCACGGTGTTGAGCCCGTGCTCTTTGGCCGCGTGGCAGATGTCCACCACGTATTCGCCCCAGATCGTCGGCTCGTTGTACGTGAACGCGATTGAATCGCAGCCATTGCGCAGGGCCAGCAGGGGCACGTCTTCCGGCGGAACGAGCTGCGAGTGCACCTGATCGCTGCGCGACTTCGAGATGTCCCAGTTTTGGCAGAAGAAACAGCCCATGTTGCACCCGGCTGTTCCCATCGAGAAGATGCGCGTGCCCGGCAGAAAATGATTCAGCGGCTTCTTTTCGATTGGATCAATCTGCAGAGCGGCGGGCGCGGCATAGCCCAGGCTGTAAAGCTTGCCGCCTTCATTAATGCGGATAAAACAAAAGCCCGCCTGTCCGGGATGAATATGGCAGTGCCGTGGGCAGAGGTAACAATGGACGCGGCCTCCAGGCTCGGCTTCCCACCACCTCGCCTCATGAAGAGCTTCCGTTTTGCGGAGGATCTTCAGTTCGCTCATCGATCCCCCTCCTGCAGCCAAGTCCTACTTCACCTTCATCATACACCTATGCTTGTGCAGAAGGTTTTCCGCGAAGCCGGCCCTCCCCTCTCAGCGCCTCGGCGCGTCCACGCCCCGCCCCACTGCCCGTAGGCTGCCACGATTGCGCCGATCACCACCTGATCTCTTCCACGAAGCTGTCCCGCCGGACGGCCATCGCGGGACACCTGGATTGCAGCAGTTGTAAGCAAAATTGAAGCTTTCTGCATGGACTTTGCTCCTGGTTTGGTCTAT
Organism: Terriglobia bacterium; assembly: GCA_041497835.1. Taxonomy (GTDB): domain Bacteria; phylum Acidobacteriota; class Terriglobia; order Acidiferrales; family UBA7541; genus Acidiferrum. Next base: position 1,071 of record JBGQHF010000133.1, read on the forward strand.
ACGGTTCGCTACGCCGGCAGCACGTCTGCCGCTTAGGAGGGATGACGATGAATCGAAAGGTCGCTTTGGGACTAGTCGCGAGTCTGAGTGCTTTGCTTGCCCTGTTCGCCCTGTCGGCGCGCTCCGGAAGCTTCTCGCGCACTGCCGCGGTCGTCGCAGCTCCGCAGGAGGCCCGCAAGCCCACGCCCGCGGACGGCCACGACATTCACGTGACCGCGCCGCATCTTGTCGAGGGAAAAATCATGGGGCCCTACCACCACTACTGCAAGCCCGTCTCGGATGCGGTGATCGAGTGCCTGATTTACGAGTCCACCGATCCGAAAGCGCTCTTGACCCAGGTGGAATATTTCGTGATGAAGGATGTCTCGCGGCCCAACGTGCCCCTAGCCACCTGGAACAAGTTCTACCACGACCATGCCGTGGAAATCGCCACCGGTCGCGTCCAGGTTCTCGACCGCTCGCCCGAGGAAGCCAAGAAGATCGCCGATCTGGCTGCCCAGACCGACGGCATCATCTTCCACCTGTGGTGGCCGATGAACGCGAAAGCCCCCAGCGGAGTCGTCAAACACCCGCAAGCCGTCGGACACAAGCCCCGCACGCAATAGGCTGAGCGAGGTTCCAATCCGACCCGCGGCGCGGCACGTCCGCGCCGGGGCGTTTATCCCGCCGCGCCGCGATCTTTCGATGTTAGTGGGAGGGCCGCCGCTGCGCTCGCCGCCGCTCTGCGGCCCAGTCCAGGAAGCTCTCGAGCTGCGTCCGGTAGCGCCACAAGATGCGGAAAAATTTTCCGGCGTCCAAATCGGCGGCTTCCGGTCCGAGAAACGTTTCCAGCCGCCAGCGCAGATATGGGCTCCGCCAGGGCCGCAGCCGGTAACCGCGCGCCGCGGTCCAATAAAAGCGCAGAGCTTTCAGCATGTTCTTCCGGGACCTTGAAACGCTCAAGACAGCGGCGCGGAGACGTGTTCATGCACGATGAGCCACTTGCCGCCCCGGCGCTCCCAGATGGCCGTTTCGCGCAGCTCCATCTCCATCGTCTTTCCATCTTTGAGGGTTTCGGAAAAGTGCATGGACACGGTGCTCCATGCGAGGTTCCCGCGCCGCGTCACTCGCAGGTCTTTTTCGGCGGTCAACTTTCCGCTGGCCATTTTGTCCAGGATTTCTCTCTTCACGCCGTCGTGATACTCCTTCCAGCCGCGATACTGAAAGGGGGTTACGTCGTAGAAGACCAGGTCCGCATCTTTCGCGTAGAACACAGCCGGCTTGTCCGCGTCGCCCGTGCTCCAGGCCGCGCAGAGTTCGTCCACGAGCTTGCGGAACGTGGCGGCGTCGTTAGCCTTTTGCCGGACCTGCGCCAGAACAACGGTGAGCGGGCCCGCCGCCAGGGCGGCAAGGACAATCAGAATCCAGGGGATACGCCACCGCGCCGCGGCCGAACTGGTGTCCTTCTGCTTGTGCATGCGTTTGACTCCTCCGAGCGGACCCAAGCGCCGGCCGGAACCTCGGAAATCCTGATTATCGGTGCCGCTACCGTAGTGGCATTCGAGGTCTTTTGCAAGTCCTCACCCGTCGCACACCGGCGCAGACCCTCCGTTCGCGGGTAGGCCGGCTACGCCGGCCTTAAATCTCTCCTCGACAAGCGTCACTAACTCACTCGGGTGTCTAACGGCAGGACGAGAAAAATCCATTTCGGCATTCTGACAGGAACGAGTTCTCGCCAGGCCCCGTGACTTCAAGGTTTACTGGTCCGAGGCCCTGGTCTATGCTTCCCCGATTGGATGGGAACGCACGCAACTAAACAGCTAAGCCATTCCAAGGAGGAATTGCCTTATGGCGAGCAAAGGCATCACCGACAGTAACTCGAACCCCATCGGGGTTCCCCCTTCCACCAACACGATTGTTTCCACCGTGAGCATGAAGTTTACGGGCCGGGGGCCTCACGAGGTCTTCGTCATCGGAGAATTCAGTGCGGAGTGCCCCCAGTGCGCCGGCGATTCCGTAGTCGGCGACATCCAGGTGGACGGGAATACCATGATGAACACGCAAGTCAACAACCTCAACGGCGCGATCGGCACAATTGTCGTGGTCTCGGGCATGTTGACAGTACGGCCGGGGACTCACCAGTTCGACCTCCGCGCATACACACGCGCCGCCAATTTCTCGGTCCACCATCGTTCTCTGACCGTGATCGACCTCTAGCCGGCGCGTGCCTCACCCTCTCTTTCTCTTCTCTAAAGCGACATGTCAGGAGAGGACGCCGTTGCCCTAGATTATGCGAGAGTCCTGAAACCTACGCCCCCGCGCGTCTCACCCAGATGCGCGAAGTGGCGGGCTTGCCCAGATGTACCGTGCGGCCGGATGCGCGCAAGGTCATCGTTTCGTCGTATTCCCGCCTGCGCACCTCCACACGGGTCTCCGGGCGCAGGTGTAGTCCGTCGAGGAATTCCAGGAACTTGCCGTCCTTCTCGTACACGCAGAGGATTTCTCCGCTATCCCCGGCCCGGAGTTCGGAGAGAAGCACCGCACCCTGCTCGCGGAGCTTGGCGATGCCTCCGCGGACCGGGACTCCGTGCGGGCAGGCGGTCCTGTCACCGAATCGCTTGAGGAGCAGCGCTTCCACCTCCGGCGAAATCGCGTGTTCCAGCCGCTCCGCTTCGTCGTGGGCCCGCGCCCACGGTAGCCCGATCACTTCGGTCAGGAGCATCTCCGCAAGCTGATGCCGCAGCGCGAGCCGCTCCGCCACCTGGCGGCCCTTGCGCGTCAGGTCGATCCGCCCGCTGCGCTCCACGCGCAGGTAGCGGTCGCGCGTCATCCGCTTCAGAGCGGCAGTCACCGCCGGAGGCGTCACGTCCAGTTCCTCCGCGAGCCGCGCGCTGATCGGCGTCTGGTCCTCTTCCAGCATTTCCCAGATCGCCTTCAGGTAATCTTCCTGCGATACGCTGGTTTTCTCCCGCCGCAATCTTTGCCCCTGGCCGCAGAGCTTCAGCCCTGCTGCATCTCGGACTTCTGCCTCAGCCGCTCCGCAAGCTCGCTCACCCGCCGCTCAATCGTCTCGAAGATTCTCTGATACACCGCCGGGTCCGCGCCATAGGGATCTTCAACGTCCCAGTCTTCGACCTTTTCCCACGACCGGAAGACCTGCTCGCGGCTCCGTCCGCTCATGTTGATGACAAGGTCGGCGGAATCCCACAGCTCCTGCGAGATCGCTTTCGAACTTAGCCCATCGCCCGGGTAGCCATTGTTCTCGAGCGTGCTCTTGGAAAGAGCCGCGACCGACCCCAGCGGCACGAGCCCCGCGCTGGCAGCTTCGATGACGTCCGCGGCCGCATGCCGCGCGATTCCTTCGGCCATCGGGCTGCGGCACGAATTCCCTATGCAGACAAAAAGCACCCGTGTGTGCGGCATCGTGATGTCCACTCTGGCGGATCCATTATGGAAGGATTGGGCTGGGCTGAGGAAGCGGAATCAACCAGCGGCTACGAACGAGGCGCGGCCGCCGCCGTCACCACTTCGTCTCGGGACGCCGCGAGAAAAAGAAAGCGCTCGTGCACCGTCGTATCGTCCGTCAATTCCGGGTGAAAAGTAGCCGCCAGAATGCGCCCTTGCTGCACCAGGACGGGTTTGCCGGAATATTCCGCGTACAACTCCACGCCCGGCCCCACGCGCTCGATGATGGGAGCGCGGATGAAAACCATCTCCAGCAGTCCGCTCTTCCACTTGCACGAACCGCTGACCACCTCGCTGGCAATCTGTCGCCCGTAGGCGTTGCGCAGCACGGTCACATCCAGCAGCCCGAGAGATGCCTGCGGGGGATTCTTCACCGCCCGTGCAAGTAGAATCACACCGGCACACGTCCCGAAAATCGCCCCGCCCTCGCCGGCAAACCGCTTTATGCGCTCGGCCAGGCCCTCTTCCTCCAGAAACTGAAGCTGCGTCGTGCTCTCTCCCCCCGGCAGAATCAGCCCCGCGCACCCCTCGAGATCCTCGACCGTCCGCACCAGCACCGTCGCAACGCCCAATCTCTCAAGCACCGCGGCATGCGCCTCGTAGTCTCCCTGCACCGCCAGTATCCCGATCTTCATGTCTTCAGGCTCTTCACGCGCCACTCGCCACTCGTCGCCCTCTTCTCTACCACCCTCGCGTCTGGAGCAAATCCTTCTCTTCGAGCTGCCGCACGTCAATCCCCTTCATCGCTTCCCCCAGCTCCTCGTGCGCTTCGAGGATCGCCTTCGGATCGTTGAAGTGCGTCGCGGCCTTCACCATCGCCTTGGCGCGCACCTCGGGATCGCTCGACTTGAAGATCCCGGAGCCCACAAAAACCGCTTCGGCGCCGAGACGCCGCACCAAGACGGCATCGGCCGGCGTGGCGATCCCGCCCGCCGAAAAATTGGGCACGGGGAGTTTTCCTGTCTTGGCCACCTGGCGGACGAGTTCCAGCGGCGCGCCAAGCTCTTTCGCTTCGTGCATCAGCTCGTCGTCGCGCATCGTCGTCAGCTTGCGCATCTGGCTCATGATCGTCCGCATGTGCCGCACCGCTTCCACCACGTTTCCGGAGCCCGCTTCGCCCTTCGTCCGGATCATCGCCGCGCCTTCCGCGATGCGCCGCAGCGCTTCGCCCAGATTCCGAGCGCCGCATACAAACGGAATACGGAAATCGTGTTTCCAGACGTGATTCTCTTCGTCCGCCGGGGTCAGCACTTCGCTCTCGTCGATGAAATCCACTTCGAGCGCCTGCAGCACTTCCGCCTCGGCGAAGTGACCGATGCGCACTTTCGCCATCACCGGAATGGTCACGGTGGCCATGATCTCGCGGATCACTTTCACAGAGGCCATGCGCGCCACGCCGCCTTCCTTGCGGATGTCCGCGGGCACGCGCTCCAGCGCCATCACCGCGCACGCGCCGGCCTTCTCCGCGATGGCCGCCTGTTGCGCGTTCGTGACATCCATGATCACGCCGCCCTTCAGCATTTCGGCGAGCCCCACCTTCACCCGCCATTCGTTCCCATTCACATTCTTCGCGTCCATCGTTATCTCCTTGTCCAAAGGCGCTGGCTGGAAACCATTCTTCCCCGTCAGCCCTTCAATTTCTCCGCATACCTCTCCGGGTCTACGACCACGAACCTTCCGCGGCTGCGCGCCAGGATCTGTCCGGCGGCGTTTCGAATCTCGCACGCATGGTGCAGGTTTCTCCCCTCGTACCCCGTTTCGCGCGCTTCCACCACGATCTCTTCATCCGCCCGGATCGGCTTCAGGTACTCGACCGTGAGCTCCGCCGTGACCGCGCGCACGGAGCGGAACCGGCAAACTTTTCCCATCGCCTCATCCAGCAGCAACGCGATGATCCCGCCGTGAAGAAACCCGGCGCCGCCCTGATACCGCCCATCCAGCCGAAACCTCCCGACGATTCGCCGGCGCTCCATGTCCTGCTCGAAGGCCAGCTTCATGCCCCCGTCGTTTGCGCCGCCGCAGCCGAAGCAGGCGTTCGTTGGATTCGGATCCAGTTTGATGGTTGTCTCCAACTTGATTCTTCCCCGTTCCCTTCCTTCTTCTCTCACACCAGCGCCACGCGGCTGCGTTCCGCGCGCCGCACGCCGCGCTGCCGCTTGCGCATCTCGATTCGCAGCATTTCGCCGAGCGTCTGCACCCCGCGGGCGATGCGTTTTTCATCCAGCCCCGCGAAGCCCAGCCGCAGCGTATTCGGCTGCGGCCCTTGCACGTAAAAATAACGGCCCGGCGCAAAAAGCACGCCGCGCTCCTTCACGTGGATGAGCAGCTCGCTGGCATCAAAACCCGCCGGCAACTCGAGCCACAGGCACATGCCCCCTTCCGGGCGCGTCCAGCGCACGCCGTCAGGCATCTGCTTGCGCAGCGCTTCATCGAGCGCGTCAAGCCGCGACGCATACACTTTTCGCATCCGTGCCAGGTGCTTTGCGAATAGCCCGCGTCGCAGGAACTCCGCGAGTGTGCCCTGTGCGAGCTGGTCCGTGTGCAAATCCGTGATCTGTTTCACCACTCTCAGCCGTTCGATCGCCGGCGCCGGCGCGACCACCCATCCCACGCGCAGGCCCGGAAACGCAACCTTGGCGAAGCTGTCGATGTGAATCACCAGATTGCTGCGGTCAAGCTGCTTCAGCGAAGGAATCCTCTCCTCGCGCGCTTGCAGCCGGGCATAGATGTGATCCTCGATGATCGGCACCTGATGCCGCGACGCAAGCTCCAGTACTTTTCGGCGCGATGCCAGCGGCATGGAAGTTCCGGTCGGATTCTGGAGGTCCGGGGTCAGCACGATGAGCTTGACGCGGTTGGCCGCGAGAGTAGCTTCGAGCGCCTCGACATCGAGACCCAGCGCCCGGCCCGGCTCCGCGTGCGTGTGCACCGCAACGCCCAGGCAACGAGCGCGCGCGCCGCTGAAAATGGCCACCGCGCCCGGGTACCCCGGGTTCTCGAGAATCACCGAATCGCCCGGGCGCACAAACGCCTTGCAGATGAGGTCCAGCGA
>JBGQHF010000134.1:0-7457 GCA_041497835.1 Terriglobia bacterium
ATGGCGCAGTACCGTTTTCAGCAGGATTACTACGAGCGTCTGCGGCAGCAGCAATTGCGTCTCCAAAACGAGCGCAATTACAACTACAACAACGACCCCTACTACTACACGGGTTGGACGTATCGTTACAATCGCGGCGGCACCTACTACCAGACGAATCAATACGGTGCAGATTTGCTGCGGCAGGCCGTGAACAATGGCTACCGGGAAGGCTTCCGAGGAGGGCAGGCGGACCGGCAGGACGGATGGCGTTCCAGCTATCAAGACTCTTACGCGTATCAAGACGCGAACTTCGGCTATAGCGGCCGATATGTACAGCAGGACGAATACAACTACTACTTCCGCGAGGGCTTCCGTCGCGGCTATGAAGATGGCTTCAACAGCCGCTATCAATATGGTAGCTACTCGAACGGAAGGTATTCGATCTTGGGCGCCGCTTTAGGGCGGATCCTTAATCTGGAGTCGATTCGTTAAAGACTTGCAATCCCGGCATATTCCGCTTCGGTTCGTCAAGCCACCGGAGCGGAATTTCAGGCCGGTTTTGTTTATTCTCAGAAACCTTCAGCATCCGCAGACGAGCGCGGATGACTACAGAACAATACCTGCTATAAGGGTTATGAGCGCACGGTAGGCTTCCGTGCAAAATCCGTGCAATGGAACAAAACCAGGAATTGCGCTAACTGTCTGAAAAATATGGCGCGCCTGGGGCGACTCGAACGCCCGACCTCTGGTTCCGGAGACCAGCGCTCTATCCAACTGAGCTACAGGCGCGCAGTGCGCGGCAGCTTTCTCCGCGCCGCTTCATTCTAACCTTTTGCAGAGCCCTGCGCCAAGTGCCGCGCCAGAGTTCGATCGCGCCACGTCCGCTGCAATTTCCGCGCGCCCAAAATCGTCTTCCGGTGTACAGGACAGGCACGCCTCATTCGCCCTTGGCGTGGGTCTTGATCTGCCGCGCAAGTTTTTCGATGGCCTCGGCCTTTTTCAGCAGGTTGATGGACAGGATGGAGGTCGCATCGGTCTTGTCCACTTCTGCTTTCAATTCGCTGGCGAGCTCGTACAGGCGCGCCACGTTTTTCTTGAGCTCCTTCTGCTCCTCTTCGAGAACGGCCTTCGTGCCGCGCCGGTGGGGAGGGGGTTCGGCCGGGGGCGGCTCGGGGGGGTGCCTGCCGATGGGCGACTGCGCAAAATAGCCTTGCGGCCGGATGACCGCACAGCCGGCGGCGCCCGCCAGCGCAACAAGCAAACTGCGTCGTGATTCAAGCATGCAGCCCTCCTGGACGCGATGTGCGACACGCTCCCGCGTCACCACGCCTTTCTCCTCAATGTTATACTTTCTCTCTCTGTGAACACGATGTCCAGTCTCCTCAGTCATTGGTCGGAAGTCGCGCTTTCGAATGCCCTGCATCTCGCGGGCATTTTCCTTGCCGCCCTGATTCTGAACCGCCTTCTCCGCGTAGTGACAAACCTGCTCATCAAGCCCGCCACCGCGCAGACTCGCGTCGCCCAAATCCGCGAGCAACAGACCCGCACGCTTGCTGGCGTGCTCTACAGCGCGGGAAGCAAAGTCGTTTGGGCGGTGGCTCTGCTGACCGCACTGGATAAGCTTGGCATCAATCCGACGCCCGCTCTCACGCTCGCCGGACTCGCCACCCTGGCGGTTGGCTTCGGCGCGCAAAATCTGGTGCGGGACATCATCAGCGGGTTCTACATCGTGCTCGAAGACCAGTACGTCGTGGGCGACACCATCCAGTTCGGATCCACGCTCGGCCGGGTCGAACATCTGACCCTCCGCCGCACCGTCCTGCGCGATCCATCCGGCGGGCTTGTCACCATCTCCAACGGAGAAATCCGCGTCGTGAGCAATTTGAGCCGCGATTGGTCGCAAACTTTCGTTGATGTCAGCGTCTCGGCGGAGTATCCCCTGGAGAAGGTGCTGGCCGCATTCGATAGCGCAGCCAGCGGGTTGCGTTCCGATCCTGCCTGGGGTCCCGCTCTGGTGGACGGTCCGCGCGTCCTCGGCGTCCAGTCCTATGACCGAACTGGATGTACAATCCGACTGCAGGTGCGCACCGCCCCTACCCGGCAGGACGAGGTGGCACGGGAGCTGCGCCGGCGGATCCAACTCGAATTCCAGCGGCAGGCAATTCCTCTTGCGGATGTGCAGCGTGTGGAGTGGAAAACGGCTTCCGGTTCAAAGCCGGAAATCACACTGCCTCCCGCTGCCAGCCGGCTGGATTAGATCATCTCTTTTGGACTGGGAGGACTCTGATGTCAAACGTAAGCTACGAGGAAGTGAATCTGATGCTGCGTCTCTACGACCTGCGGCGCGAACCTCGTCTTCGGCAGGCTCGCGCGTGGTTTGTCGACAATTTTCATCCGGGCTCTGCGGAAGAAATGACGCAGAAGTACCCGCAGGGCGGCGAGGAAAACACGTTCATCCGCATGGTTGTCAGTTACTGGGACATGGTGGCCGGCATCGTGAACCGTGGTCTGATTAACGACGAATTGTTTTTCGAAAACAACGGAGAGATCTGGCTGGTGTGGGATCGAATTCGCGACATCGCGCCCGCGTGGCGGGCCGCGCTCAAGAATCCGACCATATTTCAGAATATCGAAGAGGCCTGCGTGAAACTGGAAGCCTGGCGGGAAAAGAAAGCGCCGGGATCGACCGCTGCGATGCGCCAGATGCTGGAGCAGATGCGTTCGAAAGCAAAGAGCGCCTGATTCCTATCTTCCAGGATTGGCCGGGCTGCAAGCCCGCTCAGCGCTCCGGCTCGGTGAGAGCCGGGCTTCGCTTGGAAATCATCCCGGCCGCTTCCGGCTGGACCAGCACCACGCGATTGCGGCCAGCGGCCTTGGCCTGATACAGGGCAGCATCCGCTTCTTGCAGGAGCTGTTCGCGCGCGATTCGCTCCCAATCGCAGCTCGCGACGACTCCAATACTGAGCGTGACGGGAACAGGGCCGCGCGCTGTCAGCACGGGACGCTGAGCCACGGCCGAGCGGATTTGTTCGGCCCGATCCCGGCCGCGAATGGCGTCACATCCGTTCAAGATCACCAGGAATTCTTCTCCACCATAGCGGCCGACGAAGTCGTACGACCGCACGGAGCCAAGCAGGCGGCGAGCAATTTCCCGCAGGACTTCGTCACCGATGGCATGGCCGTGCTGGTCGTTGATGTTTTTGAAATGGTCCGCGTCACAGAGCAAGAGGGATATGCTGGAGCGTTCCCGCCGCGCTCGATCCAGCTCCCTCGCCAGCATGTCCAGGACGAACCCGCGGTTCCAGAGCGATGTGAGCGCGTCATGCGTCGCCCTAAATCTCATTTCCTCGCGTGCTTGGACAAGCTTGTCCTCAAGTTCCAGGATTCGTTGTCCGGCCCGCAGCCGCGCCGTCAACTCGGCCGGATGAAATGGCTTTACGAGATAATCGTCCGCCCCGGATTCAAGTCCCTCGACGACGTCGTCCTTCCTCTCCTTTTGCGTGAGGAGGACCATGTACACATAGGGCTGTACCCGTCTTTTTCGCACCTCCCGGCACACGCTCGGCCCGTCCGTTCCGGGCATCATCCAGTCGAGAAGCGCCAGCCGTGGTCCTTCTTCGCTGGTCAGGACCGCGAGAGCGCTTCCACCATCGGCGGCTTCCATCACTTCGAAGCCCGCCGATTTCAAAGACGATCCCACCATCTTGCGGGAGATGCTGTCGTCGTCAGCGATGAGAATTCTCAAGAGCCACCCCCTGCGAGAGATGCTCCAGCGCCGCTTCTACGCGTGGCAACTCCCTCTCGATTTCGTCCAGAATTTGCTTTGCCTTCTCGGTATCGTGACTTCGCGACGCTCCCTCAAGCTGCTCGGCAAGATCCTTTCCATCACAAGCAGCAAGGTTTGCCAGGGTACCTTTCAGCGTATGGGCGGCGCGCTGCAGATCGTCCACGTCTCCGCGGGCCAGCGCATCTCGTATGGCGGAGATGTGCTTTGGATAATCCTGGCGGAACATCCCGCAGAGCTCGCCAATCAAGACGCGATCACCCTCTACACGCGCGAGGAGTTCCCCGGCATCCAGAGTCTTTTCCCCGGTGGCCACTACCCGGGCGCCGGGTTTGTTTGCTTTAGATACGCGTTTCATTTCCGCCTCCAGATCACTTGTCCGAATCGGTTTCGATACATAACCGTCCATCCCTGCGTCCAGGCAGCGCTCTTTGTCGCCCTTCATAGCGTGGGCTGTCATCGCGATGATCGGGACGTGGAAGCCGGTGCTTCGCTCTCGCTCGCGGAGAAGACGTGTAGCTTCCATTCCGCCCATCACCGGCATTTGTACGTCCATCAGCACCAGATCGAATTTCTCTTTCGTGGTCTTCTCGACCGCTTCCCGGCCGTTGCTCGCCACGGTGACGTGATGCCCGGACTTCTCGAGTATTCGTGAGGCCAGCTTCTGATTCACCGGATTGTCTTCGGCCAGCAGGATCTTTAAGCTCGCGGGTGCATGGGCATGCTTCTCTTCCGTGTGTGTTAGATCCAGCGGATCGCTCAGCCCTAAGGCGCCAATCAGGGCCTCGCGAAATGTCTTCATGCGAACCGGTTTGAGCACTCTTCGCCAGATCCCCAGTAGATCCAATTCCTGCTGTTCCGCGGGCACCGGAGAGGAAGAGAGCATGATGAAGGCAGCGGCTTTTCGCGTTGCACCTCTCCTGAGTTCTGAAACGAGTGTGAGCCCATCCATTTCCGGCATTTGATAGTCCACGACGCAAACGTCGAAGGGTTTCGATTCATCCTCCGCCCGGCGATACAGTGCGAGCGCCTCACTGCTGCCTGACGCCAGACTGGCATCCATCCTCCAACGCTTGAAGAGCTGTTCGAGCATCCTTCGGTTGATGGCGGAGTCATCCACGGCGAGAACTCGTTTTCCCGCGAGCAAGCCTTCTCGGGCGGCGTTCGATCCTGGTTGTGCCGATCTGCGGACCGCGCCGAATCTCACGGTGAAGAAAAAACGGCTCCCTTTCTCAAGCTCGCTTTCTACGCCAATCTCTCCGCCCATCAGACAGACCAGACGGGCGGAGATCGAGAGACCCAGCCCTGTCCCGCCGTATTCGCGGGTGGTGGACATGTCGCCCTGTGCAAATTCTTCGAAGATTTTTTGCCGCTTCTCTGCGGGGATGCCGATGCCGGTGTCCTCTACGATGAACTTCACAGCTACGCCCAATGGGCCTTCTCCGGCGAGTTCCGCGCGGACGGCTACTTCTCCATGCCTCGTGAATTTGACGCCGTTTCCTGCCAGATTCAGCAGCACCTGCCGAAGCCGCGTAGGATCTCCAATCAGTTCGTCGGGAACATCTGCACCGACTTCTCCGCCAATCTCGATCCCCTTTTGCGCGGCACGGATGCTCAGGGACTGAATCGCCCCTTCGATGCACTCATGCAGCGAGAATTCGACATATTCCAGTTCGATCTTGCCGACTTCGATCTTCGAAAAGTCCAGAATGTCATTGATGATGTTCAGCAAAGCGTCCGCGGAAGATTTCGCCATGCTGATGTATTCGTGTTGCTCGGGAGACAGATCCGTTCCCAGCGCAAGCTCGGTCATGCCCAAAATGCCGTTCATCGGTGTGCGTATCTCGTGGCTCATGTTTGCCAGAAACTCGCTCTTCATCCGATTGGCTCCCTCTGCCGCCTCTTTCGCTTCGCGCAGCGCCTTTTCGGAAACAACGCGCGCGCTGATGTCCTGATACAGCGCAAAGTTAGTCCGGTCGGCTCCATCCACAATCAGAGGCACCGCGTGGATCTCTACGTCCACCAATCGGCCGTCTTTTGTTTGGCGTTGCGACGTCGTGTGGAGCGTTTTTCCGCTATTCAGTTCGTTGCGAAAGTGTTCTCCCTCATCCCATAGGCCTCCCGCAGCTATCAATTGATTGAGGGGCTTGCCTTCGGCTTCCTCTGATGCATACCCAAAAAGCCGGTGGAACGCTGGGTTGATCATCTGGACGATGCCCTCGCTGCCCTCGACAACAATGGCGATTGGACTGGCGGTTACGAGGCCGTTCAGCATGGCAGTGCGCTCTCGCAGCGCCTGCTCCGCGCTGCGCCGCTGACGGATAACGTCTTCGAGCTCCTGGGTGCGTTCTGCCACGCGGATTTCCAGGTTGTCGCGCGCATCCCGCACCGCGGAATCGCGCTTTTCGATTTCGCCGAGCATCTCATTGAAATCCGCCTGGAGCTGGCCAAGTTCTCCACTCGCTGACCGCGGAACGCGCAAGGAATAGTTTTTCCCGGCAGCGATCAGGCGCGCCACCCAGGCCAAGTCGTAAATCGGCCGCGAAATGCTGTGGGCAAGCCGGGAAGACAAGAGATAGACGACGAACAGGCAGACCACACTCATGATTCCCGCCGTCCAGCCATACTGGATCATGCGCTGGTGCACATCGGACAGATCCGCTTCGAGGTAGAGGGTCCCGATGGATTTTCCGTCGAGCAAGACCGGCTCCCCAACGTTCAGCGAAATAGGACTCCACACAACCCCATCCGGAGGCCTGAGCGGAAATTGGATTTTCCCCTTGAGCTCCTCCTGTACGTAGGTAGCCAGCACCCGCCCGTCGGCATGATAGAGAGCGGCGGCACGCAGTAGCGGCCGGGCCCGCAAGGAATTCAGCAACTGGCTGGCTGCGGTCGAATCGTCGAAGAGAAGCGCGGCATCTGAATTAGTGCTCAGCATCGTCGCGGTGACTTTCAAGTCTTTTACTTTTCTTGCCCTGAATTCGTGCATGTCATACACCAGGAACCCCGCACAAACGAGTACCATGCCGAGTCCACTCGTGAACAGGGAGAGTAGGATCAGGCTGCGCCGTAGCGGGAGTTTGTGAAAATTCACCATGTTTGTCAGGAGCTCTTGGCGTCTGGCTTATGGACGACGCGATGGGCCAGCGCGAGCAGCCGGGAGCTGAATTTGAGCCGCGCCTTTTGAACGGCGGCAAGATTCACGTCAAACCGGATCATGTTCTCGTCCGGATAGACAAAGACGGCTCCTCCCGCGTTCAAAAACTCGGGCGTTTCGCCGAAGGTGAGAATGCTCGAGCTGCCCAGAGCTTCGAGCACCCGGCCGTAGTGACTCGCTTCCGACCGGCTCACATAAAGGATTTGGCATGCGCGCAGTTCTTTCTCTTTGCGCACCCAGTGGACTTCGATCGCCCGCCCCTGCAGGGTAATGCCCCGTACTGTTTCTGCGAGCTTTGTGCCGAAGCGGAAATCTCCAAAGACGCAGAGGAGGAAGGGGGATCCAGCATTCGGAAAGGTGTCGTCAGGCCATTGCACCAGGCTCGGAAATCGAGCCAGGAAAGTCGCCCTCGCGCGATATTCGTCCAACTCGCTGATTTGTGCCGGCGATTGTAGCGATGAAATCAGCAGGCAGAGGACGGAGCACAGGGTGCGAAAACAATGGGAGCGGGGAGACAGAACCCCGGGACTCCGC
>JBGQHF010000135.1:0-7307 GCA_041497835.1 Terriglobia bacterium
CGCCGGCGTCAAGGTGGCCGCTCAACTCACCGCCAAAGTCCTCGGCGCGCAGGGCGACAAATTCCGGGAATTTCTCGAAGACCCGCAAAAAATGCTCCAGCTCATTCTCGCCGCGGAAGGCACGCGCGGTCCGTCGGCCGGCTTTCCAGGAGGGGGGCCCGCGGGGTTTGGAACCGTCGAAGGAGGCGGTGGCGGGACCGGTAGTCCCGCTTGGGGTGGCGGCCCGGGTTCAGTCGGTTCTGGCAACCTCTGGGAAGCCGGGAAGCCGGGCGGCGGTTCGGGCGGCGGTTTCGGTGGCCCTGGCGGAGGCGGTCCTGGCGGTGGCCCTGGCGGAGGCGGTCCTGGCGGTGGCCCTGGCGGAGGCGGTCCTGGCGGTGGCCCTGGCGGAGGCGGTCCTGGCGGAGGCCCGGGTGGTGGGTCCGGCGGAGGTCCTGCTGGAGGTCCTGGCGGCGGCCCCGGTGGTGGATCGGGCGGCGGCCCGGGTGGTGGGTCTGGCGGAGGTCCTGGTGGCGGCCCTGGCGGCGGCGAATCCCATGCGCCGGGAAGATGGGCAGCCGCGAGTGCCATGCTGCGAGGCGCCACCGGCACAATTTCAGGTGGTTCTCCGTCCACTTCCGGCGGGGGCGGATACGCCGTCGCCGAAGAAGATGTGCGTTCCATGCTCGCGCTTTTTGCGCAATTGGGCCGCTCCAGGAAAGACCCGGAGGCAAAACTGGATGTTCCAACCTTCCAGTCGCGGCTCTCCGCAATGCCCGTGCGCGCGCAGTTCACTCTGCAGCAGGCGCTGGCCGGACTTGCGGCGCAGGCGCCCACTGAGAAGCCGGATAAGCCGATGTTGCTTCGGCTTGCCGAGCACGTCGCGATCCGCTTCGCGCTGGATAGCTACGAGCGCGGCGAACTCCGCGTCAATGCCGTCAAACAGTTGCTCGACCGCATGAATCAGGAGATTGAAGGCCTGCGAAAAATCCTCGGGCAGCACGAGGAGGCGATGGCCAGCGCCGGCCTGTCCATTCAATCGTACACCGAGCTACTCGACCAAGAGTTCTGGGAACAGGTTCCCGACGAGAACAAACGCGAAGTCCTGACTTCGGATGAGGCCTGGTGTGTCCCGCCGCGCAACGTGCGGGCATTCCTCGAGGAGATGCTGCGCCGGGGCGAACTGAAGACCGTAAACGAAATCCTGCTCAAGTATTGCTCTTGCATCGCCCTGGAAGGGCCGGAAGCCCGCCGGACTACCGCCATCGGCTTGGCGGATCTCGCCGAGTTCTATAGCAGCGGCGACGGGAGCGCACTGATGGATGCCATCCGGCGTCTCGGCAACCAGCTCGCCATCGAACGTGAGCCTGAATTGCAGACGCTCATCAGCGCCGCGTTCGTCCGCCTGAGCCAAGAAGCCGCGTCGAAGCGTTCCTATGCGGCGATGCATCAGGCGCTCGCTTCGCTCGACGCTGTGGAAGCGCAGCGGCCGGGCTCCACGCAGAGCCTGCGGCCGAGGATCGGCGCCGAAGACCGCATGCCCGAATTCATCGAAGAGTCCCTGCGTACGGGAGAAATCGCCGATGGCATGATCGAGATTCTGCATCTCATGCCCCGCGCCACCCTGCGCTACATCACCAATCGCTTTGGCCAGTGCGGATTCCGCGAGGATTGTGATCTCCTTTCGAGCATCGTGCGTGGCCTCGGGGACGACAGCATCCGAAGTCTCGCGGAAACGCTGGAGACCGGGCAGGCGGCCGAATCGGTCGAGACCATCGGTTTGCTCAGCCAGGTTTCCCCGGAATCCGTCGAGAAGGTGCTCCCTGTGCGGCTCGAACAGTGGCCCCGCACGGCCCACGACCGCGCCGTCCGGCAATTGTCAGTCGCGCCTGTCGAGCGTCGCTCGGGCCTTCTCGTCGCCCTATTTGACTCGCTCGATCCACTGATCCAGCCGCTGGCCCTGGACGAGATGGGCATGACGGGCCACGTGGACTGCATTCCCAAGCTCCTCTCCCTTCTCGCCAATGAACGCAAGTCCCCCTATCTGCGCCTGAAAGCAATCGAAGCCCTCGGCCGGCTCCGTGCGCAAGGGGCCAGTGCCCCGCTGCAGCAGATTTTAGACGCCCGCCAGGTGTGGCGCTGGGTCTATCCTTCCGAATTGCGCATCGCTTCCGCGCAAGCTCTGATGAGGATTGATCCGGCTGTCGCGCTCGATAAATTGGCCACCAGCGGTTTGGACCGCAAAGAGCTCACTCTCGAGCCGACGGACCCGGAACAGGGATCTTCCGTTGTGAGGCAGCGCCGCTATGCGCGGCTCCGTTTGTCGCGCCCCTTGACGGCCGTGACGACGAACCTCCGCGAGAATTTCAAGATTGTCATCCCGGAGTTGAACCTCGGCGGCGGTCTGGGCGCCAGCGATCGCCATCTCGCCCCGGGAACTCTGATTTCTCTGAAGTTCTCGAGTGGCGTCCGCGCGATCAAAGCGCAGGCCATCGTTCGAGGCGCGCGGCCGCAAGCCATGGCCTTTGAATTTGTGGACATCGATCTCGAAGACCGTCTTCGGATGCGCAAGTTCTTGATGGAATTTGGGGTCCCCTTCCAGGTAGCCACCGTCGGAAACCGCAGTCACCGCCGGGGTCGGGTGGCGATGAACAAACCGTAATCCGCCGCGGATCCGCCACGACCTCCTTGAACGTTATGCGATTTCTCTTCCTGTCCGTTCGAACAGGCGCTCTCCGTCTCAGGACAGCTTTACGCCGGGGGCACATGGGACTTGCGTACCATTGCCACCGGGAAGCCCCCGGCCTAAGGTACTAGTGAGTTAGTCCTAGAGGCGGACAGACGGGCCGCTGGGCGGGCGCGGGATGAAAGCAGATCCAAAAACAACGGCGGGTCGAGCTTTCGTTCGCACCCTGAATATCCTCCTCAAATTAGCGCGCCTCTACGGATTCGACCACGCCCGCACGGCGGAACATCTCGAAATTGCGTGGCGCGAGCTGCGCACGGCGATCCCAGACGGCGACGACCCTGGCCTGCTTCTCGGTGCGACTGGCTCACAGCTACTCCTCGACGGCGTGCCCCTCGAAGGCATCCCTGCGGAGAAACAATTCGCGCAGCTTCTCTCGTCCGCGGGGCTCGCCAGCGTTCAGTTTTTCCCCATCATTACTCAGGAAGAGCTCGGCCGTTTCGTGCGCGCTTTTCCCACCGGAAAAGCGAAGCCCGCGGAGCTGGCGCAGCAATTGAAAGCGGCCCTTGTGGGCGCTCGGGGTATCCGCACGAATGAAATCTGTTTCGTGGCCACCGACGTGCGCTTGCGCGATGCCAGTGTGGCCGCGCAGCTCGCTGCCGCCTCGCTCGGCGATGATCAGGACAAAGTCAAGGAGTGGCTCAACGACCCGCAAAAACTGCTCGAGCTAATCGCGGCCGCGCAGGGCCAGGAAGGCGGAGGCCCGGGCGCCGGTTCAGGAAGTGGCGGCGCTGGGATCGGTACAGGCGGAGGCGGGGCTGATTCGGGGGATAGTACCGGCGGTGCTTTCGGGGTTGGCGCCGGTTCAGGAAGTGAAGGCACTGGGATCGGTACAGGCGGCGCTGATTCGGGGGATAGTGCCGGCGGAGTTTTCGGGGTTGGCGCCGGTCCGGGCCCAGGAACGCAAGGTGCGGGATACGTGGCCGGACGAGGCAGCGGTTCCGGTGCGGGCTTTGGCGCGGGGCACGGTGGCGGCATTGGAAGGGCTAGCGGTTCCGGCGGTGGTTTCCGCGGCGGATCCGGCCCCGCGGTAGAACCGAGCGAGGAAGAGATTCTTGGCATCCTCAGCACCCTCACGAGCTTTGGCCAGATGGGCGTCGCTGGCGGCGGTGGTGTTGCCGCCGGACCTTTTCAGCAGCAACTGTCCCAGTTGCCCGGAGGCGCGCAGGCCACTCTGAGAGATGCCCTGGCCAGCCTCGCCGCTGCGGCTCCCGAAGGGAAACCCGATCAGTCCGTTCTGGTTCGACTCGCGGAACATCTCGCCATCCGCTTTGCGCTTGAGCGTTACGAACGTGGCGAAGTGAAAGTAAATGCCGTGCGGCAGCTGCTCGAGCGCATGAACCAGGAGATTGAAAACCTCCGCAAGATTCTGGGCGCCCACGAGTCCAAGATGGAGGCGGCCGGCCTTGATGTGGAGTCGGCAGCGGACATCCTTGACCGGCAGTTCTGGGCTTCGGTGCCGGAGAGCGGCAAGCGGGCTGTCCTGCTCTCGAACGAGGCCTGGTGCATTCCGCCGCGAAACGTCCGCTCTTATGTCGCCGGGCTGATCGAGCGCGGCGACGTTGCGGAGGCCATCAGTATTCTGCAGAACTACGCCGCTTGCGCCGAGAGCGACGAAGCGGACGCGCGTAAGAGAACCGCCGTGGGGCTCTCCGATTTAGCCGAGCTCTACAGCAAGGCCGATGGCAGGCTGCTCGGCGAAGCCCTGCGCCACCTCGGCATGCGCCTCAGCCTCGAGCGGGATGCCGAGCTCCAGTCCCTTGTGAGCGCTGCCTTTGTTCGGCTCAGCCAGGAAGCCGCGGTCCATAGAATTTTCCCGGTCATGGAGCAGGCCCTCGATCTGATCGCCGGGGTTGAAGCGCAGCGGCCCGGCATGGCCCAGAACTTGCGCCCCAAGATGGGTATTGAGGACCGCGTGCCCGAGTTCGTCGAAGAGGCACTGCGTGCGAAGGAGATTGCCGCGGGCCTTAGCGGTGTCTTGAAATTGCTGCCGCGGGCGGCCATGGAACAGCTTGCCGTGCGCTTCAACCGTTGCAGCCTCCGGGAAGATGCCGGCCACGTCGCTGCACTCGCGGAAGAGATGGGCGAAGAAGGCCTCTCCTATCTTCGAAGCACCGTGCGCGGGGGCCCTGTGAGCGACGCAGTCGAGCTGGTCGGGCTCCTGTGCCATCTGGATTCGCAGGCAGTCGAAGTCTATCTTCCGCAGCGGCTCAGCGGCTTTTCGCCCACGGCCCAGGACCGCATCGTGCGGCAGATTGCCGCCAGCGGCGCACCCGGTCGTTGCCGGCTGCTGCTCGCCGCCCTCGACCACTTGGATCCCCTCGTCATGCCGCTGGCACTCGATGAGGTCGGAATGACCGCAGACCGCGAGGCGCTCGGCCGCCTGTTGACCATCGCCGACGGGGATCTTCCGGCTGGCGGCGGCCCCTACTTGCGCGTGAAGGCCATTGAAGCGCTCGGCCGCATCCCCGCGCCGGAATCCATCAAGACCCTGAAAAAGATCGTTGAATCCAGGCAGATGTGGCGCTGGGTCTATCCGGAGGAGTTACGTATCGCGGCGCTCCAATCCCTCGAAAAACTGGACCCCGACTGGGCGCGGGAATTCCGGCCGAAGAGTGGACTCGAACGGGAAGATCTGGCGCTGGCGCCGCAGGATGTTTCCGCGAGCTGTAAATTTGTCCGGCAGCGGCGCCACACCCGGGTGCGCTTCCCGAAACCCATCTCCGCGGTCAGCACGAATCTCCGCCAGAATTGCCGCCTTCAGATTAAGACCGCCAGCATGACGGGCGGCGTCGCAGCCATTGACCGCCATCTTCCTCCCGGCACCCCCGTGCAATTGAAGCTGCAAGTGGGCCTTCGCCATCTCCAGGTGACGGCCTTGCTGCGCGACTATCGCGCCCAGGACATGGCCTTTGAATTCGTGGACATGGATCTCGAAGACCGCACAAGATTCCGCCATCTCCTCGCCGAGAGCTTCGGCGCCGCCAAACCCTCTGCGGATTCCCCCGAGTCTCCCGCCGAACCCGTTCTCTCCCGCTGATTCGCCTCCCCCCGCGCCGGGCGCAGCGTAATGGGTCCGATTCAGCCGCGACCTAGGGTGACCTGCAAGCGTTCCTGCCATTCTCCGAGAAGCGCGTTTATCGGGAGTTGGCCTTTCTTGGTCGCGGACGTTTGCCGAACACCGACTACTACAAGAGACGCGATAGAAAGGGGCGCAGTTCTCAACAGCCTTCGATTTCCTGCTGGGTTCAACGAGTTGATTGTAGAGATGAAATCAGGCAGGAATTACTAAGATTTCTGCCGCTCGTCGTCGCGCTGACTCAAAGCCGGGCGGAGGCCCAGTCCCATTAACTCCCTGGTTCCAATTTGACCACCCGCAATCTCATTTGGACGGCGGCACTGCCCTTACCGAAACAGTAGTTGGAGAGGTGACACCCGCACAACGAACATTCTCCCACACACCGCGAACACCGCACTTCCCACACGCCCGGTTCCAGGCGAGCGCAGGGGACATGCATTTTGCACTCGTCACAGTAGAAGTAGTCCAGCTTTTGCTGCAGTTCGTCAGGAGTCATAAGAGCCTCTTCGCCTTCCCGGCGCGTCGTTCACCAGCTCTCATCCTTCGCGCTACCCTTCACCAGGAAATCGCCCTGAAGCTTGGAGTGGTCAGGGCTGCACACTTGCCAGCACAGGAATGTCAGCTCGCCCGGCCGGTTCGCGTCGAACGCCACTTCGACGGTGTGTCCCGCAGGCACCTCGACCGGTCCGACGTGCAGCAGGGGAATGGCGAAACTGTGGAGCACGTCGACACTGTGCAGGAGGACAACGACGTGGTCTCCCTGGTTCAGCAGGATCTTCTCAGTGCGGGATGGCTTCCGCCACCAGTAGTTGTAACCCACGATTTCTTCCTGCGTCCAAATGCCGTCGTTGGCAACGGCCGTGAGCTTGATCAACTTCGTGTTGGGAGGATAGCGGTTGGTCAGGCCAACCGTCCGCCAGTACTCGAGCAGCAGCGGCAGACCCAACAAAACTCCCAGGACGGCCAGAGCACCGGCAGCTTCTTTCCACTTCATTGTTCGTAACATGGCGTCACCCGATAAAAAGCTTCAAGAATACCAGCGTCACGCAAAGC
Source organism: Terriglobia bacterium (assembly GCA_041497835.1). Lineage (GTDB taxonomy): Bacteria > Acidobacteriota > Terriglobia > Acidiferrales > UBA7541 > Acidiferrum. The sequence goes on from JBGQHF010000135.1 coordinate 6,855, forward strand.
AGCAAAACGCCGGGCGGAACTAGGCTGCGACGGAGTTGCACTGGGTCGGAGAAGATTTGGCTTCCGACCTTGTGGAGACCGCGCAGCCCGAAACAGAAGCCGGCGAACAGAATGGGCACTTGGATGAACGGCACCCACTGGGGCCACAGCGGCGTCCAGGGAAACTCCGCCGTCCCAAACAAGTTCATTCCCCAGCCGAGCGGGTCGGAAACCACGGAAATAATATACGAACCATTGACCATGATGAGGGGAACGCTAAAGGCGATCCAGGCGAGGAGTCCCATCGGCACGAGCATGTAGGCATACTTCAGGAAGAGTTCCTTGGTCGAGACACCGTCGGCGCGGGCGTACCGTTTTGCAAGCCGAATCGAGAGGTAGTAGAGCCCTGGGAAAATAACCATGGCGAGCAGCGCCTGGCCTGCCGCGAACAAGCCAAAGCCGCCCCAATTGCGC
>JBGQHF010000136.1:0-7300 GCA_041497835.1 Terriglobia bacterium
AGCGGCGAGACGCCGAAAGAGGCGTTCACGCGCACGCGGGACCTACTGGCGAGCGTCAAGTGCCACGTCCTGGGTGTCGTTCTGAATGCAGTGGATTCCAGCGCTCCGGACTATTATTATTCCTACCGCTACTATCCCTACTCGTATGGCTACGGGACAGATCATCCTGCGGAAAGCGTCACCGAGGAAACAGCTCTGGCACAGCGGGATTCCCGTCGCCACGGGCGCGACGACGACGACGAAGACACGCTGGCTCTCTGAGGAGGATTCGTGCGCTACTTGATCACAGGGGGCGCCGGATTTGTGGGCTCGCACCTTGCCGAACGGCTGCTCGAGCGCGGCGATTCCGTGGTTCTACTCGATAATCTCTCCACTGGGAGCATGGAAAACATCCGGCACTTGAAGAGCTCCGACCGGATGCAGTATCACCTTGATTCCATCGAAAACAAGCAGTTGCTGGCGGAACTGGTGGATGACGCGGACGTGGTGGTGCACCTCGCGGCAGCGGTCGGGGTTCGGCTGATCGTGGAAAGCCCGGTGCGCACGATCGAGACCAACGTCAACGGCACACAGGGGATTCTAGAGGCGGCATGCAAGAAGCGGAAGCTGGTTCTCGCGGCTTCGACCTCCGAAGTGTACGGCAAGAGCACACAGGTGCCGTTCCGGGAGGACGCCGATCTGGTCCTCGGGCCGACGACCAAGGGCCGCTGGAGTTACGCTGCGTCCAAGGCACTGGACGAATTCCTCGCGCTGTCGTATTGGAAAGAGAAGAAGCTGCCGGTGATCGTCGTGCGGTTGTTCAACACGGTCGGGCCTCGGCAGACGGGACGCTACGGGATGGTCCTGCCGAGCTTCGTGAATCAGGCGCTGGATGGAAAACCGATCACCGTGTACGGCTCGGGCAAGCAGTCGCGGTGCTTCTGCGACGTGCGCGACACGGTCGAGGGATTGATCCGGCTGATGGACAATGAGCGCTCCGTGGGTGAAGTCGTGAATATCGGCAACACCGAGGAGATTACGATTGAAGGCCTGGCCCGGGTGGTACTTGAGCGCACGCGGAGCTCTTCGGATGTGGTGTACGTTCCGTACGACCAGGCCTACGAACCGGGTTTTGAGGATATGCAGCGCCGCGTGCCGTGCATCGAAAAACTCGAGTCCATCACCGGGTTTCGGCCGCGCACTTCTCTCGTTGAGATCGTGGATCGTGTGACGGCCTTTTTCCGCGAGAAGCGCGCGGGCGCGGAGCCGCGTGCAGCGGTCGGCACCGTGGCATAAGCTCGACCCAGCCGCTGTGCCGCATGCTTGACGCAGAGGCGGATCTGACGAATCCGCCGGAACATGTCCGCAAATCCGGGTCCCGGCGGAGTAATTGCGGGTCCATACCGCAATGGCTCCAGTCCGTAAACTCTTGAATGATCGCTCCATCTGACGCAGTCGCCCAGGCTGCCGCGGATCACGCGCATTCCGCGTCCGTACAGCGAGCCGTCCGCGCACTCATCGCCTTGTTTGTTCTTTCTCTTCCGCTGATAAACCCCTGGGTGCGGGGCGACGGCGTCGGCTATTACGCATTCGCCCGCGCCCCGCTCATCGAACAAAGCCTCGATTTCACGCGGGATTATCTAAACGCAAATCCGAGTTTTCGCGAGCCACGAGTGGACGAGAGCGGCCAGCTACGGAAGAGATTCTTTACTTCCACCGGTCATCTCGACAATCACTTTACGGTGGGTCCGGCGATGCTCTGGAGCCCATTCCTCCTGATCGCGCACGCTGGCGTGCTCGCCGCCCGGGGCCTCGGTTCCTCCGTCGCTGCGGATGGATTCTCGGCGCCCTACCGGATTGCGATGGGGTTTTCGACGGCGCTCTATGGTTTTCTGGCGCTCTTGCTTTCTTTTCGGCTGGCGCGCGCCTATGTGGAATGGCGCTGGGCGTTCCTCGCGACGATCGGAATCTGGGGGGCGAGCTCACTGCTTTTCTACATGTATTTCAATCCCTCCTGGTCGCATGCGCACTCCGCCTTTGCGGTGGCGCTTTTCCTCTGGTACTGGCAGGAGACGCGTGAAAATCGCAGCCTGTGGCAGTGGAGCGTGCTTGGCGTTCTGGCCGGGCTGATGCTCAATGTGTACTACGCGAATGCCCTGGTGCTGGCGGCTGCCGGGGTCGAAGCGCTTCTTGAGTATCGGAGGCGATTGCGGCCGCCGCTGCGGGACCCGGCGGAAACGGCGCGGCTGCTAGCCCGGCACCTTGTCTTTGTTGCGGTGATCCTGGTCTGTCTCCTTCCGACATGGATCACCCGGCACATTGTCTACGGGAATCCCTTTGAAACCGGCTACATCCCGCTGAAAAACTGGCTCTGGCGGACGCCAGCCCTGCTCCCTGTTCTCTTTTCTTCCGATCACGGACTCTTCAGCTGGACGCCGATTCTTCTGCTCGCCAGCGCAGGTCTGTTGCTGTTTGCCTTCCGACGGCCGCGCGTGGGCGGCCCGCTGCTCGCGGCGGCGATGGGGTTTTATCTCTTCATTGCCTGCTACCCGAATTGGGACGGACTCTCCTCCTACGGAAATCGCTTCTTCGTATCCCTCACTCCGCTCTTCGTTCTCGGACTGGCGGTGATGCTGGAAAAGTTTGCATCCCTGTTCTCTCGCCAACGAGCGGCGATTTCACTTTCGGGCGCAGTGGTCGGGCTTCTGATCGTGTGGAATCTTGGGTTTCTGTTTCAGTGGGGTACCCACCTGGTGCCCATACGTGGGCCCATTTCCTGGAGTGAAATGGTGCGCAACCAGTTCGTGATAGTGCCGCGCAAGATTGGAGCAGACGTCCGCAGCTACCTATTCCGCCGCAGCGCCCTAATGAAAACCATCGAACAAAAAGATATCGAACAGATGAAGGATAATCCTCCCGCTCACCCGTGAGCCTGCGGTCGCAGGCCTGTACCTGAATCAAGGCACACAGGTGTAGGGCGGTCGCTTCCTCTGGTACTCTAACAGACGCGTGGGAATGAATCGCTCGGCATCCAGCACACCTCTCGCTGCGCCCGAAGAAGTACCCGCTCGTGTGCGCGGGGACGAGCCTGCTGCAAACGCGGAAACGGCTCCCTCCGAAAACAGGCTGAGTGCCGGCACGCGCGTCTTTCAGAATACGGTGGTGCTGCTGGGCGGGCGATTTCTGGCCCTGCTCCTTTCCGCGGTGACCTCCATCCTTTTGGCGAGATATCTGGGCCGCGAACGCATGGGCCAATACGGTGCACTTTATGCGTATCTGGCGCTGTATTCCTGGCTGGCGACGTTCTGTCTCGAACAGATCCTCGCGCGCGAAGTCTCGCGCCGCCGGTCCGAGGCCGCGATGATATTTCACACGGGTTCGATGATCGGCCTGTCCTTCGCGCTGGCAGGTGCGATCCTCGCTCCTTTGCTGGCTCCGCTCTTCGGCTATTCCGGGCAATTGCGCTGGCTTGTCGCCGTCGCTGCTCTGGACTTGCTCATCCTGCCGCCGATCCGTCTGCCGGGAATCGTGTTTCAGGTGGACATGCGGCAATGGTTCAGCGTGGGAGTCGGCCTGGTGCGGCAGGTTTTGTGGGTGGCGGCGCTGGTCCTGCTCGCGATGCGCAACGCAGCGTTCTATCAAGTCATCATCGCGAGGACGATCTGCGGAGTGATCGAGGCGGTAATCGTCCTGAAGCTCTGCTATCGCCCGGGATTGCTGACCGGACCGCGCCGCTTCGATTGGACTGAGGCCCGCGGGCTCCTGCGCTATGCCTATCCACTGGCGATGAGCGCGATCGCCGGTGGCGTGTTTCTGCGCATCGACCAGGTAATGCTGCACAACATGACCGGCGACCGCGCGCTGGGTCCGTATGTTGTGGCAGTGCAACTCACGGAGCAGTTCGGCGCACTGCCCGTAGCGCTCGTCTCTTCCCTCTTTCCCGTGCTCGCGCTGACAGCCGGCCAGGAGGAGCAGTTTCGCCATTACCTTGGCGTAAGTTACCGCTTCCTGATGGTGGTCGTGTTCTTTGTGTGCGCGGTGATCACGCCGATTACGGCGCCCGTCGTTGCGTTGCTTTACGGAAAGGAGTTTCTCTCTTCAGCAGGCTTGATCAACGTCCTGATCTGGTCGGAGGTGCCGCTGTTTCTCGGCGTCGCACTGACGAACGCGCTCATCGCGAAGAATCTCCAGCGCTATCTTCCGGTTTCGACGGTTGTCGGCGCGGTGATGAATATAGGACTGAATCTCTGGTTTATCCCGCGCTGGGGCGCGCTGGGGGCGTCCTGGGCGACGGTGATCAGCTACGCGGTCGCGACCGTGCTCTTTTATCTGGTATTCCGGCCGGCTCGCGCGATGACCTTGCAGGGATTGCGCATTGCGCTGCCACCCTTTGCCTTGGCACTGGCGATCACCATAGGACTGCATTTCTGGCCGGTACACTTCGTCGTGAAACTCCTTGTTGCGACGGCACTGTATATCGCCGGAGCTTGGCTGACCGGCACAGTCCGCCGCAGCGAAATTGAGCGGCTGCTGGAACTTGTTCGAGCTGCCCTCCGGCTGCCCCGCCCGGAGACACCGTGATCGGCCTTGGTGAGGAGCTCCATGTCCGTATCTGACGCCGCCGAATTTCATTGCTGGTACGCAGCGGATCGCGACGCCGCCTTGCGGAAGGGGCGCTTCGCCATTCTTAAATTCGGCCGATTCCTGCGCTCCGGCCGTGTCGTGGATCTTGGATGCGGGGAAGGCGGTTTGTTGCTAGCGCTGCAAGCGTCAGGGCGGAACGAAATCCTCGGCATCGAGCCCAATGCCGAGCTTTGTGCGCTTGGAACATCGTTTGGCGTACCCATCCTTCGGACTGATCTCGTGAAATACTGCGAAGCTGGCGAACTGCCCGTCGCAACCTACTTTTACATCGACGTGGTCGAGCACGTGCCATTCGATCTCAATCTGCGCGTTTTCGCCTCCCTTCCGAGAGGGTGCCGGATCATTCTGCAGACGCCCAACACGGAATCGATCCTGGGCCATCAGTTCTACATGAATGTGCCGTCGCATTTGGCGCCCTATTCTCCCTGGGTGCTGCGGAAGATGCTCACGCGCTTTGGGTATGATGTTGTCGCGGAGGGAAGCGTGGAGGGCGACCACGCGCCCACTTGGAAAAACCGCCTGCGGGCGCTTTTCATCCGCAAGGTCCTTGGTCTTGCGCCAGAAATCCTCCTGGGCGGGGGAAATTACTTCGTCGTAGCGGATCGCAATCGCGAGTCGGACGAGGCGGAGAGTGGATAAAGTCAGCGTCTACATCCCCGCGTACAACGCCGGCGAGTTTCTCCTCCGCGCAATCGAGGGCGTGCTCGCGCAAACCTATCCGGCCGACGAAATCCTCGTCATTGACGACGGTTCGCGCGATGCCACCTGCGAAATCGCTTCCCGCTGCCCTGGCGTCACGCTTCTGCGCCACGGTCACAACCGCGGCCTGGGGGCTGCGCGCAACACCGCATTTCGCGCAGCGCGCAACGAATTCGTCGCTTCCCTGGATGCCGATTGTGTGCCCGATCCGGACTGGCTCGCCAATCTTCTGCCTCCGTTGGTTGACGCGAAGGTCGCCGGAGTGGGTGGCCGCCTGATCGAAGGCGTGCAGCGCTCAGTGGCCGATCGCTGGCGCCGCGCGCACATGCCGCAGGAATGGGGCGAAGCTGCTCTCCGAAACCCGTCCTTTCTCTATGGCTGCAACAATCTTTTCCGCAAGTCGGCGGTTCTCGACGCGGGCGGCTATGACGAGACGATGCGCACGAACGGCGAGGATGCGGATCTCTCCCAGCGGCTTCGCGCACGGGGATGGGACCTGGTCTATGCGCCGGCGGCGCGAGCGGCGCATTTGCGTCACGACACGATTCGCACGATTCTGGATACCTATTGGCGCTGGTGGCGGTTTGGCGTCCGAGCCTACGCGCAGGGCGTGCGGCTCCGCTCCGTGCTGGGTCACGCCCTATTCGTCCATTTCCGTTATACATTTCTCGAGTTTGTGCGCAGCGACCTGCGTGCCCGCCGGTTCGATCTTCTCGGCCTGGATCTGCTCGCTCTCGGCTACTTTCCGTACCGAGATTTCCGGTTGTGGCTTCAGGCGCAAACCGGCGCCACGTCGCAACACATCTCCTCGGAGGTCTGATTCGTGCGCATTCTCATCACCGGCGGCTGCGGATTCGTGGGCTCCCACCTCGCGTTGCATTTCACGGAGCAGGGGCACCGCGTGGTGGCGATGGATAATCTCGTGCGCCGGGGAAGCGAAGGGAACATCGAGCGGCTGCAGAAACGCGGCGTCGAGTACATTCATGGCGACGTGCGCAATGCCGAGGACTTTGCGAATCTTCCGGCGGAAATCGAGTTCATCTGTGACGCAAGCGCCCAGCCGTCGGTCGTCACCGGATACGCGAATCCGTTTTATGACGTGTCGAACAACTCGCTCGGGGTGATCCGCGTCCTGGAATTTGCGCGGCAGCGGCGCTGCCCGCTCATTTTCTGGAGCTCAAATCGCGTGTATGGTGCGGACCGCATCAACGCGCTGCCGCGCCGCGAAGCCGCCACCCGGCTCGAGTGGGATGCCGCGGCATGGGAAAAGATTCCTCCGGCGGAGCGCCCTCGCGGGTTCGATCCGGCGCATGGAGTTTCAGAAGAATTCAGCGTGGACGGCGGGCAGCGGAGCTTCTACGGGCTGAGCAAGTTGATGGCGGACGTGGCCTGCCAGGAGTACGCACAGGCATTCGACATGCCGGTGATCGTCAACCGGTTTGCCGTGATCTCGGGGAGCGGGCAATTCGGCAAGACGGACCAGGGCTGGTTCGTGTGGTGGGCCATGGCACACTGGTTCGGCCTGCCCCTGAAATACATCGGCTGGAAAGGCAAGCAGGTGCGGGACGTTTTGTTCATCGAAGACGTTTGCCGTCTGGTGGACCTTCAGATGAGCAGAATTTCGAAGTTTCGCGGCGCAGTGTTCAATGCCGGCGGCGGCGCGGCGAATTCCATTTCACTCCTCGAGGCGACACAGCAATGGGAAACGAGGATTGGGCGCTCGACTTCGATCGTGCACGAAGACGCGCCACGCAAAGCCGACATTGCGCTCTATTTCACGGACAATCGCAAGATCGCCAGAACATTTGGCTGGAAGCCGGAAATCAATCTTGTTCGTGGAATCGACGACATTCTGAAATGGATTCGCGAGAATGAGGCGGAACTGCGCGCGCGCTACAGTTCTGCGGGATAATATCGTTTGGCGACCCTCTCATGAAAACGAAGACAGTCCTGGTGACAGGCAGCAGCGGGCTGATCG
>JBGQHF010000137.1:0-7291 GCA_041497835.1 Terriglobia bacterium
GGTTTCGGCGACAACGGGCAGCGACCACCAGTAACCGGTGGGATCAGGCTGGCCGTGAGCGACGCGCCACTGGATAACCGCGTCGCGGACGACGCCGACGCTGTGGGTGTTGGTGATCATCACCGGGCCTTCGAGAAAGCCTGATTCTTCAACCCAGGTCGTGCCGGTCATTTCGCCATTGCCGTTTTGGGAGAACCAGCCCGCAAACGCGGGATTGCTCATGGAATCTTTTCCGCGTGGAAGAACGGCAGTGACGCCGGTGCGCACGGGCCCTTTGCCGACCTGAAGCTTTCCTTCGCCGGAGATGAGCGTGGTGTGGCCGACTTCGACGCCGGCAACATCGGTGATGGCATTGAGCGGGCCGGGAGTACCGGGGAAGGGCACGCCGAGATCGCGGGCGCGGCGCCTTGGCAGAGTCTCCTGGGCACTCGCCGAAATAACGCACGCAGAGAAGGCGACGGCAAGACAGACGGCGAAACTAATGCGAGATTTTGTCATGGGGCGCGGGAACCTCCATCGTGTCGAGATCCGAAGAGGCGAGCTGCAGAGACTCCGTGTTTTTTTGGATGGCTTTCTCCAGGAGCGTGACCTGCTCCTGCGCGGTACCCCAATCGCCGCTTTCCGCCGCTTCGGTCAATCCGGGCAGTTCCAGGTGGGCATAGGTGTAGCGGGCCGCGTAGAGCAGGTGCTTGAACCAGGGCCGGCCGGGAATGCCCTGCGGAGCGAGCCAGTTGGATTCGACGCGCATGATGCGTTGATTGACGTCGGAAACGCTGCGGTCTTCGAGAGGTCCGTGGGCCAAAGCGCGAGTCACGGAAATGTTCAACGCGCGGCCCGCTTTCTCGAAGTCCGCGATGCGCGCGCGCAGAGATTGCAGATTGACGTTTTCGCCGAGGCGGGTGCGCTGGTCGAGCTCATCCAGAAACCGGCCGATCGTCTTTCCATAGAAGGAAAAATCAAAGGGAAGGAGATCGGCATTGGCGAGACGCAGAGCAAGCAAACCCCAAATGCGGGTCAGGGCGGCGTGATACTCAAACGAGGGGTCGCCGAGGTGAGACATCCAATAGTGGTCGTCGTATTGCGAATGGTAGACGCCATAGTCGCCGGTGAAGGCGAGGCCGATAACGGGGCGGCCGAGGAAGTTGAGAAAGACGGTGTGATCGGAGCCGCTGCCGATTTGGGTTTCGACAAGATCGCCGTCCGAGGGGAGCGCATCGGATTTTTTGTCGCGCATGTGAGTGACGCGCCAGGAATCGTAGAGAGTTTTTCCGGATGACATGCGCACGTCCCGGGAGGCTTCGACAATCATCGGCGCGAGAGAACCGACGGCCTCCGCATCAAAGCTGAGGCCTGGTTCGGCGGCGGTGAGGGCGGCGCCGGCGACGGACTCGTCCACATTGAGGTAAGCGACGAGTTTCTTCCCGAGGTCGCCGGCGAACTGCTCGCCCCATTCGGTCGAGCCGGTGAGCGCGTATTCCTCGCCGTCCCAACTGCAGACGATCAGCGTGCGGCGCGGGCGAATGCCGCGGCGCTTCAGCTCGCCCATGGCGCGGGTGAGCTCCATCATGGAGGAGGTGCCGCTCGAAGGGTCCACACCGCCAAAGGCCCAGGCATCGCGGTGGTTGCCCAGGAGCACCCATTCGTCCGGCAGGTCGCTTCCGCGGAGGCGCGCTTCGACGACGGTGTAAGGCTGCATGTTCGTCTCCATCTCCACTTTCAGATGGACCTTCACGCTGCCGGTGAGACGATACTTGATGGGAAGCGCACCTTGCCATTCTTTGGGAGCTTCGGGGCCATCCATGTTTTCGAGGAGGGGTTTGGCGTCGCGCCAGGAAAGCGGAAGACCGATGATTTTTGGCAGCGAGCGCGCTTCGGATACCGGGATGTGCCTGGCGCCAGGAAGAGAGGCCCAGCCGGGTGTGGTGGGGTCACCGGGGACGATGTAGTCGTAGGTGATCGCGCCGCGCTGGATGTGGCTTTCCGGCCCCCAGGGACCATCGGGAAAGACTTTGCCGCGCGAGAAGCCGTCTTCCGCAGGGTCGGAATAGATGAGAATTGCAGCCGCGCCTTCGCGTTCGGCGGTCAGCGCTTTGAATCCGCGATAGCTGTAGGGATTGGAGTAGCGGACGAGAACGATCTTGCCTTTGACACTGATGCCGTTCTTGCGCAACACGTCGTAATCCTCGGGATTGCCGCTGTGGGCGTAGATAACTTCCGCGGTGACATCGCCGGAAGCGGAATAGCCGAAATAGGAGCTTGAAACGCCGGGATTTTTCGTGGCCGGGTCCACGTCGTAGGCGTCTTCGCGCAATCCGGCTTTGAAGTTCACGGGAGCAATCATTTCGAGGGAGACGCTGCGGGGGCGGGAATGGAGAACGATGTAGCGGCGAAGAACGACATCTTCCCATCCCTGTTGGCGCCATTCGCCGGCGATGTAATCCGCGAGCTGGTTATTGCGCTCGGATGCGGCGGGATGAGGTTCCGCGGTGAAGAAGCGATGCCAGGCGCGAGCTTTCTCCGGAGAGGGGATGGCCTGGAACTCCGCTTCCAGCTTGCGCTCGTGCTGGGCACGCTGTGGAGTGAAGCCGAGGATGGAGGCGGGCGGAGCAGCGCCGGGTTTCTCCTGGCTGGGCAGTTGCAAACCGGCTATCGCCAGGAAAAAAGCGGCGGCAAGGAGAGCCGGGAAGATTCGCAGGGGCCGTGTGCTCCAAGCCTCACGGGCGGTGAGAGAATTCAAGCGTGATCTCCTCGAAGGCCGAAGAAAGGCAGCCTGGTGCGGCGCAGGAAGCCGGGAGTTGAACTGAATTCGCCATCCGTGTGCCGCGCGCGATTGTAGCAGACTCATGCGCGGCGGCAATCGCGTTCCGGCGCAAGGAGTTGTGCTACTCTTGCGCCGTTTCGCTGGAGGATCGGCCGATGCGCAATCGTATCCGCGGCACTTCGTTAAGTTTGGTTCTGCTCGCAGTGTTCTTCGCGCCATTTACCCGCGCGCAAACTCCCGCAAAGGCAATCCGGATTGCGGTGGATTTGCGGGAAGCGCCCAAGCGGATTTTCCATTCGAGGATGGAGTTTCCCGTTGTGGCAGGGCCGCTGACGCTGGTTTATCCGAAGTGGATCCCCGGCGAGCACGGCCCGAACGGACCGATTGTGGACGTGGCGGGGGTGCATTTTCGCGCCGGCGGAAAAGAGATCGCGTGGCGGCGAGATGACGTGGACATGTATGCCTTCCACTGCGACGTGCCCGCCGGCGCAGATACGCTGGAGGTGTCGCTCGATTTCCTGTCGCCGACGAGCGCAGAGGGTTTTTCTACCAGCCCCACCGCCACATCGCAGATCGCGGTGCTGAACTGGAATCTCGTGCTGCTGTATCCCCGGGGGACAAAGACTGACGATGCGACGATTACCGCGAGCCTAAAAATTCCGGCGGGGTGGAAATACGGCACGGCGCTGCCGGTGGCCAAGGAGTCGGGAAACACGATTGAATTTGAGCCGGCATCGCTGACGACGCTCGTGGACTCGACCGTGCTGGCGGGCGCGCATCTGCGGACGTTTGCGCTGGGGAACAATTTGCAGCGCGAGCACCGGATTCACATCGCGGGGGACAGCGCGGCGGCCGCCGAACTCTCAGCCGATCACCTGGCGCACCTGAGACAGCTTGTCGCGGAGACGGGAGCGTTGTTCGGGGCGCGGCATTACCGCCGGTACGATTTCCTGCTGGCACTCAGCGACAACCTTACGTCGTTCGGGGAGGAGCATCACGAGTCGAGCGACAACCGCGCGGCGGAGCGGATGCTGCTGGACGCGGATCTATTTGAGACCGGAACTGACCTGCTGCCACACGAATTCTTTCATTCCTGGAACGGCAAATACCGCAGGCCGGCGGGGCTGGCCACGCCGAACTTCCAGGAGCCGATGCGCGGCGATTTGCTGTGGGTGTACGAGGGCCTAACGGAGTATTACGGCACGATGCTGTCGGCGCGCAGCGGCTTTTGGACTCCCGAGAAGCTGCGCGAGGACCTGGCCTGGACCGCAGCGTACATGGACCAGCGCAGCGGGCGGACCTGGCGCAACCTGCAGGATACGGCGATTGCCGCGCAGATTCTCTACGGGGCACGCGCGGAAGGAGCGGCGTGGCGCCGAGGCGTGGATTATTACGATGAGAGCACGCTGATCTGGCTGGAAGCCGACACGATCATCCGGCGCGGCACCCAGGGAAAGCGTTCGCTAGACGATTTCTGCCGGGCATTCCACGGCGGGCAAAGCACGGGGCCGAAGCTCGTTCCCTACACATTTGACGATGTTGTGGCCGCGATGAACAGCGTTGCGCCACATGATTGGCGGACGTTTTTCGCGGAGCGCCTGAATTCGCGCGGGCCCGGCGCGCCGTTGGGCGGGCTGGAGGCGAGCGGCTGGCGAATCGCTTTCAGCGGGGAGCTGAACGAGCACCAGCGCGCTGAGGAGGCCACGAATCACTCGACGGATGTGCGATTTTCAATGGGGTTGATTCTGCGCCATCCTGGCGGGGAGAACGGCGACCAGGTGACGGATGTGATTCCAGGCTCGCCGGCCGCCGGAGCGGGCTTCGCGCCGGGGATGCGGCTGCTGGCCGTGAACGGGCGGCGCTGGACCCCGGAAATACTGCGCGAGGCGATCCGGCAGGCCAAGGGCAAGCCCGAGGCGATCGAGCTGCTGGTGGAAAATGAAGGGTATTTTCAGACAGCCCGCGTGGACTATCACGGCGGCGAGAGGTATCCGCATCTGGAGCGCGTGGATTCGCAGGCGGACTTGCTGACGGAGATCGCGAAAGCCAAGGCGCCGCCGGCGCCGGCCGCGAAGGACTAGCGCGGCAGATGCCCGCCGTGGCAGAAAATAATCCCTCTCTTGTCCGGACCATCGGGCGGTGGAGCCTCACGGCGCTGATGGTCAATTCCATCATCGGCGCGGGGATTTTTGGGCTGCCATCGCAGGTGGCGAAACACCTGGGCGGGTACAGTCCGTTCGCGGGCCTGCTGGCCGGAGCCGGCATCGTCATCATTGCCGCCTGCATCGCGGAAGTATCCTCCCGGTTTGAAGAAACCGGCGGAGTGTATCTGTACGCGCGGGAGGCGTTCGGGCGATTCACGGGGCTGGTGATCGCCTGGCTGACCTGGCTAACGAGGATCGCGGCGCCCGCCGCGGCGGCGAATTTATTTGTGACGTACGCGGCACAGTTTTTTCCGGCACTGCTGCGGCCGTGGGCGCGATTCTGCGTCATCGCCGCGCTGATTGCACACCTCGCGGTCATCAATCATGTCGGCGTGAAACAAGGCAACACGGTCAGCAATATCTTCACCGCGGTAAAGGTGAGTTTTCTGCTGCTTTTTGTGGCCGGAGGAGTCCTCGCACTTACGCTGCATCCGGAGTTGCGCGTGGCACCGGGGTATCCCGCCGCGGCCACGGGCGACTGGCTGCATGCCATCCTCCTGATGGTTTATGCCTATGGCGGCTTCGAAGGAGCGCTCTTCATCGGAGGAGAAGCGCGAGACCCGCGGCGGGATACGCCCATCGCTCTCCTGGTGGCGCTCGCGATTGTCGCGGTGATCTACACTACCGTGCAGCATGTGGTGGTGTACACGCTGCCGGGCGCCACGGATTCGGCCAGGCCGCTTGCGGATTCCGCCCGGGTTTTTCTTGGCCCCGCCGGAGCCGCGCTGATGGCCCTGGCGGCGCTGGTTTCCACGTATGGATACCTGAGCGCAAATATCCTGCATGCACCGCGGATCACCTATGCTCTTGGCGAGCAGGGAGATTTCCCGAGATTCCTCGCGGCGGTGCACCCGCGCTACCGGACACCCTATGTATCCATCTGGCTCTACGCAGGGTTGTTGTTCGTGTTTTCCGTGCTGGGGACATTTACGTGGAATGCCGTTCTCTCCGCGGTCTCGCGGCTGTTCGTGTACGGAGCAATGGCCCTGGCGGTGGTGTGGCTGAGAAAGCGAAAGGCTCCTGAAGCGAAATTTAAGTTACGCTTCCCGTATCTTTTTGCGGCCGGCGGCGTGGCCTTTGCAGTGGTCGTGCTGAAGCAGATGGGGCCGAGCGAATTCCTGGTGGTGGCTGGAACACTGGTGGTTGCTTCACTGAACTGGCTGGTGGTCCGGAGAAACACTCCCACGAGTTCTCTCCGGTCTTCCTAGACCTAATCGGCGGAATGTTTTTGCGATTCCCTCTCCAAATCGAAATTGTGCGCCACAACTCGTGCAAGAATTGCGCGGGAGCATTGCTGGTGGCGGACCGGAGGAAAAAATGACAAAGACGCGGACGGGCGATGCGTGGATGCCGGCGGACGAATATGGACGCTCGCTGCCGCGTTTTTCGGTCAATCTCCTGGTGCGGGACGTGGCGAGTTCCCTTCCCTTTTACCGGGATGTGCTGGGCGCGAAGGTGCACTACGCGGACGGCGATTTCGCCGCAGTAAACCTGGCGGGGATGGAATTCATGCTGCATGCGGACCACACCTACGATCACCATCCTCTCTATACACGCCTGGCGGCGCCGGGCCCGCGCGGCACGGGGGCCGAATTGCGCGTCCTCGGCGTTGACCCGGACGCGGTGGAAGCCCGGGCGAGGGCCGCTGGCGCGACGATTCTGCAGCCCGCGCAAGACTTTCCGCACGGCTGGCGGGACGTGATGGTGGTGGATCCGGACGGATACATCTGGGCGGTCGGCATCCCACTCCCGCGATAATTTCCAGCGTGAGATTTTCCCGCGGCGCGCTTGGCAGTGCGGATGGAACGTGTCATGATTTCGGGCGTGCGGGGGGATTAGCGACGCGGCTTGTGAAGAAGTTAATGGAGTGTGAGGAGAGACGAATGCGGCGAAAGATGCGAGTTGCGCTGGCGATGGGCGGTTGTCTAGTTGTTCTGGGCTTCGGCGTGGGCGCGCGGGCGCAGGCGCAGGAGACAGCGAAGCACGGCATCACGTTCGGCGACCTGATCCGAATGAACCGTGTGAGCGGGCCGCAGATTTCGGCGGACGGCAAGTGGATTGCGTACACGGTGGCGACGCCGGATCTCGATGGAAATCGCAGCAACAGCAACATCTGGGTGGTTGCGACGGCAGGCGGAGCGCCGCTGCAGCTCACGCGGAGCGGGCGGGACTCGTCGCCGGTGTGGTCACCGGATGGGAACTGGCTGGCTTTTCTGTCCACGCGCAGCGGAGAATCGCAGGTCTATCTGCTGTCCATGGAGGGCGGCGAAGCACGCCCGTTGACGAAACTTTCGGGCGGCGCGGACATCGTCAAGTGGTCGCCCGA
>JBGQHF010000138.1:0-7109 GCA_041497835.1 Terriglobia bacterium
GGCAACCCAGTCGTGCACGCCAAGAACACGAAAGCAGATGGCGATAAGCCAGTACAACAGGGGAGACTTCTCCAGATACGGCACGCCATCGAGATGAGCGATTGTCCAATCGCCGCTGGTGAGCATGTTCCGCGCAATCTGCGCGTGCACGGCGTCCACGTCATCCATGAGCGCAGGCGGCGACGCAATACACCCCACAAAAATCACCGCTGCGAACAGAAACACCGCTAGGCTGGAGCCGGCGCGTCTTCGCGACTCTGCCGCAATCATTGCGTCGGGGACATGTTCCGCATTCACAGTCGTTCTATCTTCCGGGAGAAATCGGGGCGCGCCCCCGGGATGATAATCGGGTATTGGCCCAAATCCACACGCCCACCCGTGCGGCGGTCAAGCGAGTTGTTTCCACTCTCAGAAAAGGAGGCACCATTCACCCCGGCCCACAGTATTGAACAGTCTGACGTGCGCGCGGGTGGAAAGGTTTCGAGAGGGTTCGGCCTGTTTCGCCGCAACAGGTCGCGAAGATACTGGCTAACGGAAACTGCGCACAGCGGCGGCTTCTTCTGTGTGAACGTCAAATACCGTGTAGAGTTTCGTGAGCTGCAGTACGTCCCGCACGCGCCGGTTTAGATTGAGGAGTTTCAGTTCGCCACCGCGATTTTTCACGGTTGTAAACCCGCTCACCAGCTCGCCGATTCCGGCGCTGTCAATGTAGTTGACTTCGCCGAGATTGAGCAGGATGTGCTTGTGTCCCTGTTCGAGGAGTTCCCGAATCGTCTTGCGCAGCAGCGCGCTGCCGTCGCCCAGCGTAATCTGTCCGCTCACGTCCACCACCGCGGCTGTCTCCACTACTCGCGCTGTCGCTCGGATTCCCATTCTCTACTTATCCTGTTGAGAGATCGCGCCCTCGCCGTTCGAAGACGTGCTTGCCCGGCCTGGAAGCCTTTTGGACATGATGATTTCGGCGCCGCCCGTGTGCCCCCGCACCACCTTAAACTCATCCATGAACGCCCGCATCAAGAATATTCCGCGGCCGGAAGTGCTCAGAAGATTTTCCTCCGCCAGCGGATCGGGCACGTCGAGCATGTTGAAGCCCTTCCCTTCATCCATAACGTGGATGATTATTTTTTCCTGCGTCAAGTCCACGGAAAGATAGATTTTTTTCTCCGGGCGCTCAAGATTCCCGTAGCGATACGCGTTGATCACGCCCTCGCGCACGGACATTCCGATCCGGTAGCACTCTTCCTCGCCAAACCCTGCTGCTTCCGCCACGTGAACACACGTTTCCTCGGCGAGATTGACGCTCTCCACGTTCGTTTCCAGCGTCATTTCCAAATGTCTGATTTCTGATCCCATCGGTTGCCTGCCGGGCGGTAAAACCCTCACATTGAGCGCCCTATGCGTAACATAGCGCGGGAAGCTGCGTCAATGGAGCTGGTGATGAGGTGGTAGGACAGCCATTCTTGACTGCCCCTCTACGCCCAATACGTCCGGTCCAGCGTCCGGTATTGAATCGCTTCGCTCAGGTGGCGGGGCTCAATGGACTCCGCCGCATCCAGGTCTGCGATCGTCCGCGCCACTTTCAGGATGCGATCGTGGGCCCGCGCCGAAAGCCCCAGCCGCGTGATGGCGTTTTCCAGCAGCTTCTCCCCCTCCGCTGAAATCGCACAAAACTTGCGAATCAGCTTCGGCGACATCTGCGCGTTGGCATACAGCTTCTTTTCACTCGCAAAACGATTGAGCTGCCTTTGCCTTGCTTCGAGAACGCGCCGCCGCACGGCCGCCGACTCCTCCGATGAGGAAGGCGCGCGCAGCTCTTTGTATTTCACCGCCGGCACCTCGATGTGGATGTCGATGCGGTCCAGCAGCGGGCCCGATATTTTCGAAACATAGCGCTGGATCAGCGGCGGCGTGCAGTGGCATTCCCGCGTGGGGTCGCCGAAATAGCCGCAAGGGCAGGGGTTCATTGCCGCGGCGAGCATGAACCGGGAGGGGAACGTCACCGACGTGGCCGCGCGGGAAATCGTCACCGCTCCATCCTCCAGCGGCTGCCGCAAGACTTCGAGAACATTCCTCTGAAACTCCGGCAATTCATCCAGAAACAGCACTCCGTTATGTCCCAGCGAAACTTCTCCCGGGCGCGGCACGGCGCCGCCTCCGATGAGCCCGGCGTCGCTGATCGTGTGGTGCGGCGAGCGGAACGGCCGCGTGCCCACCAGGCCGCGCCCGTCGTCCAGCGTCCCCGCGACGCTGTGAATGCGCGTCGTCTCAATCGCTTCCTCGAGCGACATCGGCGGCAGAATTGTCGGTATCCGTTTCGCGAGCATCGTTTTGCCCGCGCCGGGCGGCCCGATGAACAAGATGTTGTGGCCCCCCGCGCAGGCCACTTCGAGCGCGCGCTTTGCCGCTTGCTGGCCGTGTACGTCGCGCAGATCCACCGCGTACTGCGCCGCCTCGGAGAGCATCTGGGACGCGTCCACCCGCACCGGCTGGAACGATTCCGGCGAATTGACCAGGTCCACGGCTTGTGGCAGCGACTTCAGCGCGAAGACCTCCACACCCTCGACAACCGCCGCTTCCCGCGCATTTGCCTCCGGCACCGCCAGCGTCCGCAGTCCGCGTTCGCGCGCAGCCAGCGCGGCGGACAGCGCCCCGCGCACCGGCCGCACGCTCCCGTCAAGGGAGAGTTCGCCGAGGAACATCGCATGATTCAGCGCCTTGCCGAAAAATCCGCCCATGCAGCCGATCAGCCCGAGCGCCATCGGCAAATCAAATGCCGAGCCTTCCTTGCGCACATCGGCCGGCGCGAGATTGATGGTCACACCCTGCCCGTGTGGAAATTCGAAACCGCAATTCTTCAGCGCGGCCTTGATCCGTTCGCGGCTCTCTTTCACCGCGTTATCCGGCAGCCCTACCACATTGAAGTCCTGCATCCTCGCCGAGCCCACGTCCACCTCGACCTCGACAGGATAGGCATCGATGCCGTACACAGAGGCGCTGAGCGTTTTGAAGAGCATGAGTCGAGGGAAGCCCTTACCCGGCCGGCCAAGAGTAAATCAAACGATTCCTCATTTACCAGCAGGAAACAGTCTCTTCTGCGGCACTATGGTATTTTCTTGTTTTCGGCCAATCAGCGGCCCGTTTCGCGCCGCAGCCCAGCCGCTCAGGGCCGGGGCCAAGCCGGCTGCAACGCCCGCTCCCGAGCAACGCTAGGCGATTCCTCTTCATGACTGCAAATTGCCCCAGCCCGGAATGCTTTACACGATTCTCCGCTGCACGTATAGTGGCTTCGTTGGCAGGCTGCTTCGAATTCGTCTGCGCGTGAGGTATTTCTATGCTCTGGATCCTCGGGGTCATCGTTCTTCTGGCTGTCATCCTCATCGGGGTGTACAACAGCCTGGTCCGCTTGAAAGTACAGTGCGACAACGCCTGGGCCGACATTGACGTACAGCTCAAGCGCCGCTACGACCTCATTCCCAACCTCGTCGAGACGGTCAAGGGGTACGCCGCTCACGAAAAGGGCACCCTCGAGGCCGTCATCAACGCGCGCAACCGCGCCATGAGCGCCACCGGACCGGGCGACAAGGCCCAGGCCGAAAACATTCTCTCCGGCGCCCTGAAGAGCCTCTTTGCGCTCGCCGAGGCCTACCCGCAGCTCCGCGCCATTGAAAGCTTCACCTCGCTGCAGAATTCCCTCTCGCAGATTGAGGACACCGTGCAGAACGCGCGGCGCTATTACAACGCCGTCGTCCGCGACCTCAACACCAAGATCCAGCAGTTCCCCACAAACATCTTCGCCGGAATGCTCGGCTTCAAGCCCCGCGAATTCTTCGAGGTCGCCGCCGCCGCCGAGCGCGAAACCCCCAAAGTCAGCTTCAGCGCTCCCTCCGCCTGAGAGCCGGCTGGCGAAAAAATGGGGCCGCGTTTACCTCAGTTCCGTCAGTTCGATCGCAGCGAGAAATCTCTCTTCGATCCAACGCTCGTCGCCCAGTCGTTCCGGAAGTCTAGCGCCGTGCTCCGCTTTCTCCTTTATCTCCTTGCCTTCCTTTGCCTCTTTTCTTCTCCTCTCTGTGCCCGCGAGCTGCGCATCGAAAAATTCGATTCGGAAATCGTCGTCTCTGCGAAAGGCTCCATTGACGTCACCGAAACGATTCAGGTGCGCTTCATCGGCTCGTGGCGCGGCTTGTATCGCGAAATACCCGTCGAATACGTCAGTCCTCAGGGCTTCAACTACACGCTGTTTCTTGACGTCAAGCGCATCGCCGATGAGAACGGCAACTCCCTCAAATTCGAGAGCAGCCGCGAGCGGCATTATCGCAAGCTGAAGATTTACGCGCCCGGAGCCACCGACGTCACCAGAACCATTGTCATCGAATACAGCGTTTCCGACGCGTTGCGCTTCTTCGAAGATCACGACGAGCTCTACTGGAACGTCACCGGCGACGAATGGGACGTGCCCATTCAGTCCGCGGCCGCGCGCATCATCCTCCCTGCAGGCACCACCGGCATCCGCACGAACCGCTTTACCGGCGGCTATGGTTCGCGCGCGCAGGATGCCAGCGTGGATATCGCCAGCAATGGCATCGAGATAAAGACGCGTTACCCGCTCGGCTATCACGAAGGGCTGACGATCGCGGTTGCGTTTGACAAGGGCTTCGTTCACGAACCAACTTCCGCGGAAAAGCTGTCACTCTTCCTCCGCAGCAACTGGCCTCTCGGCGTTCCCTTCATCGCTTTCCTGCTCATGTTCTGGGTCTGGTGGACGCGCGGCCGTGACCCGCGCCTCCGCCCCATCGCCGCGCAGTATGAACCGCCGGTTCAGTTGACGCCCGGGGAAGTCGGCACGCTCCTGGACGATTCCGTGGACATGCGGGACATCACCGCAACCATCGTGGACCTGGCGGTCCGCGGCTATCTCGTCATCGAAGAGCACAAGAAAGAACACATGATGGGTCTGTGGTCCGACAAGGACTACAACTTCATCCTCAAGAAGCCCCGCTCCGCTTGGTCTTCCCTCAAGGACCACGAACAAGCACTTCTCGAAGGCATCTTTTCTGCCGGCACCGCGGGCGAGACTGTTTCGATGAGCAGCCTCGAAAATCGCTTCTACACCAGTCTTCCGGGGATCAAAGGGGATCTCCTGGATTCTCTCGTCACGCACGACTACTACAGCCGTCGTCCGGACAGCACGCGCCAGGGCTGGCTGTGGACGGGGTATTTCATCATCTTCCTGGGGGCATTCGGCGGCATGCCGGTGGCGAAATTCTTCGGCATGCCGCCCATTACTTTCATCCTCACCGGCATTTTGACGGGCCTTGTGGTTTGCGGCTTCGGCTGGTTCATGCCTGTCCGGACCGAGAAGGGAACTCGCGCCCTCGAAGGAACTCTCGGCTTCGAGGATTTCCTCAATCACGTCGAGTCCGACCGCTTCAGCCGCATGATCAAGACGCCCGAAATGTTCGAAAAATTTCTGCCCTTCGCGATGGCTCTCGGCGTGGACAAGAATTGGAGTAAAGCCTTCCAGGACATCTGCAAGCAGCCGCCCGACTGGTATCGCGGCTCCTATGGCCCACAATTCTACCCGGTGATGTTCGCGAATGACCTGAGCGCGATGTCGTCACGCGCCGCCAGCGTGATGGCTTCCGCGCCGCGCAGCTCCGGCGGGTCGGGTTTCGGCGGAGGCGGAGGGGGCGGCTTTTCCGGCGGAGGCTTCGGCGGCGGGGGCGGTGGTGGCTTCTGACGATCCGGCCAGGATTGCCATCCCGAGCGAGTGAAGCGCGAATTTTGCGCACCGCAAATCTTTGCGGTGCGAGTCAAGGGATTTCTACCGGTACACTCCGTGTGGCGTCGCCGCTGCGAATTTTCCTTTCGAACCGGGCGTAAAATCAGCTCCGATGGATTCAGAGCTTCTTTCGAAACGCTTTCTGTGTCTTGTAATGCTCGTAGCCGTTGCGAAGGTAAAACTCGTGCGCGCGGTCCCGCAGCACATTCGAGCGCAGGTTGATCGCCGGACAGCCGTGCTCCCGCGCCCATCGTTCCGCTTCGTCGAGTAGGAGCTTACCCGCGCCTGCGCTGCGGTACGCTTCGTCCACCACTAGGCCGTTGATCTCCGCCCGCGTCCCGCTCTCGAGCAGGTGATTCACACTCACATGCACCCAGCCGAAAACGGCGCCGCTGCGCAACTCCGCGACGTACACCCCATGCAGTGCGGGTGAAATCAGCTCTCCGAGCCGTTGAACGATTTCCTCCGGCGTGGAGGGATACCCGAGCTGCCCCGAAAGATTCGCTAGCGCCGCGGCGTCCCTCTCCTCCGCCCGGCGGATGCGAACATCACCCGTTGCGGGTTCTGCCGTCATCCCTCACTAGCTTTTTTCCGCAGCCGCCGCTGCACCGCTTCGCCTCTCAATTCCCGCAGCGCATCCGAAGCAATCCAGCGGGCGGAAGAGGAATCCTGCTTTCGAATTTGCCCGGCGGCCCGTATCGCTGCCCGGTTCAACCGCAGATTCCGCTTCCCGATGTTTCGCAGCGCCCAGTTCACGGCCTTTTTCACGAAATTGCGCTCGTCCCGCGCCTCCCGCTCGATGACCCGCAAGAATTTCTCGAAGCGCGCATCGGTTGCCCCTTTGTCCTTGTAACTCAAATACGCGGCCAGGGAAAACGCGGCGCGCTTTACGAACTCTTCGCGGCGGCGGCTCCAGGTTGTTGTCTTCTTCCACGCCGGCGCGGCGTGTGCGTAAAGATAGCAGCAGGCGGCATCCACAACATCCCAAGCATCGAAGCTGCGCGCCCAGCGATCCATTTCTCTCGCGGTCACTTTCGCGGGCTCCCCGATCAGCGTCGCCAGAATTCTCGCTTCATGGATGCCGGTCGCCCAGAGCTGCCGCGCCAGCGTGTGATTCTTCCCGATGCGCCGGGCGAGTTCGTGCAGCGCCGGTGCCGGGATGCCGTGCGCCTTTTCCACGCGCACGCCGAAATGCGCCATCTTCGCGCGCACACGCGGATTCGCCATCTCCGCGAGTTCGCGCAGTACGCCTGCGAGGGTCCATCGTTCTGCAGCCGGCCGGACGCGTTCCCGCCTAGAACGTTTTGTCCGAATCGAGGAGGATGGTGAC
>JBGQHF010000139.1:0-7035 GCA_041497835.1 Terriglobia bacterium
ACACAAACCATGAGACGATCCCGAGGAGGCGGCTCGACGGAGACTTCTCGGCGAGGATCAACGGGAACGGTAAGAAGAAAGAGGCCGGGCCTTCGGCCGGCCCTACACAAACCATGGGGCGATCCCGAGGAGGCGGCTCGACGGAGACTTCTCGGCGAGGATCAACGGGAACGGTAAGAAGAAAGAGGCCGGGCCTTCGGCCGGCCCTACACAAACCATGGGGCGATCCCGAGGAGGCCGAGGTCGCGGAGGATTTGCAACTGCTGGCGGATTTTGTCGCGGACGTGGAGTTCCGTGAGAGGCAATTTTAACACGCTTGACGTTCCACGCCAGGCATGATATGCTTGACGGGTGATTCAAAGCTTTGCGTCGAAGGAAACGGAGGAGCTTTTTCACTATCAGCATTCCCGGCGGTTTGGCGCCTTCGAGCGGGTAGCGCTGAGAAAACTGCTGCAATTGCATGCCGCAACGGAACTGCGAGTCCTGGCATCGCCTCCGGGTAACCAGTTGGAGGCTTTGCGCGGCGACAGGAAGGGACAGCACGCGATCCGGATTAACGATCAGTGGAGGATTTGTTTCGTGTGGCGAGCTGGTCATTGCTATGACGTGGAAATCGCCGATTATCACTGAGAGAGGGAGACAAAGATGGGCAGATCGGAGAAGTTGATGGCCCCGGTGCACCCGGGGGAGGTCCTGCGCGAGGATTTCATGAAGCCGCTGGGCTTGTCGGTGAACAAGCTGGCGCTGGAGTTGCACGTGCCGGCGACGCGGATCGGGGAAATCGTTCACCAGCGCCGGCGGATCACGGCGGAGACGGCACTGCGGCTGGCGCGATACTTCAAGACGAACGCGGAGTTCTGGCTGAACCTGCAGAATTTTTACGATTTGGAGCGCGAGAGGCGTGCGGGGAAGATTTCGGAGATCGACCGGCAAGTGCAACCCGTAGGCGCGGCTTAGAGTGAATGCCAAACGGCGACGCCGATGTCCGATGGGCGGGGCGCGGGAAAGGCCGGCGCTACAGAAACCGGTAGTGGCCGGGAGAAAGGAATTGTAGGAGGCCGAGGTCGCGGAGGATTTGCAACTGCTGGCGGATTTTGTCGCGAACGTGCCGGTTATCGGGGTGGAGTTTCGAAAGTCGGGCTTCGTGGGCATACACCTCGGGCAAAGAGAATTCTGCTTTGTTCAGAGAACGGACGATTTGTAAGACATCGAGAGTCCAGCCGCGTTTTTCAACCTGTAGCTTGGCCAAGGGGCGGAGGCGGTCGTAGCGGCGGCGAACATCTCGCGCTGGGATTTGCTGGCCATCCAGAATGACGGGAATCCTCGCATCTTGGGGAATCTTGTCAAGGAGGATGTCGCAACCCACCCAGCCGGCGCGACGTGCGGTCGGAGCGAGCGGCTTTCGGCGCTGAAGGGCGGATAGAGCGAAAGCGAAATGCGGGACGAGAATGACGTTTCGGACGGACCACGCGGCGATGTCGTAGTGCAGGAGATAGAGGTTGGGGGTGTGGTCCTCGAGAATGGCCTTTCTCATTTGCGAATAGGCGGCATCAACAATCCGGCTGCCAAACTTCTTTGACTGACTTTTCAGCTGATAAGGCGAAGCGCAATTCGGGCAGAGATAATCGATGGCGGCGGTGTTACGCGGGGATGCTTCCAAGTGCGGGGAATCGCAGGAGGGGCAGAAGAGATTTGTCGCACCCCATGATTCAGTGCCGACGCGCACACGTTGGGGGACACTCTTGTATCGGTCGAGGCCAGCGGTGGGAAGATGTAAGTCCACGCGGGGATTAGATCACGGACGACTGCCAGGAAGAAAGGATTGGCCTTCTAACGCCGTCGGGATAAATTCTGATACGTTCCTACGCATACGGAGGGGAATACTCGATGAGTAATGAAGGCTATGAATATTTCGGGAAATGCTTGGCAGCGTCGGTAACCGCCCATTTAATGGGCAACACTGTGGAGCATGAGATGCGGATGAATAAAGATAGAGAGCCGGGCGAACTCTACTACGCTTTGGCTTCGCTGCTCGCCAGTGCCCTAATAGGAAAACATCCCGAAGCCATCCAAAGGCTCAATTCTGCCTTGGAAGGATATCCAAGGTAAGGCAATCACTCATAGGCAAACGCTAGAGCGAAAATGCTGCGCGTGTAGAAAAGTGTATTCGACCTAGCAACCTCCCGATCGGGGTGCGCTACATCGAGGATGCCACCCTAGAGGGACGGCGCTACACAAGACCAACAGCGGAGAGGCCGGGCTAAAGCCCGGCGCCTACATAACACCATCGTCGATCAGGCGAGGTAGATTTCCGTTTCGGTCTTGATGATGAAGATGGCGTCGGAATCGCTGCGGCCGGAGGCGCGGAATTTTTGCCAGGCGGCTTCGAGGGTTGGGGCGAGAACGGAAAAAATCACTTCGCGATTTGCGCGGCCGATGAAGTAGAAGCGGCACTCCTGCTGGACGAGTTTTGTGGCAAGAGTCATGAGCGCCGCGCTCTTGGCGGCGGATCTTGATCGATCCATAGATCCGGAAAACAGATCAAGGGAAAACTCGCAGCTGAAGACGTTTATCTGCACGTGTACCAATTCGGAACAGCTGCGGCGGAGGGAGAGGCTGAGGAATTCGGCGGAGAGTTCGCAGCCGAGAGCATGACGGCGGAGGCGGAAGGCGGTGAGCAGCGTTGTGCCGCTGCCGCAGAATGGATCGAGGACGAGGTCGCTTTCGTTTGAGGAAGCGAGGAGGATGCGTTCGAGGAGGGCGACGGGCTTTTGCGTGGGATGCTTGCCGAAACGCTTCTCCCAGGGCTCGGGCGGCTTGATATCCCGCCAGACGCTTTTCATCTGCTTGCCGCCGGCGAGCTGGCGCATTTCCTTGTAATGAAATGTGTGGCGCGATTTTTTGTTCTTCGCGGCCCAGATGAGGGTTTCGGTGGCGTGGGTGAAGTAGCGGCAGGAAAGATTGGGCGGGGGATTGGGCTTGACCCAGGAAATGTCGTTCAGTAGCTTGAATTCGAGCTGCTGCATGGCGAAGCCGACGGAATGGATGACGTGGGCGGTGCCGCTGACCCAGATGCTGCCGTTGGGTTTGAGGACGCGCTGGCAGGCGGCAAGCCACGCGCGATTGAATTCGTGATTCGCGTCCGCGCCTTTGGATTTATCCCATTCCCCCTTGTTGACGCTGACCATGCGCCCGGCATGGCAGGTGATGCCGCCATTGGAAAGAAAATAGGGCGGATCGGCGAAGACGAGGTCCACGGAATTTTCCGGCACCGCCGCGAGGATTTCCAGGCAATCCCCCTGATAGATTTTGATGTGGTGCCTGGGGTCGTGGAAGGCGGGAGCGGGGAGTTGCGGCGCGGCCGGGGCGTTTCGGACGTTCGGACTGGAGGCGAGTTTGGACACGGCGCAAGTGCGGGCACGATATATCGTGACCCTACCAGGGAAAGCGCGAAGCGATCCGGATCGTTGATCAAGTGGGAACGAGTGTCAAGCGAGTGATCGGGGACGGAGAAAAGGAGAAGAGCGTCAAGACAAGAGAAAGCGCCGGGCCAAAGTTACCCGCGTTTTTCGTATTGTTGAAGGCTCTTCGGGTCGAAGGATGCGAAGCCTTTGGCAGTGAGTTCGGCGAGCTCGCGGAAAAGACCGGGGTCCATGGACGAAAAATTGAAGCAGGATTTACCCTGCATGCGCTGCTTGAGCGCGGGCGAGATGCCCTTGAGCAGGCCCGGATTCATGTAAACCATCATGAAATGATAGCTGACGTAGCTTTTGCCCAGGCGGATGCCCGCGCACCAAAGCGGCCTGCCCCGGAAAAGGAAGTCCCGGGTTTCGAGGGAGTAGCCCGTGGGGCTGTCGCCGATGACGCGCAGAGTCCTGGAATACGGCTCGAGAATTTTCTTCAGCGCCGCGAAGACCTGTTGAAATTCCGGCTTGCTATCGCCTGCCGCTGTTTTCTTTTTTGCCTGGGTTTGCTTCTTCGGGGTCATGGACGGCTCCCGCGATGAAATTCGGCCCGCTAAGAATATCAACTTCCAGGCGGAAATAGGCGGACAGGGGAAGCGCGGATCTCCCGATGAGTTGCACTCCTGTACGAAGTGTCAGTTTCTCTTCGCAACACAGGCCGTGTCCGGGGACGTTCTGCACGCGCGGAAAGCTATACAATGGCGCTTGAGCTGAAGGGAGAGAGCCTATGCAGCGCGAGCTTCGCGCGATCGCCCGCCCGGCCATGCTTGTGCTTTTCGCCGGCGGACTCCTGGTGATGCTCGGCGGAATTTTCTCCGAGGTCCCTGCGCTTGCGGCGCAGCGAAGCCGCCGATCCGCAACGCTGAATGGAGTGGTCCTGGGGCCGGATGACAAGCCGGTGTCGCGCGCCAGCATCACTTACCAATCTTCCGCCGGAAGGGCGCCGCACGCGGTGCATACGGATGCACACGGGCGCTTCACGATTACAAAGCTCAAACCCGACAATTACGACCTGCGCGCATCGGCCAAGGGCATTTTTTCGGAGTGGGAAAAAAACGTGAGCTTGCATCCGGGCGAATCGATGTATCTAACGCTGCGGCTGATTTACACCCGCCAGCCCGTGAAGCCGAAAGCGGCGAAGAAGTCCAAACAGGCGCAATAGCTGCCTGCGGAACGAAGCCTAATTCGCCAGCGAGCTTGCCAATTCTCCGAGGCCGGAGGGAGCGGCGCCCGACACTGAACATCGAGGGGGATTCCCGCGTGGAGTGATTTGCTGAACCCGGATCAGCTAGTCAGAGCGTGGAAGGTAGCTTCCTAACTATATCATTCTAAAAACGTTAATTAAGGGAGCTTCCTAGTACCCGGGTACCGCAAAATTGACACGGGAGACCCATTGGCGGGTGCGAGGGGGAGCACCATGCTCATCCGGACGGGTTGGGGGCCGCGCGGGGACAGCGATTCCGCAAGGAGTCGTGTGCGAGCTACCCAACCCGCCAGATTCACTCATCAAGCCCGCTGTTCCTTATCCTCAGGTTTCGATGCGGTTTCAGTGGTCTCCCCTACAGTGCGTTCTCAACGCACTTTCCCCTTCCAGACAAACTGAGCGGTTGCGGCCCCCTCGATTTTCCGTCGAAGCGGCGGCAGACTACTTGCATTACTCTGGAGTTGCCGCTTTAACGAAGACTGCGGCAGGGTGCAGAGTGAATCACTTAGAAGGAATTGAGCAGCGACCTGCGAGGAGAGCCGCCAATTTCGGGCGACACGTGCCGCCTCCATGCGTCAGGCGAAGTTTGTCACCCTATCTTCTTCTGAGCCTTATCCTATTCTTCGCGGTGCGGTCATTCGGCGCCGGGGCGCCGGCGGCTCCGCCGCACCTGCGAGCGGAGACAGCCAGCGCTTTCGAGCACTACCTGCAACTGACCGAGGCACGAAATGAGGAAGAGCTGCGCGCGGGAGCACCGCTATTTTGGGTGGACGGGCTGCCGGAAAATGAGCGAACCGAGGCGTATGCGGCATTGCGGCGCGGTGAAGTGAAGATGAAGAAGCTCGAAACGCGCGACGGGAGAGAGGAAATTCATTGCCCGCACGGAATGATTCATCACTGGACAGGGCTGGTGTTCGTTCCGGGAGTGGCGCTGAACGACGTGCTCGGGGTGCTGCGGGATTACGACCGCCACGCGACGTACTACGCGCCGGACGTGGAGCGCTCTCGCATTGAGAAGCACAACGGCGACCAGTACCGTGTTTTTCTGCGATTCCGGCGGCACAAGGTGATCACAGTGGTGCTGAATTCGGAGCATGATGTGCGCTACTTCCTCGACTCTCCCACTCGCGCGCACAGCCGAAGCTCGGCGATTCGCATTGCGCAGGTGGAAAATGCGGGCCACAGCGACGAGCGCGAAAAGCCCGTTGGTGACGACGACGGCTTCCTCTGGAAGATGGAGACGTGGTGGCGAATGGAAGAGCGCGACGGCGGTGTCTATGTCCAGAGCGAAGCCGCTTCCCTAACGCGCAACATTCCCACGGGGCTCGGCTGGCTCATTGGTCCATTTGTGACCAGCATCCCGAAAGAAACGCTGACGTTTACGCTGGAGGCGACGAGGCGCGCCGTGGAAGAACACCGGCGCCATGCCACTTCAGCTCCTGCCCCGCGCTAGGATTGCGCATCCAGATGGCCGGAGCGCTGTTTCCGCGCGGCCACCTCGTTCAGAAACTTCCACGTCTCGGCGGCGTTGCGGTCCCAGGTGAATTGCTGCGCGGTGGCCGCAGCGGCTTCCGCGAGTTGCGTGCGCAGCGCCGGGCCGGAGATGAGTTTCCGGATCAGCGCTGCAAGCTCGCGGGAATCCTCCGGATCGTGGAGGAGAAGACCATCCACGCCGTCGCGCAGGATTTCGCTGACGCCGGCGCGGATGCTGGTAATCACGGGCAGACCACAGGCCATCGCTTCCAGAATGGGCAAACCGTAGGCATCTTCGAGAGACGGGCCGGCGTAGGCATCCGCGGCGGCGTAGAACTGAAGAACGTCGTCCGAGGGCATGCGGAATTGCACGCGATCCGCAAGAGCGAGCCCGCGAATCAGCGGTTCGAAGGCGCTGCGATCATCGGCGCCGACGACCAGGAGACGCACAGGCAAGTCGCGGCATTGGGCCAGGGCGCGGAGAAGCGCATCCAGGCCCTTTGTCTTCCAGTCGTTGCCGATGAGGAGAATCACGAAGTCTTCTTGCGAGAGGCGGAACTGCGCGCGCGTGTCCGCACGGCGGTTCCGGCAAGCGGAGGGAGCAAAATACTGCGCATCCACGCCGTGGACGATGACCGGAAGATTCGTCCGCTGAAAGTGCGCGGCCAAATGACGCGCGACGAGGCTGGAGACGGCAACAAGAGATGTGCCAGGGTCACGATAGATTCTCCGCTCCAGCGCTATGAGCAACCGGTAGTAGAGACGCCGGTGAATGAGGCGGAGCCAATTTGTGGCGGGGACACTGGACAAGAGCAGATGTGGGCCGAGATGACGGCGAAGCTCATGAAACACGATGTGCACGGCGATGGCGTCGGCGTCGAGGGCGTTGATTCC
>JBGQHF010000140.1:0-6982 GCA_041497835.1 Terriglobia bacterium
CGCCAAGATCACGGCCGGCAAGGAAGCCGGCAAGAGGCCGTTCTGCCGCGGCGGAGGTATCGCCGGGGCCGCAAACGGCTATTCAATAAGGAGGAACATTGGCAGTTGAAATTACGATGAAAGAGCTGCTGGAGGCCGGAGTGCATTTCGGCCACCAGACGCGGCGCTGGAATCCGAAGATGAAGGAGTTCATTTTCGGCGAGCGCAACGGCATCCACATCATTGATCTGCAGAAAACCCTCAAGATGTTTCGCGAAGCGAGCCGTTTCGTGAGCGAATTGACCTCGCAAGGCCGGACAATTCTTTTTGTGGGAACCAAGCGGCAGGCCCAGGAAGCGGTCGCCGAAGAGGCCAAGCGCTGCGCCGCGTTCTTTGTGAATCACCGCTGGCTGGGCGGGACGCTGACCAACTGGGCGACGCTGCAGAAGTCCATCAAGCGCCTGAAGCTGCTGAAGGCCATGATCGAAGACGGGCGCATGGACCAGCTCTCAAAGAAAGAGCGGGCGCGGCTCGAGCGCGAGCTGAAGCACCTCAACCAGAACCTGGAGGGCATCGAGAACATGGCGCAGATTCCGGACGCCATGTTCGTGATCGATTCGAACGCGGAAGAGATCGCGGTGAAAGAAGCGCGCCGCATGGGCGTGCCGGTGGTTGCCGTGGTGGACACGAATTGCGATCCCGACCTGGTGGACTGGATCATCCCGGGGAACGACGATGCGCTGCGGGCGATTCGCCTGTTTACATCGAAGATTTCCGAATCCGTGATCGAAGGCCATGCCACGTACCAGCAGTCACAGGTGGCCGAACAGAAGGCCGCGGAAGATCAAGCGCTGGCGGAGCAGGTCGAGTACGTGGACACGAGCGCCTACGAACAGTACGAAAAGCAGGAAGGCGATTTCGTGGAAGGCGAAACGGCCGCGGTGATCGATACGACAGCGGCCTCCACCGTGCCGCCGGACGACGAAGAAAAGCAATAACGGCTTCGCTTTTGGCGAAGGCCGCAGGGCCCGGCGGCGTCACCCAGAAAACGCGCCGGGCCGTTTGTGCAAGCAGGGACCCCGGGCGATTAAGATTCCCATTCAAGGATTGCAAGAGAAGAAGGATGAGCACCCAACCGGAAGCCATGCAAATACCAGCGAATCTTGTGAAAGAACTGCGCCAGCGCACGGGAGCGGGGTTCAGCGATTGCCGCGCCGCACTCGTGGAAGCCGGCGGAGACATCGAGAAGGCCATCAGCATTCTCCGCAAGAAGGGGCAGGCCGCCGCCGCGAAGAAAGCGCAGCGCGAGGCCACCGAAGGGCTGGTCGGCAGCTACATCCACGCGGGGGGAAAGATCGGCGTGATCGTGGAGGTGAACTGCGAATCGGACTTCGTGGCGCGGACCGAAGCCTTTCAGCATCTCTGCCACGAGGTGGCCATGCACATCGCGGCGCTCGATCCGCGGTACGTGCGGCGCGAGGAAGTGACGCCGGAGATGCTCGAGAAGGAGCGCGAGATCTACAACGAGCAGGCGCGCGCCACCGGCAAGCCCGACCCGGTGATCGAGAAAATCGTCGCCGGAAAGATGGAAAAGTTCTACGAGGAAAACTGCCTGTACGAACAGCACTTCATCAAGGACGAATCGGTTACCATCGGCGAGCTCGTCAACCAGACGATCGCCAAGCTCGGCGAGAACATCACCGTGCGGCGCTTCGTGCGGTTCAAGGTGGGCGAGGTGGCGGGCTCGAATTCCAGCGGCTCCGCCGTCGTCGCGTAAACATTCACAACATGTATGGAAATCTTTGCGGGCGTTCCGAAACCCTCGGAACGCCCGTTTTGTTTCTGCAGGGGCCGTCTGGCGCGCGACGAGGCGCCTGTCGAACGGATTTGAGTTTCTCGGAGACGAACTATTTTTTTGACATCCGGCGGGCTGAGCATAGAATACGCCCAATTGTCTGGCGGGTCCTTCGCCCACACCGGGCCCAGGACCGACATCTTCCTGCTCACAGGAGCAAAGATGAAGCGGCCACATTCCGAGCATTGTGACCGTATTTGCATGAGTCACTGTGCAGGGCCGCTCTCGAGACAAACAGGAGGGAAGTATGTACCGAGGACTTCTCGTCATCGCAATGCTGGCATTCACCACGGACAGCGCGTGGGGGCAGGCATCGCCAGCGGTCGATCAAACGGAGCAGGTGAAAGCTCTGCTCGAACGGATCGAGAAACTGGAAAAGCGCGTTGCCGAGCTGGAGACCAAACAGCCGGCCGCCCCCGCTGACTCTCTCTCCGCCGCAAACGTTGCCGCTGCGCAAAAACCCCAGCAACCGGAAGCGCCTCCCGCGCGAGAGGATCACGGCATGCATACCACCGCCGGACAAGCGGAGGCTCACTATCCCTCCTTGCAGATTCGTGGATTCGCCGACGCGGATTTTTCCGCTACGGACCAGAGAGGTTCCTTGAGCGGCTTCAATCTCGGACAGGTGGACCTGCACCTGGCTTCGCCGCTCTCCGGCAAGATCAGCTATTTCGGAGAAATAACCTTTACAGCTCAGTCCACGGGTTATGCGGCAGAAGTGGAGCGCTCGATCATCCGCTACGATTACAACGACCATTTCAAGCTCTCGTTCGGGCGCTATCACACCCCCATCGGCTACTGGAATGCCGCTTTCCATCATGGGGCTTGGCTGCAGACGACCATCAGCCGGCCGGAGATGGTGAGGGTCGGAGGGCCCTTCATCCCCGTTCACTTCGTGGGATTCCTGGCGGAGGGAAATATTCCTTCGGGAGGGGCCGGGCTGGGCTACAGCGCCGGCGTGGGCAACGGCCGAGGCACGAGTATCAGCCGAGCCGGCGATGCGGGAGACAACAATAACAATCGCGCCTGGGTGGTGAACCTTTTCGCCCGGCCGGTCAAACTTTATGGCCTGCAACTGGGCGCGTCGCTTTATCGAGACAAGATCACGCTCACGAATGGGAGGAATTTCCGGGAATGGATCTCGTCCGCTCATCTGGTCTGGGCGAAGGAAAACCCGGAACTGCTGGCTGAATTCGCCAATGTTCATCACCGCGAAGTGCTCTCCAGCCTGGTTTCCAACAGCCAGGCGTTTTACGTCCAACTGGGTTACCGGCTCCCCTGGCTGGAAAAGACGTTGAAGCCGTACTACCGTTTCGAATATATTCACAGTCCGAGCAGCGAAGCAGTCTTGAATCTCCAAGACATGGTAGGCTCCACTCTCGGCCTTCGCTATGACATCTCAAGCTATGCCGCGTTCAAGAGCGAGTACCGGAATACGCGGCGCGTGGCCGGGCAACCGCGCGTCAATGGACTATTCTTACAGACGAGTTTCACCTTCTAGGCGGGCCGGCGAGTGAAAACAAGCTGCAAGCGCGCGATGACGATCCTCTTTTTGTTGTGCTGGCTCGGTGTGTTTTTCCAGGGGCAGTCGGCGGCGCAAACATCGCGGGGACCCGACATCGCCGTCGTGGTCCACCCGGATACGCCCATCAGCGATCTCAGCCTCGCCGAAGTGCGCAAGGTCCTTCTGGGCGAGCGGCAATATTGGAACGCAAAACTCCCGGTGGTGTTGTTGATTCGCGCGCCAGTCGCGCGGGAGAGGGAAGTCGTCTTGCGCGTGATTTATCAGATGACGGAAAACCAGTTCAAGAAATTCTGGATCGCCAAGATTTTTCGCGCGGAAGCGGCTGCGGCTCCGAAGATCGTGTACTCCAGCGAAATGGCGTATGAACTCGTGACGGTCCTTCCGGGAGCCATTGCGTTTGTGGACGCCCACGATGTGCGCCCGGGGGCGAAGGTCCTGCGGATCGATGGGCGCCTGCCGGGGTCGCGCGACTACGCTTTGCGCTGAGTTCCGATGGCTGGGCGATCCCGCGGCGTGCGCGGCAGGCACGGACGAGCGCCCCGTCGGTCCATTGCCGGCGGATTATTCGAGGCGGTCTATTGCGGGAACGCCATGCGTCGAACCAGTTCCGGATACCCGGGCTCCGAACGCAGGCTTTCAAACACCGGTTCCACGCGGAAAGAAGCCAGCTTGCTGTCGTGCACCTCGTAGGCCTTTTCCAGCCACCTGACCGCCTGATTCTTGTCTCCCAGATGAGCGTAGGCCATCGCGATACTGTACGGTGAGACATAACCCCGCTTGGAAACCTCCAACAATCCGTCCAGCCATCCTTGCGCGACGCCTTTGTAGCCCAGCTTGGCAAAGTCCTCCGCGACGGAAGCCGCCAGTTCCGGGCTGCCGGAGAGCGTGAGTGCCTGCTCACGTTCGCCGGCGGCTTCTCGATACATCTTCTTGTGCGCGTAGACCTCCTCGAGGGCCCTGCGGGCGGGAACGAATTTTGCGTCCATTCCCAAGACTTTCCGGAACTGCTCGATGGCCAAGTCGTCATGGCCGCTGACGGAGTAGTGCCACCCCAGCGTGGTATTGATAATGAGGGAAAGCGGGTCCAGTTCTCGCGCGCGGTTCAACTCGCGCGCCGCTTCCCCGAAGCGCCCCATCTTCGTCAGATAGTTGCCGTACCAATGATGAGCCGTTGCGGAGTTCGCGTTGAGGGCAATGGCGCGCTTGAATTCTTTCTCGGCGCCCGCCCAGTCCCAGTCGTAATTTTCGCGGACGATGGCGAGCGAGGTGTGCGCCTCGGCGAGCGCATCGTCGCTCTGCAAGGCTTCCATGGCTGCCGCCTTGGCCCGCGGCCAAGCGTCCGCTGGGGTGAGGTAACCGGCATCGCCGAGCAGACTATAGGTATCGGCGAGGCCGGTGTAGGCCAAAGCATATTGCGGGTCTTTCTGAACGGCCTGAGTAAAGTAATCCGCCGCTTTCCTGAAATCTTCCTCGGTCCACTTGTTCCGATGGTACAGCCCCTGAAGGTAGAGCTGATACGCCTCGGTATTCCCGGTAGCTCGCCGGGCAAGGCGTTTCTTTTCTTCTCCCGTGAGCCGCGGCCGGAGACGTTCAGAAACCTCGGAGGCGATTTCCTCCTGCACGGAGGCGAGTTCGGAAATCTTCCGGTTGTACTGCTGGCCCCAGAGATGCCTTTTATCCTGGACCTCTTCGAGTTCGACGCTGATGAAGAGGTCCTCGCCGGAGAGCGTAATTCTTCCCGTGAGAACCGCGCGGACCCCGAGATCGCGTCCCACCTGCTGCGGATCGGTGGCCAGGCCTTTGTACCGGAAGACGCTGCTGCGGGAAATAACCGCGAGGTTCGGCAATTGGGAGAGACTGTTGATGAGGTTCTCCGTGACGCCGTCGCTGATGTAATCCGTCTTGGGATCCTTGCTCAAGTTGGCAAACGGCAGGACGGCCATGGAATCGATCCCTGGGGAAATCAGCCGGCCCGTCAGCCAATCCCTGGAACCGCCAACGTTCAGACCGGTCAGCAGCGAGAGCATCGCCAGAACTCCCAGCGCCGCGATCCGGGGCCAGCGTTTCCACCGCGCCCGGCTCGAGGGGACATGCGTGACAACAGTGACCGTGCGGCTCGAGTCGGTGTCGCGTTTCAGCCGCTGCAGGTCCGCGCGAAGATCGGATGCCTCCTGGTAACGCAGCTTCCGATCCTTTTCGAGCGACTTGTTGATGATCTGTTCCAACTGAACAGGCACGGCGGGATTCAACCGCACGGGGGGCGTGGGAGTGCGGTTCAGGATGGCCTCGAAGACGATCCCGGATGTATTCCCAGGGAAGGCCAATTGGCCGGTCACCATTTCATAGAGCACGACGCCCAGGGAGAACAAATCGGTGCGGGCATCCAACCCTTCGCCACGGACCTGCTCCGGCGACATGTAGGAGACCGTGCCCAGCGCCACGCCGGCGCTGGTGAGGTGGTCGTCGTGCGTCGTCGTGGTTTCTTGCTGCGAGTCCGGAGCAGGCCGGTTCGTGCCTCTACGTTCCGGCAGCAGCTTGGCCAGGCCAAAGTCGAGGAGTTTGACCTGACCGCGCGTGGTCACAAATATATTGGCGGGCTTGATGTCCCGGTGAATGATCCCCTTGGCGTGCGCAGCGTCCAACCCGTCTGCGATCTGGTAGCCATAGTCCGGAACGACATCGAGAGTGACCAGTTTTCCTGCAATCAAATGTTTCAGTGTTTGCCCTTCCAGGTATTCCATGACAATGAAATTCTGGCCCTGGTGCTGGTCCACGTCGTAGATGGTGCAGATGTGCGGATGGTTCAAAGAGGAAGCGGCGCGCGCTTCGCGCTGAAATCGTTCGACAGCCTGGCGATCGTCCGAGAGCCCTTCGGGCAGGAATTTCAAAGCGACATTCCGGCCCAGCCGCGTGTCCAGAGCCTTATAGACAACCCCCATGCCGCCACCGCCCAATTTCTCCAGAATGCGATAGTGAGAAACAGTTTCTCCAAGCATGGGAGGGATTCCGCCCTGGGCGGGCATCTTAGGATGGGGAGATAGGCAAGTCAATGCGCGGCGCAAGTGCCGAGGCGGTGCGGGCAGGGGGAATCTTTGCTACAATCACGAGGATTTTGCGCGGCCCGGCCGGCACATGGTGAGCAAACAACAGATGAAAACAACGAGCGCAACGGCGCGCAAGGAAGCCCGGCAGGCGAGGCCGATCTATGAGCGCATCGTCCTCAAGATATCGGGAGAATCGCTGCAGGGCCCGCAGGGCTACGGCATTGACGGCGAAACAATTGCAGCGATCGCCAGTGAATTGAAAGAAGTCCACGCGCTGGGCGTACAGATCGCCATCATGGTCGGGGGAGGAAACATTTTCCGCGGCGCGCGGCAGAAGGGTTTCGACATCGACCGCGCCACGGGCGACTACATGGGCATGCTCGCGACGGTGATCAACGGCCTCGCGCTGCAGGACGCGCTGGAGAAGAAAGGCGTGTTCACGCGGCTGATGAGCGCGATCGAGATGCACCAGGTGGCGGAGCCGTTCATCCGGCGGCGAGCAACGCGGCACCTGGAAAAAGACCGCGTGGTGATCTTCGCGGGCGGGACGGGGAATCCGTATTTCTCGACGGACACGGC
>JBGQHF010000141.1:0-6470 GCA_041497835.1 Terriglobia bacterium
CTCATGGTTTGTGTAGGGCCGGCCGAAGGCCCGGCCTCTTTCTTCTTACCGTTCCCGTTGATCCTCGCCGAGAAGTCTCCGTCGAGCCGCCTCCTCGGGATCGCCCCATGGTTTGTGTAGGGCCGGCCGAAGGCCCGGCCTATTTCTTCGCCGTTGCGCGCGGCTGCTCGGAAATTAGGATAGGATTTCCAGGGCCGCGGCTCTCCGATGAGAATCGGAGCGCCAAAGGCGCGCAAGCCCGGTCCTACATTGGGATACGTCCATGAACGAGCGCCGCAAGAAAATCCGCCTCGGCACTGAAAACTATCGTGGCCGGCGAACCTACTTTGTGACCCTGTGCTGCGCGAAACGCCACCCCGTCTTTCTCGACGAAGGTGCGGCGCACCAGGTTTTGCATGAACTCATTGCGTCCGTTGCCCGTTATGACTTCCTGCTTCACGCTTACTGCTTGATGCCGGACCACCTGCACATTCTGGTGGAAGGCAGCAACGACGGGTGTGATCTGATGCGCTTCGTTATTGCGTTCAAACGGCAAACGACTCTTGCGCACGGGGAACACACGGACTCGCCCTTGTGGCAATCGCGCTACTACGACCACATTCTTCGGAGAACCGATGCCACGGAGAACGTCGCCTGGTACATCTGGTCGAATCCGGTTCGGAAGGGCCTGTGTGCAGCGCCACAGGAGTACCCTTTCAGCGGCTCGTTCACCATTGACTGGAAAAGCCGGGGAGCTCCGGCTCGATTGTGGAGTCCTCTTTGGCGGCTGGCTCCGCCTTAATGCGCTAGAACGAATTCGGGTGACCCATCCCCGCTGGTTTTGCAAAAATTTGCTCTTTTTTCATCTCTTTCGAAAGTACTACGCCTCTCCGTTCGAATCTAGTACCATACAGTTATCTATTGACAGAGGTACTCTTCCGTGCTACCCTGGGCCGTGACACTCAGCACTCACCCCCGGCAAGCTCTCTGTTCCCACCGCGATCTTTCCCCGCATCCCGCCTCTTCGCCTCTTCCAACTCCTTGGTTTGCCTCCCGCGCGCCCTCCCAGAGCGCACAAAATGCGCGTTTTTGCGCATTAACTCCTTTGTTTGCCACTCTTACGCGTTTCATGGGGGGAGGGGGGGTATCACTATCGTCGCCACCCACTATCGCCCCGGCGACCGCGCGCGCCCGCCCAAAGGCCTGGGCGGAGTGCGCCGCCTCCGGCATCTATGGAATACTTGCACACCGAATCTTGTTCTGGAGTGCCGATGCCTCTCTATCTCTCGCAACACACCCTGGCCTGCCTCACACGCCAGGGAGCCGACGCGCTCGCGCAGCGCTTTCAATCCGCCGCCGCCGTCAAAGCTGGGCGCATCCTCGTGAACATGCTCGAAGGAAAAATGTTCTGCGAATTCCGTGCCGAGTCGCGCGAAATCCTCGAAGCCTGGCTCAAATCCGAAGGCATGCATTTCGACTGGCTGATCCGCGTCGAATGGGAGACCAATGGCGGCCCGCTCCAACCGGTCGATTGATCACGCATCTCGTTTGAATTCAGGGGGTTGGCGTTGTGGGACAAGGCAGGAGAGACGGCGCCGGAATCTTGACAAAATATAGGGTGATTTCCGAGCACTCTGGCGCTATGCTGAGCGTCTAGCCCAGAAGAGGGGAGGGCAAATTTATGGCGGATTACGCTCATCCGGAAGTTTTGGTTTCCACAGATTGGGTCGCCGCGCATGCTTCGGACCCAGGCACGCGCCTCGTCGAGGTGGATGTGGACACATCCGCCTACGATCAGGGTCACATCCCGGGCGCCATCGCCTGGAACTGGCAAACGGAACTGCAGGACGCCATCCGGCGCGACCTGGCGGAGCCGCGCGCGTTCGAGGAACTGCTCGGGCATGCAGGCATCTCGCCGATCACCACCGTGGTGCTCTACGGCGACAACAACAATTGGTTTGCAGCGTGGGCGTTCTGGCAACTGCAATACTACGGTCACGAACGCGTTTTGATCATGAACGGCGGGCGCAAGAAGTGGCTCGAAGAGAAGCGCCCGCTCACGACGGAGAAGCCCGCTCATTCGCCGGTGGCATACAAAGTGAAGACGCCGAACGCGGCCATCCGCGCGAAGCGGGACGACATTTTCGCGGCGCTCGACAAGCGGACGAACGCGCAGCTCGTGGACGTGCGCTCCGTGGACGAGTTCACCGGGAAAATTATCGCGCCGCCGGGCATGACGGAGACGGCGCAGCGCGGGGGGCACATTCCCGGCGCGGCGAACATTCCCTGGTCGCAGGCGGTGAACGAGGACGGCACGTTCAAGTCCGCCGACGCGCTGAAGCAACTTTACGGCTCGAAGGGCATCGGCGGAGACCGCGAAGTGATCGCCTACTGCCGGATCGGCGAGCGCAGCTCGCACACGTGGTTCGTGCTGAAGTATCTCCTCGGCATCGAAAAGGTGCGGAACTACGACGGCTCGTGGACCGAGTGGGGCAACCTGATCGGCGCGCCGATTGAAAAGGAAGTTGCGGCCGCAGCCGCGAACTGAGTTTTCTGAGGATCAACCATAGCGAGAGCGCGGCGCCGGCTGCGCAGGATAGCTGTTTGCAGTTAGAGTGATACCCTGTGCCTGATGGAACGCGGCGAAAAGGCGCGGTGGAATCAGAAGTACAGAGAAGGCTCCCGCGCTTCGTTAGAGCCGGACGCGTTTCTGGTGAGTGCGTACGCGGAATTTGTGGGCGCCGGCGAGGTGGGCAGCGCACTGGATGTAGCCGGAGGAGCGGGCCGCCACGCGATTTGGCTGGCCGAGCGCGGCTGGACGGTGAAACTGGTGGATGTTTCCGAGGCCGCGGTCGAGCTGGCGCGGAAAAATGCCCGCGACCGTGGGCTGGTGATCGAAACCGAAATTGCCGATTTGAATCTGGTGCAGGACCTGGGCCGGGGAAAATACGATCTAGTGCTGGTGTTCTTTTTCCTTCAACGCCAGCTTTTTTCCGCCTTGGTTTCCGCGCTCAAGCCCGGCGGACATCTGCTCTACAAGACCTACACCATCAAGCAGACACGTTTGGGCGGAGGGCCTAGCCATCCCGAGTATTGGCTGAAGCCCGGGGAGTTGCTGCACTCGTTCGCTTCCCTGCGCGTTTTGCACTATAGCGAGACAGTGCAGGACAGGGGCGTCGCGGAACTGGCGGGGAGGAATGTCGTCGCATCCGACGGGAGCTCCGTGGCGCCGAAGGCTTTCTTGTAGAATCTCGATAGCGGCGGCTGCGATGATGATGGGAAGCATGTTGCGCGGAGCAGGGAGAGCGGCGGGTTGGCTCACGCTGGTGAGTTTCCTTGTGGCGGGGAGTTCCCGCGCGCAGAATGCGCTGGCCGCTGAAGAAATTCCGATAGAGCGCTGCGACCTGCTGCCGGTGGTGAAGGTGCGCATCGACGGGGCGGAGATGCGGTTTCTGCTCGACACGGGCGCGACGACAATGCTCAACCTGAAGTCGTTCACGTCGGGGCGCTCGAAACAGATCCAAGTGACTTCCTGGAGCGGTACGGCCGCGACGAGCGCCCGCGAAGTTTCGCTGCCCGAGTTGGCGCTGGGAAATCACCGTTTGCAAAATCTGAAGCTGCCGGCAATTGACTTGAGTCCGATCGGGAAAGCATGCGGCAAGCAGATCGATGGGATCTTCGGCGTAGACCTGATGGACAAGATGGGCCTGACGATCGACCTGAAGCGGCAGGTGGCTTCGCTGAGCGCGCCGCCCGC
Source organism: Terriglobia bacterium (assembly GCA_041497835.1). Lineage (GTDB taxonomy): Bacteria > Acidobacteriota > Terriglobia > Acidiferrales > UBA7541 > Acidiferrum. The sequence goes on from JBGQHF010000141.1 coordinate 3,737, forward strand.
GGATGCGAAAGCCGTCTACGAACTAATGGAAACCGAGATGCACCGCTGCAGCACGGCGTTCGAGGCGGGGAATGCAGCCGAACTGGAAGATTGTTTCGACCCGGAAATTGTTTTCTATACGCCGCAGGGAGAATTTCGCGGCCGGAAGCAAGTGATGGAGTACCTGAGCCGGCGATATTTGAAATTCGCGCCCAATCTTCACTACCGGATGGCGCTTCACGATGTGAAAACCTTCGGCGATGCCCTGTGGTACTCCTACGATTACTCGATCGATTCTGAGAAAGATCACATCTCCGGCCACGGCATGTCCATGTGCCGGAAAGCTGGCGGCCGCTGGAGAATGCTGAATCTGCACAACTCCTGGCTGGAGTCCGCCGCTTTCCCAAAACCCGCCGAGCAAGACAAGCACTAAGGAGCAAAACACGCTGAGCATTTCCAACGCTTGCGACGGCCCTCTTTAGCGAGGGTAGGCGGAGGCCTGTGTTACTGGGGCGGGAAGAGTTTGTCGAGAAATTCCTTGTCGTTAAGGATGGAATGGAACTGCGGCGTTCCCTTGACCGTGGCGTCGAACTGTTTCTTGAAATCGGGGTTTATTTTCCTGGCTTGGAGAAATTCGGCGAGGGCGGCGTCTTTGTTGCCGCCGAGGTATTCGAGGAAGGCGGCGGCCGTGTGCGCACGCGAGTGTTCGGGGGCGTAGGCGACGGCTTTGCGCGCGGCGGTGAGGGCGTCGGACAGCTTGTTGGCGGTGAGGGAGCGGTCGGCGGCGCCCTCATAGAGATAGGCGAGATTGAGATTGAGCAAGCGGCGCAGCTCGGGAAAGGGCTGCGGGTTGTCGTCCACGTTGATGTAGACGTAGCGGTCGTTGTTGATATTTCGGCCGCCCTGTTTGCGAACGACGAGGATGGACGCGGACTGGCGGCCGCGGGAGTCGCCGCCGGCGTCATCGCCGGCCTTGAGCGAGGCATAGAGTTTTTCGGCGAGTTCGCCCGGGGTGGATTCGAAGGCGCGGCCCATGGCTTCAGGAACCTGCGGGCCGACGAGGATGTTGCCCTGCGCGGACCAGGTTTTTCCCTGGCGGTCGCCGGCCCAGTTCGGCGCGTTGGGTCCGGTGTAGGCGGCGATGTTGCCGTGAGCGTCCACGATGGCGACTTGGCGGCCGTCCTTGCCCTCGAAGGTATCTTCAGCGAGGAGTTTTTCGAGCACCTGCTTGGCCGTGAGTCCTTCGCGGAGAAGGTCGATGCCGCGCGGGCCGTAGCCTACATTGACGTTGGCCTGTGTGGCGATGGCGCCGACTCCAGCGAGCGCCCAGGGGACAACGGAGCCGACGGAGAAATAGCGCGAGGCGACAGCGATGCCCAGGTCGCCGTTGCCGGGATCGATGGCCACGATGGAAAACGTGGAGACAGGGGGCGGCTGAAAAACGGAGCGATCATCGCTGCGCAGAGGGACGGCGGCGAAGAGGAGCAGGCAGGCGGCAAGAATACGTTTCACGGGCAACCTCGCGGATGCGGAATTGGCGCGACCGGCGGACCGCGGCCGGGCGCAGAGCGGATGATAGCAAGGCGTGGTCGAGATTGCGCGTCGCTGGCGACTATTCAAAGCGCAGAGCGACGACCGGGTCCACGATGGTGGCGCGCCGCGCGGGGATCAGGCTTGCCAGAAGCGCCGCGGCCGCGAGAGCGACGGCGACGCCGCAGAACGTAAGCGGATCCGTCGGCTTTAGATCGAACAGGAGGCTGCCGAGGAGACGCGTGCAGGCGAGCGCTCCGAGGAACCCGGCGGCGATGCCAAGAAGAAACAGCCGCGAAGCCTGCCGGAGCACCATGCGCAAGATGAGCGCGGACTGCGCGCCGAGCGCCATGCGGATGCCGATCTCCTGCGTGCGTTGCGTGACCGAGTAGGCCATCAGGCCGTACACGCCGATGACGGAGAGGAGCAGCGCGGCTCCCGCGAAGATGGAGAGGAGGACGGTATTGAACCGCTCGCGCGCGACCGAGTCCGCCAGGAGATCTTCCATGGTCGCGAGGCGGGTGATGGGGAGATCCTTGTTCATCGAGGCGATGACTTGCCGGACAGCCGGAGCAACACTCATGGGATCAGAATCGGTGCGCAACACAAAATTCATCAGGGACATGGGCAATTCGGAGTGGGGCCAGTAGGTCATCGGCCGGACTGTCGAATCGAATCCATAGTGCTTTACATCGCCGACGACGCCGACAATCTCGTTGGGCAGGTTTTCTTGTTTCATATCGATGATTACGCGTTTGCCGGTGGGATCCTCGTTGGGGAAAAATTGGCGAGCCATCGTTTCGTTGATGATGACCACGCGGGTGGCTTCGGCGTGTTCCCGTTCCGTGAATAGACGGCCCTTCAGGAGCGGGATGCCCATGGCGCGGAAATAGTCCGGCTCGATCATGCGGACATCGGCACCGGGCTCCTCGCCTGCCGGCGGCTTGGGACGGCCGACGATCTCAAAGCTCGTGGCAGATGCCAGCCCCGTGAAGGGCAGGAAGCAGTTTCCGCTTGCGGCGCGGACACCGGGAAGCGCTGCAAAACGATCGCGGAGCTCGCGGAAGAACGCAAGATTTCGCGGGCCGGCATCGTTCCTCGTCGAAGGAAGCGTAAGCTTGACGGTCAAGAGATTGTGCGGGTCGAAGCCGGGATTGACGGAAGTGAGCCGCAAGAAACTGCGAGCGAGAAGGCCGCCACCGACGAGAAGGATGAAAGCGAACGC
>JBGQHF010000142.1:0-6270 GCA_041497835.1 Terriglobia bacterium
ACCCGCCTGCTGGTTGTCCGGCTGGCTTCAGCACGTTTGTGATTGAAGCGGCGCCGATCACAATCGGTGCCACGGGACAGCGCAGCTTCTGCGCGGCTGCTGACGGGGTCATTCGGTTCGATCCCACGGGTGCCGCCTTCGGCGGTGCATGCCCGATTGCTTTCACGGCGATCCAATAGGCAAGACGGATGAAGACGGGGAGGAAGAAGAAAACTTCCTCCCCTTTTTTCTTGGAGAAGAAGGGGGCGGTGATGACAATGCAACGAGGGAACACACGGGGGAAGGGCATTCGTGGCGGCGCCCAGGGCGCAACTGGTTTCTCGCTCATCGAACTGTTGATCGTGGTTGCGGTGATACTGGTGATCGCGGCCATCGCGATACCGAACTATCTGCGCTCGCGGATGCTAGCCAACGAGACTTCAGCGGTTCAGAGCCTGCGGACGATCTCGACGGGCGAGACGGTGTACACGACCACGTTCGGCGTGGGGTTTTCCCCGACGTTGGTTTCCATGGGGGGCGCAGGGGGATTGCCAACGGCCGCAGGACTGATAGACGACGTGCTGGCTTCGGGCGCGAAGTCCGGTTACGTCTTTACCTACGTACCGAATAAGATCGACGCGCTGGGCCATTTTGGGGGGTTCACTCTTAACGGGGATCCGATGACCCCCGGAGCGACGGGCGACCGGTATTTCTTTGTGGATGAGTCCTACATCCTCCGGCAGAGCATGACGGGACCGGCGGTGGTAACCGATCGGCCGATCTGAGTTCCTGGCAGCGCACGCCCTGCTACTTGGGCTTGGGACCAGGTGTTCACCGAATCCCTGCGTAAGTAGCTGCCTTTCATTTCCTGCTAGACTAAGGGGCCATGGCCCTCTTGCTATGGCTTTCTGTCCTGCTCCATGGAGGGGCAACCTCACCCCCACAGGTTCGGGAGCTTGTGCGCCTGGTCGAGAAGAGGTACCGCTCGGCGCAGACCCTGGAGTGCGTATTCTTCGAGCGGTACGCCGAAAATGGCAGAACCGTGCGGACGGAGTCCGGCAAAGCGTACTTCCGGCGGCCCGGCAGAATGCGCTGGGAATATGAATCGCCTGAGACCCAATTGTTCGTCATTGATGGGAAAAGTGTCTGGTTTTACGTGCCTGCGGACCATACGGTGATGCGCGGCGCGGTGAGGGAAAGCTCCGACTGGCGTACGCCCTTTCAGCTCTTGACGAGGAATCCACGACTTTCGGACCTCTGCAAGGCTGTGTTGCCTGGAACGCAGGAGGAGGCGACAGGCGCGGGGAATGCCGTGCTCCACTGCGTGCCGGCGAGAAGGGGCGACAATGCGAAGGAAGAACTCACGCTGGAGGTGAACACGTCGACAGGCGATCTGAACCGCGTGCTCGTTCACGAGGCCGGCGGAGTGGAGATCGAGTTCCGCTTCGGAGAGTGGATCCATAACCCTGCGATCCCGGAGGCCTTGTTCCAGTTTCGGCCGCCGGTCGGCGTCGCGATCGTCGAGGCCGAATCCCCCAAGTGAGTGAGCGATTCGGCGGCATTGAAGGAACCGTAACAGGGTTTGCAAGACTTCACCGACAAGCTGTGGAGAAGCTGGCCGACCTATTGTAAACTGAGCACTTATGGGGGAATTCGTCTGCCGCGTGGCTGACCCCAGCGGGCGTGTGTTTTCGCTCGTGGAGGCAGCGCAGAACAATGCTGAAGCCCGCCAGAAGCTTCTGGATCGGGGCCTGTATGTCTATTCCGTGCGCTTGCGGACCGGATTCATACCGGGCTTTGCCAGCCGGCCCCGGGAACGCGCAGTCGGTGGCTCCGACTTCCTGATCCTGAATCAGCAGTTCAATACCCTGATCAAAGCGGGACTTCCGATTCTTCGCGCTCTGGACCTGCTCGCAGAGAGGGCCGCCGCCCCAAAACTGCGGCCCGTGGTCTCGCAGCTTCGGGACCGGGTCCGCGAGGGAAAGTCACTTTCGGAAGCGGTGACCGAAACAGGAGCGTTCTCGAAAGTCTATTCCACCGCAGTCCTGGCCGGCGAAAAGAGCGGAAATTTACCGGGAGTTCTGGACCAGTTCATCGCTTATCAGCGGACGAGCACCAGCGTGAAGAAGCGAATCCTGGCCACGCTGATCTACCCGGCCATCCTGGTGGTCGCCGCGGTCTCCATTGTCAGTTACTTGGTCACCTACGTCATACCGCAGTTTGCGATTCTGTATCGCGACTTGAATGTGGACCTCCCGGTGACAACCCGTCTGCTGCTGACCCTGACGGTCGAGTATCGAATTGCCTTGCTTAGTTTTATTGCTTTTTTGATTGTTGCTGCAATCGCTCTGTTCTTCTGGTCTCGAACGGAGTCAGGAGGCGAGAGGGTTGACCGCTTGAAGTTCCGCTTGCCGTTTGTGGGCGATACGCTGCTCAAGTTTCAGGTTGCGCAGTTTGCGAGAACCCTGGCGACACTCCTTGGGGGCGGTACTCCTTTGGTGGCGGCGTTGCAGACGTCGGCGGAGGCCATTCAGAGCAGGTTAGTGCGGGATGCCGTGGTCCAGGCGACGCTGATGGTGCGGGAAGGGCAGTCGCTCCACCGGGCTCTCGCCGTGCGAAATGTGATGCCTGACCTTGCTCTCGATATGATTGAAGTCGGAGAATCGAGCGGCGCTCTTTCGGCAATGCTCAACAGCGTGGCCGAATTCTATGAGGAGGAAGTGTCCATACGGCTTTCGATGCTCGTTTCCGTCATCGAGCCTGCTATTCTGATATTCATGGCCCTCTTCGTGGCATTCATTCTGATCGCTCTATACCTTCCCATGTTTTCGATTTCCATTACGGGGACGGCGCGGTAGGGAACCATGGCAGCCACCGACCAAAACCTGACGCCCGGCGCTACCTCCGCAGCGGATGAACGCCACCAGCAGGAGCATGCGCGGCGGCTCGCGGAGCGCTATCGGTGCGGGTTGGTGGACCTGCGCGAGCAACGGCCGGATCCCGAACTGTTCCGCACGATTCCCGCGGACTTGATGTTCCGCTATAACTTTGTTCCCCTGGAAGTGGTGAACAACTCGCTGGTGATTGCCGTCGCCGATCCGGGACAGGTGCTCCTCAGCGACGAGTTGCCTCTCCTTCTTGGCAAGAAGCTCGCCATCAAGGTGGCTACGGCCGCGCAAATCAGCGACCTGCTGAAGCGCACGGAACAATCGCAACGCGTCCTGGAGCAGGCGACGGAAGCCTTTACGCTTCAGGTTTCCAAGGACGAAGACGATAGCGAAGAGAATATCTCCGCGGACCGGCTGACCGGGGACACGACCGCCAGCCCCGTCGTCCGCCTGGTCGAAACGGTGATTTTCACGGCGCTGGAGCGGCGGGCCAGCGATATTCACATCGAGGCGCGGGACGCCGAGGTGGTTGTGAAATACCGCATTGACGGCGTTTTGCAGCACGCGATGCCGCCTATTTCCAAAGACTGGCATTCCACGATTATTTCGCGCATCAAGGTGTTGAGCGATCTCGATATTGCGGAACGCCGCGTTCCGCAGGACGGGCGCTTCCGTGTGCGGTACAAGGGACGTTATATCGACTTGCGTGTCTCGATCATGCCTGCGATCCATGGCGAGGACGCGGTGTTGCGCGTCCTCGATAAAGAGACGCTCTCCGAGAAATTCCAAACCCTGAGTCTCGATGTAGTCGGCTTTTCCGCGGACGAGTTGCGGCGCTTCCGGCGGTATATTCGCGAGCCCTACGGCATGGTGCTGGTGACCGGACCGACGGGTTCCGGGAAGACCACGACCCTTTATGCCGCGATCAATGAGATCAAGAGCGACGAAGACAAGATCGTTACCATCGAAGACCCGGTTGAGTATCAAGTGCGCGGCATTACTCAGATCCCAGTCAATGAGAAAAAGGGATTGACGTTTGCCCGCGGCTTGCGCTCGATCCTGCGCCACGATCCGGACAAGATCATGGTTGGAGAAATTCGCGACCAGGAAACGGCGCAGATCGCGATCCAGTCGGCGCTGACGGGCCACCTGGTTTTTACGACGGTTCATGCGAACAACGTGACCGACGTGATCGGGCGCTTCATCAATATGGGTGTCGAGCCGTATAATTTCGTTTCGGCGCTGAACTGCATCATGGCCCAGAGGCTGGTGCGCGTCATTTGCCAGCACTGCAAGCGGCCCAAGCGTTGTTCCCCGGAAGAAATGAAGGAGTCCGGATTGGATCCGGCCGTGTGGGGAAACATTGTCCTGACGGAAGGGGCCGGTTGCCTGGAGTGTTCCGGCACTGGATACCATGGCCGGACTGCCATCTGCGAGCTGATTGACCTGACCGACCGGATTCGAGAAATGATTGTGGACCGGCGTCCCACCTCGGAAATCAAGCGCGTGGCGCGCGACGAGGGAATGATCACTCTCCGCGAAAGCGGGCTCGTCAAAATTCGCGCCGGCGTGACCACGCTCCGTGAAATCAACAAGGTGAGCTTCGTTGAGTAGCGCCGCACCCGTCCGGCGGGGGATCTACAAGAGCGACATGGTTCGGCGTGTCGCGCGCTGGCTTGACGATATCCCGCACCCGGCTCTCGCCTGTGAGATTTCGCCGGGCCAGATTGCGGGTGTGCGTTTTTCTCGCACCGGGAACCTCGACGGGTTTGCGGTCGAGACTCTTCCGCCTGGGGCCATCGTGCCTTCCGCAGTCGAGACCAATATCGTGAATACCTCCGCGGTCCGCTCGGCGATGAGCAATGTCATCGGCCGTCTTCGCGCCCAGGACTTTGATGTTGCCCTTTTGCTTCCCGACCCGGTGATCCGTGTTTTCGTTCAGCATTTTGACGAGTTCCCGCGCTCGCCGCAGGACGCCATCCCCATGCTGCGCTGGAAACTGAAGAAAAGCGTGCCCTTCGAGGCGGAGGAAACGCTGATCTCCTACATGCGGCAGGCCCCGCGCGAGGACGGAGTGGATGTCGTGACGGCCCTGGCGCGGCTGCGGATCGTGCGGGAGTACGAAGCATTGGCCGAGGCCGGTGGACTTACTGCGGGCGTAGTTCTGAGCTCTTCTCTCGCTGCGGTGGCGCTGCTCGAGGACCCGCGCCCCACGCTGCTCGCGCGAGTATCAGGGACCTCTCTGACGACCGCCATCGTCCGCCAGGGCATACTTTGTGGGTACCGTTGCACGGAATTGCCCACCGACGCCGTACTGCTCATGCCGGCGATGCTTCTGGAAGAGATTTATCCCCTGGCCGCGTACTACCAAGACACCTGGCAGGAGGGCATTAACTTTGTGCGGGTCTCTGGGTTAGGCAAGCGGCTTGGCGAGTTTGTCGGACCCCTGGAAGCCGAATTTAAGTGCCCGGTCCGCTCGCTTCTCGGCGCAGCACTCGCCGATGGTCGCCTTCGTGATGAAGTGCGCCCTCTTGCGGAGCGAGAGCTCGATGGACTGGTCGGCTGGATGCTTCACCGGGGATAGTTGAGGAACGATGAGAGCTCAGCTCAACCTTGCGACAAAGCCGTTCGAGACCCACCGCTTGTTCTTGCTGGGAGCCGGTGTCGGGAGCGCCGTTGCCGCGCTGCTGTTTCTGAGCCTGGGATGGCACGCGTACCGCATTCGCCGTGCCGATCAGGAGATTCGGACCAAGACGGCGGAAGTGGAAAGCCAAATGGAGATTTATCGCCGCGAGCGTCGGGATCTGGAGCAGTTTTTCGCCAAGCAGGAAAATGCCAAGCTGCACGACCGCGCGGCGTATCTGAATACGCTCATTGATGCGCGCAGCTTCAATTGGACCCAGATGTTCATCGACATGGAGCATCTGCTGCCCGGCGGCGTCCGCGTCGTCAGCATTGCTCCGAAACTCGAGAACGGGCGGGTTGTGGTGAAGCTGTCTGTCGGCGCGGCCAGCGATGAGGCAAAACTCAAGTTTCTGCGGGCTCTGGAAGGTTCAAAGGAGTTTGCCAACGTGCAGTTGGTTTCCGAACGTCCGCCCACGGGGAATGCTACAGGGGATCAGTCCGTGATCGAACTGACGGCAACGTACACGAGGCTCTAAATGGCCAGGGACTTTACAGTCCGGAAGCGGTTGATTCTGGGGGCGCTGGGTCTGCTGATCGCCGCGGACACGGCGTTGATCGCCTACAGTTGGCACGCCGACTCCGCTTCGCGCACGCCACAGCAGATTTTCGCGGAGGAAAGCCAGCAGCTCAAGCTGCTCAAAGCGGACGTCGAACGCGCGCAAAAAATCCGCAAGGACATTCCCGCGATCCAGCGGGATTGTGACAGGTTTGAAGGTTC
>JBGQHF010000143.1:0-6251 GCA_041497835.1 Terriglobia bacterium
TAACGCGAGGCGAATTCGCGGCACAGGCGGCGAAACTCCGCGGGAGGGACTTTGCCCTTGCCGCCAAGTTCCTTTTCGACCTGGGTCTCGATGGGCAGTCCATGGCAATCCCATCCGGGCACGTACGGGGCGCGGAAGCCAGCCATGCTCTTGGACTTCACCACCATATCTTTGAGGATCTTATTGAGGCCGGTGCCGAGGTGGATGGTGCCGGTGGGATACGGCGGTCCATCGTGGAGGACGAAGAGAGGCCTGCCCTTGCGCGCTTCCAGGATGCGTTCGTAGAGACGCGCCTCCTGCCAGGCGGCGAGCTGCCTGGGCTCGTTCTGCGGAAGGCCCGCTTTCATGGGGAAATCGGTTTTGGGCAGGTTGATTGTCTTTTTCAGTTCGAGCGGCTCGGCCATCGGTGTCCGTGTCTTCCCAGTCCCTTCCCATCCCGTACCAGCGTACAGTATAACGGTGGGAACATCGGTAAGCAGAGTAAGCGCGTATGTTACAATGAAGGAGTGTAGGTGTCAGCCGATTCGCGCGTGCAACCCAGGCCGGCCCAGGCGAATCGAATGCACACAGGGGAACTGTTGTTGGGATTGTAGCGTCTAAGCGGGTGAGAACGGTGCCGGATTCCTTTATCAAATTACTGCCGCCGGATCTGAGTAAGCCCCGAGTGTCGCCGTCCGGGCTCCCGGCAGGCAAGGCCGGGCCGAAGTTTGGTCCCCCGGCGCATCTCGTGCCGGATAATTTCTGGTCCAACCTGAGAGATTTCCTGCTGGAACGCCCGATCAAGCTGGGCCCTGCGCGAGCGGGTACGCCCTTCCGGCAGACGAGTTTTGGCGGGGGCGTTTTCGACAATTTGAGGGATTTTTTCCGGGGCACGCCGGCGATCGCGCGCACCGGAGGCAACAGCCGGCTCGAAGTGAAGTGGGGCGCGGGATTCGGCAGTTTCGGGCAGCGGCTGAAGGAAGCATTCTTCCCGCCCAAATTGCCGCCGCTGAAGGTGACCAGCCAGCCGGTGAAAGTGAAGGACATCTGGTCGAAGGACGAGAATTTCGGGTGGACACAGGCGATCTCGATCGGCTTGCACGGCGCACTGATCGCGCTGCTGCTCGTGCCGATCTTCACGAACGTATTGCCGGCGACGACGCAGGCAAACATGAAAGTGGACGTGGTACAGCTCGATCTTTCGCCTTACGTTTCCAAGCTGCCGGCGGGCGCGAACAAGGCGGGAGGCGGCGGAGGCGGTGGAGACCGCACGCCCTTGCCGCCAACCAAGGGACGCGCGCCGCGCTTTGCGTGGACGCAGTTCACGCCGCCCTCGGCGACCATCAAGAACCAGAATCCAAAGCTGCCGATGGACCCAACGCTGCTCGGGCCGCCGGACCTGAAGGTAGCGAATCCAGCTCTGACGAACTACGGCGACCCGCTCGCGGCTGTTGTGAACCTGTCGAATGGCCCCGGCGGCGGGGGCGGCATCGGAACGGGTGAAGGCGGAGGCATCGGGAGCGGCTCGGGCGCAGGCCTTGGACCGGGCTCGGGTGGAGGGACGGGCGGCGGCGTATTTCGCGCGGGCGTGAACGGCGTGGGAACCCCGTCTTGTTACTACATGCCTGATCCGCAGTATTCCGAAGAGGCCCGCAAAGCCAAGTATCAGGGAGTTGTGGTGGTGCAAGGGATTGTCACTCTTGACGGCCGAATCACAGGCGTCACCGTCGTCAAAGGACCAGGCCTCGGCCTGGAGGAGAAGGCCGTCGAGGCCGTCAGGACCTGGCGATGCAAACCAGCCCTGGGCCCGAACGGCAAACCTGTGCCAACGATTGTTCCGATTGAAGTCACTTTCCGCCTTTTCTAGCGCTTCAGTCGCGGAATGCCGCTCTTTTTCTTTCCTTCTTTTTTCGGCGGGCAACCCTTCGTAATGAGCGCGATTCCCATTGTTCGTTGCTCGCTCGCCTCTTTGATCTGGGAATGCAGGCCGATCGGGAGGCGGGCTCGGAGGCCTCCTGATGCTCGCTCCTTCGCTTCGTTCGTCCGCTTCCCTGCCGCCTGACCGCGAATCCTGGCTCGAACGAGTTCGTGAGAATCTTGCGCAGCTTCTTGCCTCTGTGCACCTGGCGCACTCTTCGGCGAATGGTGCACCGATTCACGTACTCGAACTGGAGCAAAGAAGGCTGAGCCGCGCGCAATCACTTTCTCTCGCGGCCCACGCGGGGATTATCGCCGGTGTGTTGCTGCTCGCAGCCCATGCGGATATGGGGCACCGAGTGGAATCGACACCGCCCCTCACGCGATTTGAACGAATTATTTTCCCTGGGATGCCCGCGGAGGAAATTAAAGTTGGCATTCCGTCCGATGGAAACGGTTCGGGCGGTAATCGAAGTCCCATACCGGCGACGCGGGGCGAAATCGCCCCTTTGTCATCGAAGCAGCTTGCGCCTCCTTGGCTAACAAACAATCCAAACCCCAGACTGCCGGTAGCCGCAACAATTCTGGACCCCAAGGTGCCCGAGCTTCAGAACGTGCCTGTCGTCCCACTCGGTCTGCCGTGGATGCCGGTGTACACGAATTCCGGCGGGCCGGGCGGGCCACACGGAATCGGGAGCACCCCTGGAAGGAATATGGGAGACAGCAAGGGTCCTTTTGGGGGCCGCGGGACTTCGGAGAGTGCATATCACGATGGCATTCGACCGCCCACATGCAATTACTGTCCGGATCCGCTCTACACGGATGAAGCGCGAAAGGCGAAAGTTCAGGGCGGTGTGACGCTGGAAGTTCTTGTCGGCGCAAGCGGACAGGCTTCGGAGATTCACATTGCCAGAGGAATCGGATTCGGGCTCGAAGAACGAGCGTTGCAGACGGTGCAGAGCTGGCGTTTCCAGCCAGCCCGTGATGGGGCGGGCCGGGCTGTACCGGTCTGGGTGACTGTGGAAGTCAGCTTCCGGCTGTTCTAGACTTCTCATGCCGCCCTGATGGACGCGGATGCCGTGCCGTACGAATTCCAAGAGTGGGAAGAAGAACTGGAGCCGGCGGCGTCGTCCGCGCGGACGGGTGGGCCGCCCCGCAAACCGGCTGGCGTTGGCGTGCTGGATCCGCCGTTCCCTCCCCGGAAGCCGCCGGGCCCTCTTTCAGCTAAACTCGCGGGATTCTGGCTCCGCATGTCCGCGCTACTGCTTCTTGCTGGGATTGGACTTTCCCTGGTGCTTCTGCTCCTCCGTCTCTTCTGATTGGTTCGGGCACACGGCCGCGACATGTTCTATGGGACGGTTGGACATTCTGCTAGGATGAAGTTCATGCGAAATTTTTCTTCTGCGGCCTTCTGCCTGGCTTTCTTTGCGATTTGCACGCCGCACCGGGCGGCAGCGCAAAATACCACCGGCTCGATTGAATTCGCGGCACGGTTAACGCCGACGGCGGGGCGGCCGGAGCCGGTGCGCCAGTTCACGTTCTACCTGCTCCAGAAAAGCTACGCCGATATCACGCGTGAGACGGAGAATTCCGATCCGCGTCCGACGCGCGAGGAATTTATCGCCGGGCTAAAGCTCTCTTCGCAACTAAAAGAGTGGATGAAGGCGCACGATACCATCGATCTCGCCGCCTCCGAAATCGAACAGACGCTCACGGCCGACGACATCCTCAACATTCCGGAATTCCTGGATGCGTATCTCCGCGCCAACGGCGGCGGCGTGATGAAGTCCCTGCCGCGGCCCAAATATACGGAAGCCGACAAGACCGCAAACTCGGAGCGCTACCGGCGGCTCCACACGGAATATCTCGCCGCGCTGCGCAAGTTCATCCTCGCAAACCCGCAGGCGTCCGGAGGCATGGAAGCGTATCTCGATCCGGTGAGCCCGGCGCGCAAGTGGAATCAGTTGAATTCGGAGCACCTGCAGCGGCTGCAGCGGCGCACCCCGGAGATTGCGCAGACGAAATACCTCCTGGCGAAGGCGGATACGGACCTGGAGGGCCGGGCGATTCTGACCGGGATTCCTGCCGGCACCTATTGGCTGAGCACGCTGGGACTGGAAGCCGCCTCCGGCGACGTGCGCGTGCGCTGGGATGTGCCGGTAACAGTGGAGAGCGGGAAGACCTCGCGGGCGGAACTGACCAACCTGAACGCGACGGACGCACATCCGCAGGCGCCCTAGTCACCGGGGATTCAATCGAAGATGGGCACGCCCTGGCACTGGATCGAATTCAATCTCTTCGTTCTGCTGGCGATTGCGCTGGATCTGGGTGTGTTTCATCGCCACGCGCACAAGGTGCGCTGGCGCGAATCGCTGATCTGGAGCCTGGTGTGGATCGCGATTTCCGTGCTCTTCGGGCTGGGCGTCCTGCACTGGTACGGCACGCAGGCCTCACTGGAATTCTTCACCGGGTACGTCATCGAAAAATCGCTGAGTGTGGACAATCTGTTTGTTTTCCTGATTGTTTTCCGGACGTTTCGGGTGGATGCGCGCTACCAGCACCGCGTGCTGGCCTGGGGGATTCTGGGCGCACTGGTGATGCGCGGACTGATGATCGCGGCCGGCGCCGCACTCATCTCCCGTTTTTCGTGGATCACCTATCTATTTGGCGCCTTCCTGCTTTATGCGGGCGCGCACATGCTCCTCGCGCGTGAAAAAGAGGCGCATCCGGAACAAAACCCCATCTTCCGGTTTGCGAGCAGCCATCTGCGCGTCTCCGACCGATACCACAATGAGAAGTTTTTTGTCCGCGAGAAAAACGCCTGGATCGCCACGCCGCTCTTTCTCGTGGTGCTCGTGATTGAGATCACCGATGTGACGTTTGCGCTCGATTCGATCCCCGCGATCTTCGGCATCACGCGCGATCCGTTCATTGTCTATACGTCGAATGTCTTCGCGATACTCGGTCTGCGGGCGCTCTACTTTCTTCTGTCGGGCGTGCTGGAATACTTCCGCTATCTCAGCATGGGCCTGGCCGTGGTGCTGCTCTTTATCGGCGCGAAAATGATCGCAGAGCCCTGGCTGCACATTCCGGTGTATCTCTCGCTGATCATTGTCGGAGCCATTCTGGGATTGTCCATGACGCCCTCTCTATTCACCCGGCCGAAGCAGGGGCGCCCTTCCTAGGCGCCCGGAGCAGGCTACAATCTCATTCATGACGAGCCCCCTTTCTTCCGCGATCCAAAAATTGAGCGATGCCGCTCCGGAAGTGCGAGCCGCGGGCGCGGCCGAACTTTATCGCAAGGGGCGCGAACTGGCGGAACGGGTGGTGAAGCCGTGGCGCGCGGATGCGGAGCTGGCCACGTTGCTCGGCGGAGACAGGCCCCAAATTACGGTTGGAGTGGGGGTCTCGCAGGAAACGTTTGCGCGAATTCGCGCGGCAAACGGATCGCCGCGGCTGGCCAAGGTTCCCCCGGAACAGGACGCGGCCGAGTTTGAACTGCACTTTTCGGGTGGCGCCTCGCTCGACATTCTGACGAGCCGGGACTTGGCCGGAAGCGGCGCGATCGCCCGCTACCTGGCCAAGATGGGCGAAGGGATTCAACAAGTGGAGTACTGCACGATCGACGTTGATCGTGCGACGCAAATCGTGCAGGAACGACTGGGCGTCCAGCCGGTTTACGCGGAAACGCGGCCGGGCGCGGATGGGACGCGCGTGAATTTTTTCCTGTCGAGCTCGGCAGGCGGCGAGAAAGTCCTGATTGAGTTTTACGAGCGGGCCGGCGCGACTCGTTAGATGGGTGCTAGTCGGATTCCTTATTCACCGCTCTGTTCGAGGAGCTTGGCGACCAGACCGGTCCAGCCGGTCTGATGGCCGGCGCCGATGCCGGCGCCATCATCCCCGTGAAAGTACTCATGGAAAAGAATGAGGTCTTTCCAGTGCGGGTCGTTCTGGAAGATTTCGAGCCCGCCGGCGACGGGGCGGCGGCCGTCTTTTCCGCGGAGGAAAATGCGCGCAAGCCGCCGCGAGAGATCTCCCGCCACTTGCCAGAGGTCGGCTTGGCGATTGGAGCGCGTGGGGCACTCCACCTTGAAGTCTTCGCCGTAGTAGTGGTGATACTTCTGTAGCGATTCGATGAGCAGGTAGTTGACCGGGAACCACACCGGGCCGCGCCAGTTCGAATTCCCGCCGAAAAGACCGGTAGTAGATTCCGCGGGCTCGTAGTCCACGCGGTGGACGTGGCCATTCACGTGGAGCTCGTAGGGGTGCTCCTGATGAAAGCGGGAAAGAGCGCGAATCCCGTGCGGCGAGAGAAATTCCGTTTCGTCCAGCATGCGCGCAAGGACGCGCTTCAA
>JBGQHF010000144.1:0-5933 GCA_041497835.1 Terriglobia bacterium
ACCCTATGTCCAGTCGTTGTATCAGCGGGCGCTGCGATTTACGGGGAACCATGCCGACGCCGAGGAAATTCGTCAGGAAGCATTGCTGCGGGCGTTTTCCAAGCTGGGCCAGTTCGACGGCGGAACGGCGCAGGGCGCGGACGAATTTCGCGCGTGGGTGGCGCGGATCACCTCGAATGCCGCGATTGACGTGCTGCGGCAGCGGCGTGACGGGCGAATTTTTTCGTACGAGGACGCCGGCGGAGGCCATGAGTGCGAATGGATTACCCAGGTCGCCACCCCGGCGGCCGATCCGGAAGTGCAATACGCTCAGAAAGAGGCGCGGGGAATGCTGGCCGACGCGATCGAAGCGTTGCCGGCGGATTTGCGGGTGGTGTGCTTATTGCGGGATGTGTTGCAGCACTCGACGCAGGAGGTGGCGGCGCGGCTGGGGATATCGAGCGTGGCGGTGAGGTTGCGGCTCTTCCGCGCGCATGGGAAATTGCGCGAGTCGATGCGCAATACGCGAGAGAGAAAAAGAGCGTCCACGAAGGCTGGCCGAAGAAAGAGCGCGCGAAGGGCGCGGTTCTGCGCAGTTGCGGAAGGTTGCTGGGGGGACTGAGGGGCCGGAGTGACGGGCGGATTTTGACGATGCCAATGAAACAGAAGTGGGCACGGACCGCCGCAGCGGGCTTGCGGCATTTCGTCTACGAGGAGGGGCGCCGGATCGCGGCGCGCCAACCGGGTTTGGATCGATGCCAACCGCGTGTACAGAATAACGACAAACCACGAGGGCGGACTAAACTCCGCCCCTGCACGGAAAAGCAAAAACCGCCGGCAAGATGCCCTTCGATTCGGCTGAAGGCGAGCCGGCGCTATATTGACTAGCTCTTGCGGGTGAAGCGGAAGAGCTCCGTCTTGGTTTGTCCCTTTTCGACCCAGGTCCATTCCTGCGTGAAGTGATCGTGGTCCTGGACGGTGATGACGAGCTGGTGCATGTGGCCGGCTGAAGGGCTGGCCAGATTCGTGGCACGGACAAACGAGAAGGTGAACTTGTTGGCCGGGCCGGAAATGGGCGCGGTCTGCATCTGCGGCTGATTGTTGGCGCTGCAATAGTGGGTCATGGCGACGCGGCTGCCGTCGGCGGTATACACGGTGATCATTTCGGATTCCTCGGCGCTATGCAAGCGCTCGAGAAGGGCGGTGCCTCCGGAGGCCAGCTCATAGGAAATGCGCGTGGACTTGCCGGAGGAGGTTGTGCCCTCCCAGGAGCCGGCGAGGGATTTCAGCTGGTCGAGACCAGAAGATGAGCCGGAAGCGGATTTGGATTGGGCGTGGACAGAAGCAGACGCCAAGAGAAAAACAACCAGAGGGAGAAAGAGAGATAATCTTCTTTTCATAGGTTTCCTCCAAGCAAATTGAAGTGCACACCGCAAACCTGTTTCCTGCGCTAGGGCCGGCGATGGTATCAGCGTGCCACTGGTGGCGGAGATCATGCCACGATTCCCCGGCTCCGAGCCGGCAGAAAACGCCGGCTCTCCGACCGGAATGAAAGAATCTGTATTCAGCCGATCGATCATGATCGAAGACTCCTCACTGCGCCGGCAACACTTTTTCGAGAACGTCAAAGCAGCCGGTCCAGCCCATGGTGTGCGCATCGCGCATCGTGGCGCTGGTGAAGCCCTCGTGGGTCAGAACGATTTCGGTCTGGGCTCCCCGATCGAAAAACTCGAGGGTGACGAGGGTTTCGGGGCATTCGGTGAGGTCGCCCGGGGTCGCAGGCGTTTTTTTCCAGGACCAGGTGAAGACAATCTTTTCAGGAGGCTTCACTTCGCGATAGGTCCCCTGCTGGAGATAGACCTCACCCTTGCCATTCTTGATTTCGAGGACGAAGCGGCCGCCGGTGCGGACATCGAGCTCGAGGTAGCGGGCGACGTGGTCCGGCTTGTCGCGGCACATCCATTGCTCTAGCGCCTGGCGTGCGGTCCACGCGCGGAAGACTTTTTCGCGCGGCGCCGCGAAGGTGCGGCGGATCTGGAGCCGGGTTTCCGGGCTTTGCTGCGGCGTTGCCATGCGTTTTTCTCCTGTGGTTGTGAATTGTCGAGGTAATGGGTCAGCGCGTCGAACTGGTCTTCCCAAAACGCGCGGTAGCGAGCGATCCACCCGGCGGCGTCCTTCATCGGAGCGGCGGCGAGGCGGCAGCGGTGAACGCGGCCGTCGATTTCGCGAGCCAGGAGGCCGGCGGATTCGAGGACGCGGAGATGTTTGGAGATGGCAGGAAGAGAAACCTGGAAAGGCGCGGCGAGTTGGGTGACGCACGATTCCCCGCGGGCGAGGCGGACGAGAATGGCGCGGCGGGTGGGGTCGGCGAGGGCGCCGAAGGTGGCGTCAAGGGAGGCGGCGAGGGAATAGTTAACCATACGGTTTAGTATTGGGAAGGCGGAGAGCATTGTCAAGAGGAAATTCGGCTTCGAAACGGGCGGGATGGCGGCGTAAACCCGTCACTACATGCGGAGGACCGGAAAGTGTGCTGCGAGCTACACTGGTAGCGACGGTGGGAAGAAGGAGAGACGGTATGCGGCGATGGGTGATGTTTCTTGCACTGTTGGCGTTGCCCTGCGGGGTGGGCGCCCAGGAGCCGGCCAAGAGCGACCCGCGGATGCAGGCGGCGCGAACACGGCCGAAGATTGGCCTGGCGCTGGAAGGCGGGGGCGCGCTCGGCCTGGCGCACATCGGCGTGCTGGAGTGGCTTGAGGCGAATCACATTCCGGTGGACTACATCGCGGGAACGAGCATGGGCGGGCTGATCGGCGGGTTTTATGCCACTGGAACGAGCCCCAGAGAATTACGCAAACTGGTTGCGGATCTGGATTGGGATGCGATGGCGAGCCCCGGGACACCCTATGGGGATCTGACGTTCCGCCGAAAAGAAGATCAGCGCGCGTACCCCAACTCGCTGGTGCTGGGATTGCGCGAGGGCGCCACGCTGCCGGCGGGGCTGAGTGCGGGGCAGCAGATCAGCCTGCTGATCGCCAGGCAGACGCTGGCCTATTCGAATGTCAAGGATTTCGACGCGCTGCCAATTCCCTTCCGGAGCGTGGCGACGGACCTGGTGAGCGGAAAAGAGGTGACGTTTCGCGACGGTCCTCTGGCGGAGGCGTTGCGGGCGACGATGTCGCTGCCGGGAGTGTTCAGCCCGGTGCGAGTGGGCGACCACGTGTATGTGGACGGAGGCCTGGTGGACAACCTGCCGACGGATGCGGTGCGGCAGATGGGCGCGGAGATCGTGATCGCGGTGCACCTGAAGACAAAGACTGCGAAGGCGAAAGATATTCAATCCATCGTGGGGGTGCTGGGGCGTTCGATTGATACCGTGGTGGCGGAAAACGAACTGCGCGGGATGGAAGGCGCGGACCTGATGATCACGGTGGACCTGGCGGAATTTGATTCCACGGATTACAAGAAGAACGCGGCCATCGTCGCGAAGGGGCTGGAGGCGGGGCGGAGTAAGTCGCGCGTGCTTGGACCGTATGCGCTGGACGATGCGGCGTGGGCCGAGCACCTGAGCGAACGGGAGGCGCGGCAGATCAAGAGCGTGCCGGCGCCGCAGTTTGTTGCGGTGCAAGGGACGAACGCGACAGCAGCAAAGAATATCGAGAGGCACCTGCGCGGGTATGCAGGGAAACCGATTGAGACGAGCAAGCTCGAAGGGGAATTGACGCGGCTGACGGGGGCGGGACGCCTGGATCGCGCGGGATACCGTTTGACGAAGCGGGATGGCCGCGACGGGCTGCTGATTGACGTGCACGAGAAAGGTTACGCTCCGCCGACAATCCAGCCGGGGTTCGAGCTGGACGGATCGGAAAGCGGCGCGGTGGATTTCACCCTCGGTGCGCGTCTGACATTTCTGGACGTGGGAGGGTACCGGTCGGAGTGGCGGACGGATTTCGTGTTGGGTTCGCAATATGGAGTGCACACGGAATATTTTCATCCCTTCACGGCAAGGAGCAAATGGTTCGTTGCGCCGGAGGCGGCAGCGAGCAATTCGTCGTTCAAGATTTATGCCAATAACGATCCGCAAGCGGAGTACCGCGTGAACCGCGCGGTGATCGGCGCGGACATCGGGTATGCGTTCAGCTGCTTCACGGAACTGCGCGCGGGGTATGAGGTGGGCCTTTTCAGCAACAAGCAGCGGATCGGCGCTCCGCTGCTGGCGACGGTGAACGGGCAACGGAGCGGGACGCGGCTGCGGTATGTAACCGACTGGACGGATGATCCGATCATTCCGCGGCGCGGCGTACGGATCGAATCGAGTTTTCACTGGTACGACACGAGCCCGGGAGCGGCGGAGGCGTTCCCCATGCTCGAGACGCGAATCGGATATTTTCAGCCGATTTCGCGGCCGGCGTCGGTGTTCCTGATTTCGGCGGGAGGGACGACGTTTGGCGCACAGCAGACGGGCTTGCCGCAGTTTTTCCTTGGTGGGCCGGAGCGGCTGGGGGCGTACGGGCAGAATGAGTTCCGCGGGAACCAGTATTTTCTGTTTCAAGCAGGATACCTGCGGGATTTAGTTGTCCTGCCGCCGTTTGTGGGGAAAAAGGTTTATTTCACGGTTCAGTACGAGGTCGGGAAGATGTACGGCACGGGAAACGCGGGAGGTATCGTCTCGAAGCTGCCGGATGATTTTTCCGGCGGGGTCCTGGCGGAGACGGCTTTTGGGCCGATCTTCGTCGGCGGAAGCGTGGGAGACAGCGGGCACCGGAAATGGTTTTTCCGGCTGGGGCGGGTGTTCTGAAAAGCTCGATCCGAAACAGAATCCCGGCGCGACGCCGAATTCGCAGGAAAAGCCGGGTGGGCGGATCCCCGGATGGCAGCGGCACGCCTCACTGTATTTACTGGTGGACAATTTTCTAAAGATGATATAAGAAGCCAAGGCAACGGCACGCGGGGAGCAGCGTAGTTCTTCATCATCCCCGAATCGCACAGTGCAAAGGAGTTGAACGTATGCTTGGTTCCACTGTACTCGAAGTGGCCATTGGCCTCGTATTCGTGTATCTGCTGCTTTCGCTTTTGTGCACGACCGTCAACGAATGGATCGCAGGCGTCCTCAGCCTGCGTGCGAAGACGCTCGAGGAAGGAATCCGCCACTTGCTCGATTCGCAGAAGGGCGATCCGAAGAGCCTAGCCGAAGAGTTCTACAAACACCCGATGATTGAGGCGCTCACCCGCGATAAGCGGCGGCCCTCGTATATCGCGCCGAAGACTTTTGCCGTGGCGCTGATCGACGTCCTCAAGTTGAACCGCGCGGGCGTGCGGACCGTTGCCGGCATGGCGGAAGACCTGGGCAAGAATCGTTCGGAAAACGTCAAGAAGTCGCTGCTCGCGATCGCCGGCGCCAGCGCCGGAGAAAACAAGATGGAATCGGTGCAAAAAGGAATCGAGACCTGGTACGACGAAACGATGGACCGGGTGGGCGGCTGGTACAAGCGCAAGCTGCAAAAGATCACCATCGGCGTAGCCGTCGTGGTAGTGCTTTTCGCCAACGCGGACACGCTGCAACTGCTCACACGGCTGTGGACGAATCCAGCGTTGCGCGCGGCAGTCGTGGAACAAGCGAAAGTGCGCGAGCGCACCGGGCCGAACTGGGAGTACACCGACCCGGAATCACCCATCCCGACAGCGCCGGTGGATAAGGCGGCAGGAGAGAAGAGCACAACCAGCTCATCTGCCCTGACCGAGGAAGAAAGAGGGCTTCTCGGACAGCTTGTCGGGTGGCCGGCGGATTTCCAGACGCTGCGCGCGCTCCGCGAAAAGGCAGAGAAAGAAAATACTTCCCACACAGGCGCATTCTTTGCCTGGATCGGCGGGCTGTTCTCCATGCACTTTTTCGGCTGGCTGCTGAGCGCGATTGCGGTGTCGTTCGGCGCACCCTTGTGGTTCGACGCGCTGCAGAA
>JBGQHF010000145.1:0-5542 GCA_041497835.1 Terriglobia bacterium
ACGACGAACATCCTCTTTGTCCGCGGAGGCGCGTTCGTCGGACTGGAAAAAGTGATCGAGAAGAGGGTGGGACGCCGCTCGCTCGGGTTTCACACGGATGCGACTCCGGCGACGGCGCAGCGGCGCAACGTCGAATTGCTCGAACACGTTCAGCCTACGGACCTGATTCGCTATGGGCTGATACCGGAATTCGTCGGCCGGCTGCCGGTTGTCGGCGTGATGAATGATCTGGACAAGTCGGCGCTGATGCGCATCCTGACCGAGCCGAAAAACGCGCTGCTCAAGCAGTACCAGCGGCTGTTCGAATTCGAGAATGTGCGGCTCCGGTTCACCGATGAGGCGCAGGACACGGTGGCGGAGCTGGCCATGCAGCGCAAGGTGGGCGCGCGCGGGCTGCGGATGATTCTGGAAGATTTGATGCTCGAGCTGATGTACCACCTGCCGATGCAGCGCAAGGTGCGCGAATTCGTGGTCACCGCGGACATGGTCCGCGGGCGAGAAATCAACTGGAGTTTGCTCGAAAAGGCCGGGTAAGGCCGCTTCGGGCGGCTGAGGGAAGTTCAGGGGCCCTATGTTCAACCGCGAAAAGCAGCAGGACATGAAGGACGTGAGGCGCGTGCCCATGATGCCGGTGCGCGATATGGTCATCTTTCCGCAGCAGATGACGCCCTTCATCGTGGGCCGGGAAGCCTCCGTGCGCGCGCTGGAAGACGCGCTGGCTGGCGAAAAGAAAATCTTTCTGGCCACGCAGCACGACGCTTCGGTGGACGACCCCAAACCGGAAGAGATTTACGCCGTGGGAACGCTGGCGAATATCGTGCAGAGCGTGAAGCTTCCCGACGGCAATATCAAGGTGCTCGTCGAGGGCGTCGAACGCGCCCGGGCGCTGTCGGTGGCGGCCGAAGAAGGTTTTTTCCGGGCCAGCATCCGAGTTATCGGGACGCACGTGGAACCCTCGCCGCAGACCGAGCAGACCGTACAGAAGGTCACCAATCTCTACGAACAGTTCGTGAAGCTCTCGCAGAGCATGAATTACGAGACCATGATCGCCGCGGCCCGCGTGGACGATCCCTCACGGCTGTCGGACACCATCGCGGCGAACCTGCAGCTTCCGGTGGACGAGAAGCAGGACCTACTCGAGATGGTCGATCCCATCGAGCGGCTGAACCGCATCAGCGACATTCTCGAGATCGAGATCGAAAAACTGAACGTGGACCGCAACATCAATACCCGCGTGAAGCGGCAGATGGAGCGGGCGCAGAAAGAGTACTACCTCAACGAAAAGCTCAAGGCCATCCAGAAGGAACTCGGCCGCGGCGAGAAGAACGAAACGGACGAACTGAAAAAGAAGATCGACGCCGCCGGAATGTCCAAGGAAGTCCACGAAAAGGCCATCCAGGAGCTGAAACGGCTCGAGCTGATGCCGCCGATGTCGGCGGAGTCTACGGTGAGCCGGAATTATCTCGACTGGCTGATCGCGGTGCCCTGGAAAAAGCGCTCCAAGGAGATTCGCGACATCCTCACTGCGGAGAAGATCCTCAACGAGGATCACTACGGCCTGGACAAAGTGAAAGAGCGCATCCTGGAGTTCCTCGCGGTGCGCCAGCTGGTGAAGAATCCCAAAGGCTCCATCCTGTGCTTCGTGGGGCCGCCGGGCGTGGGCAAGACTTCGCTGGCGATGTCCATCGGGCGGGCCACCGGCCGGAAATTCGTGCGCGTGTCGCTCGGCGGGGTGCGCGATGAAGCGGAAATTCGCGGGCACCGGCGCACCTACATCGGCGCGCTTCCCGGGCAGATCATTCAGATGATGAAGAAGGCGGGCACGGTAAACCCGATATTCGTGCTGGATGAAGTGGACAAGATGTCCATGGATTTCCGCGGCGACCCGTCGGCGGCGCTGATGGAAGTTCTGGATCCGGAGCTGAACCACTCGTTCGTGGACCATTACCTGGACGTCGAATACGACCTCTCGAAAGTGATGTTCGTGTGCACGGCAAACGTCCTGCACACGATTCCGCAGGCGCTGCAGGACCGCATGGAAATCCTGCGGCTCCCCGGCTACACCGAGCAGGAGAAGCTGGAGATCGCGAAGCGTTTTCTGGTGCGCAAGACGCGCACAGCGTGCGGGGTCGGCGAGAAGCATCTGACGTTCACGGACGAGGGACTCCTGCACATCATCCGGCACTACACCCATGAAGCGGGCGTGCGCAACCTGGAGCGGGAGATTCAGAACATTGCGCGAAAGATGGCGCGCAAGGTGGTGGCCGAGGGTGCGGGGGTGAACTTCGAGCTCACTCCGGCAAACGCCGGTGAATTCCTGGGCGTGATCAAGTTCCGCGAGATCTGGGCGGAAAAGAAAAACGAAATCGGCCTGGCCACCGGGCTCGCCTGGACGGAAGTCGGCGGATCGGTGCTGGCCACGGAAACCACTCTGATGGAAGGCAAGGGACGCCTGACGCTGACCGGAAAGCTCGGCGACGTGATGCAGGAATCGGCGCAGGCGGCGATGAGCTATATCCGCTCGCGCACGCCGCAGTTCAGCTTGCCCAAGGACTTTTACCGCAATCTCGAAATCCACGTGCACGTGCCGGAAGGCGCGATACCCAAGGACGGCCCCTCGGCCGGGATCACCCTGTGCACCTCGATGGTGAGCGCGCTGATGAGAATCCCCGTGCGGTGCGACCTGGCCATGACCGGCGAGATCACCCTCCGCGGCAAGGTTCTGCCCATCGGGGGCGTGAAGGAGAAACTCCTGGCGGCGCATCGAATGGGCTTGCGCACAGTGCTGCTTCCGAAGGACAATGAGAAGGACCTGGCGGAAATCCCGCAGGAGATCCTCTCCAGTCTCACTATCCAGTTTGTTGAGACCATGGACGAAGTGCTGCAGTTCGCGCTCGAGCGGCCCATCGTGCCGCAGGAGCACGCCGCAGTCGCGCCGGTCGCGGAGGATTTCGCCGCCGTCGCCGAGAAAGACAAGAGTTTGACCAACTAGGCAGCGCCTGATGGGGACCCGGCCCGCCTTTGCGGGCCGCACGGGGAGTTGGGGTCCGGCGCATCGTCCGGTTGCAACGAGTCTGGTTTGCCCATCCTGGCCGGCTGATCGTTCATCCGCCAGTGCGGTGCGCCACCCTGAGAACAATCCGGATTTTCAGGCATTGCCGGATAAATTCCAATTTTAGGACATCACGAAGGAACTACGTACATGAGCGTTAGCCTTGCAGAACTGAAAGAAAAGAACATCACCGACTTGGCGAAGATGGCCAAGGAGCTGAATATCCCCGGCGCCTCGGGGTTGCGCAAGCAGGAGCTGATCTTCCAGATCCTCCGCGCGCAAACGGAGAAGAACGGACTGATCTTCTCCGAAGGCGTCCTCGAATGCCTCCCCGACGGCTTCGGCTTTCTCCGCGCGCCGGAATACAACTACCTCCCCGGGCCGGACGACATCTACGTTTCGCCGTCGCAAATCCGCAAGTTCGACCTGCGCACGGGAGACACGGTTTCCGGCCAAGTGCGGCCGCCCAAGGACGGCGAGCGCTACTTCGCCCTCATCAAGGTCGAAGCGGTCAATTTCGAGGATCCGGAAGTCGCGCGGAGCAAGATTTTCTTCGACAACCTGACGCCGCTCTATCCGCAGGCCCGGCTGAAGATGGAGACGACCAAGGAAAACCTCACCGGGCGCGTGCTGGACCTGCTCTGCCCCGTTGGCAAGGGCCAGCGCGGCCTGATCGTCGCGCCGCCGCGCACCGGGAAGACCATGATGCTGCAGTCCATCGCTAATTCGGTCACCACAAACCATCCTGAAGTCGCGCTGATCGTTCTGCTGATCGACGAGCGCCCGGAAGAAGTCACGGACATGCAGCGGACGGTCAAGGGCGAAGTGATCAGCTCGACGTTCGACGAGGCGCCGCAGCGGCACATTCAGGTGGCGGAAATGGCGCTGGAGAAGGCCAAGAGGCTCGTCGAGCACAAACGCGATGTTGTCATCCTTCTCGACTCCATCACGCGCCTGGCGCGGGCCTACAACGCGGTCACCCCGCCGTCGGGTAAGGTCCTGTCCGGCGGAATTGACGCCAACGCCCTGCAGCGCCCGAGGCGCTTTTTTGCCGCCGCGCGGCACGTGGAAGAAGGCGGGTCGCTGACGATCATCGCCACCGCGCTGATCGACACCGGCAGCCGCATGGACGACGTCATCTTCGAAGAGTTCAAGGGCACCGGCAACATGGAAATCAACCTGGACAGGCGGCTCTCCGATAAGCGCGTTTTCCCCTCGATTGATATTCAGCGCTCCGGCACGCGCAAGGACGAGTTGCTCCTCCCGCCGGATGAGCTGAGCCGCATCTGGGTCCTGCGCAAAGTCCTGAGCCCGCTCTCCACCGTCGAAGCGATGGAACTCCTCCAGAGCCGCCTTACAAAAACGAAAGCCAACGCCGAATTCCTCGGTTCGATGTCCACACCCGCACCGGCGTGACGTCCCTGCTCCCTTGTCATCCCGAGCGGAGCGCGGCGCAGCCGAGCGTAATCGGGGGAAGGAGTGCAGCGACGAGGGATCTCTCTTCGCCGAGTAGCGCTTTCCTTATCCCCCGGTTCTCTGCCTGAGCCGCGAAGCGCTCCGGCACAAGCGCCCGCCGCCCCGCCTGTCATCCCGAGCGGAGCGCGGCGCAGCCGAGGGCCGTCGATCGGTCGCAGATTCCGGCTCCTGCCGGAAAGACCCCGACAAGGGCGGGGTCGTAGATTCCGACTCGGTCGGAAGGAATCTCTCTTCGCCGCGATCCTCTTTTGGTGCTGACCCCTCAAGAAATTCAGGCGCAGTTCAGTCTTCCGCTGTCCCCGCTCGAAAGGTTGTCCTGCCCTATCGGCAGCCCAACGCCGGCATCAGCGGCGGCGCGTCAGCGACGTCTGCTTCGAGGATGTGCTATCGATCCGGCAACTTGTAATCGTTGCGCTCGGCAGCGTCCTGGGAGAAGTACTGTACGAACTCCCAATCGTTGCCCTCGGGGTCGTAGAAGTAGATGCGCTTCCGGTAGCGGTGCGCGTTCGGGGGTGTCGAATCTTTGTATCCGGCTGACTTCATTCGCTCGCGCAATGCCTCAACGTCATCCACCTCATAGGCGAGATGGTTCACGCCCGCGAAGCCCCGGTATGGTGTCCAGGGTTTCTCCGGCGTCGTCTTCGCTGGACTCAAGGCAATGTAGGTGTCCTGCGTGCCGATGTGTACCCATCGGCCGCCGTCCTGACTGATGCCTTCGCCCCGCACTTTAAACTCAGGAAACGCTGTCTTCAAAAAACGGATCATCCCCTCGATGTCACGTACCGTAAGGTTCGCATGTTCAAGCCGAACAGCCATTGCACACCTCCAATGCGGCCTAACTAACGGCGCCGGTCAGCCGCGCAACCCCCCGGGCTGCGTCGGCTGCACCGTCTTGTTAGAAGCAAGACGGAAGACCGGAAATGCCGCGGCGACCCTTTGGAATTCCGCAAGCGCTGCATCTTTGTTCACGGGCACGTGCGGCCGCGCTCCCGGCGCTCGCTGCAGGTAAGCCCT
>JBGQHF010000146.1:0-5397 GCA_041497835.1 Terriglobia bacterium
GACCCCCGCGCCCGGCGCTGTTCCGCAGGCGGCGCGGCGCGCCTGACGCAGACCCAAGGAGAACGAGATGGCGTATCCGGCGCAGTACCGCTACACCAAAGAGCATGAGTGGATTCACGTCCAGGGAGATACGGCCACCATTGGCATCACGGACTACGCCCAGCATGAATTGGGCGACGTGGTCTTTGTCGAGTTGCCCAAGCCCGGCGCCAAGATCGAAGCCGGCAAGTCGTTCGGCACGGTAGAATCCGTCAAGGCCGTGAGCGAAATCTACGCGCCCGCCAGCGGAGAAGTCATCGAGGCCAACGTAGCCCTCAACGACACGCCTGAAAAAATCAATCAGGACCCTCACGGCGCAGCATGGCTGCTCAAGGTGCGCCTCACCAACGCCGCAGCGGTCAGCGGACTGATGGACGCCGCCGCCTACGAAGTCTACATCGCCGGCAAGGCCAAGGACGCTTCCGCCTGATGCGCTATCTCCCCAAGAGCCCCGCCGAACGGCAGCAAATGCTCGCCACCATCGGCGCGAAGTCCATCGGCGATCTGTTCGCCTCGATTCCCGAGCGGTATCGTCTCCGCGAGGCGCTCACGCTTCCCGGCCCGCTCTCCGAAGCCGAGATTATTGCCTTTTTCAAGGAGCGCGCGGCGGAAAACTCCCTCGGCTACAGCAGCTTTCTTGGCGCCGGCGTCTACCAACACCTGCGCTCGGTCGTCACCGACGTCATCCTCCAGCGGGGCGAGTTCCTCACGTCCTACACGCCTTACCAGCCGGAAATCAGCCAGGGCACGCTGCAGGCCATCTTCGAATTCCAAACGCTGATGTGCCAGCTCACCGGACAGGACGTCGCCAACGCCTCCATGTACGACGGTTCGACCGCCGCCACGGAAGCCGTGCTGATGGCTGAACGCGTCACGGGCCGCCGGCGCGTTCTAGTCGCGCGCTCTGTGCACCCGGAATACCGGCAGGTTTTGAAGACGTTTGCCAAGAATTCCGGCCTGCTTGTCGAGGAGTTGCCATTCGCTGCGGATGGCACGCTCGACTCGGCTGCGCTCAAGACGGCGTTAAGAGACGACGTGTGCGCTCTGCTAGTGCAGTCGCCGAATTTCTTGGGCTGCGTCGAGCCGGTCGCCTCGCTCGCTGGCGCCGTCCAATCCACGGGAGCGCTGCTCGTCGTCGCTATCGCCGAAGCCGTGTCGCTCGGTCTCGTGCGCCCGCCCGCGGAAGCCGACATCGTCGCCATGGAGGGCCAAAGTTTCGGCCTCGCGCCCAGCTACGGCGGGCCGTTCGTCGGAGTTCTCGCTGCCCGCGAAAAATTTCTCCGCCAGATGCCCGGCCGCCTCGCCGGCCAGACCACCGATTCGGAAGGGCGCCGGGGCTTCGTCCTCACGCTCGCCACGCGCGAGCAGCACATCCGCCGCGAGAAGGCTACCTCCAACATCTGCACGAACCAGGCGCTGTGCGCGCTCGCCGCAACGGTGCACCTGTGCCTGCTCGGCAAAGAGGGCCTTCGGGAAGCGGCGCATCAGAATCTTTCGAAAGCCCGGTTCGCTCTGGCCGAACTGGAAAAGATTCCCGGTGTGCGCCGGGCATTTTCCGCGCCGTTCTTCAACGAGTTCACGGTCGAACTGCCGCGTTCGGCGCGCATGATCAACAACGACTTGCTACGCGACAAGATCATCGGCCCGCTCGCCCTGGGCACCGATTACCCGGAATTAACCAAGCACGCGCTGGTTTGCGTGACGGAAACGACCCCGCGCGGCGAAATCGAACGCTTTGCCGCGGCGCTGCGCCGCGCGCTGGAGAGGCCGGTATAAGGAGGGCAACCCTGCCCGTCCTACTGGGAATGAACTTGACCGACAAGATCAAAAAGGCCTCGCGCCACACCAATCAGTCCGAAGGCCTGATTTTCGAGAAATCCTCGCCGGGCAAGCGCGCCTTTGAGCTGCCCCCGCTCGACGTTCCCGCCGCCGACCCAGTGAAATCCCTCGGCGCGAACTACCGCGCCGCGGGTGTCGAAGGCCTTCCCGAGGTGAGCGAGATCGAAGTCCTTCGCCACTTCACGCGCCTATCCACCTGGAATTACGCCATTGACCTAGGCATGTATCCGCTCGGCTCCTGCACCATGAAGTACAACCCGCGCGTGAACGAATTCGTCGCCCGGCTCGACGGCATCGCTTCCGAGCATCCGTATCAGCCGCAATCGCTCTCGCAGGGCTGCCTGAAGATTCTGCGCCTCCTCGAAAAATGCCTGCTGGAAATCACCGGCATGGACGCCGTCACGCTCCAGCCGGCCGCCGGCGCGCAGGGTGAGCTCACCGGTCTGCTCCTGATTCGCGCCTATCTCGAAAAACAGGGCAACCCTCGCAAAAAAGTTCTGATCCCCGATTCCGCGCACGGCACGAACCCCGCCACGGCGGTCATTGCCGGTTACGAAGTCGAGAACATCAAGTCCGAATCTCGGGGACAGGTTGACATCGCCAAGCTCCGCGAGCAGGTTACGCAAGACGTTGCCGCTTTGATGATCACCAACCCCTCGACGCTCGGCATCTTCGAGCAGCGCATCCCCGAAATCGCCGAAATCCTGCACGCCAAGGGCGCGCTGCTCTACATGGACGGCGCGAACATGAACGCCCTCGCCGGCGTCACGCGTCCCGGCGATCTCGGCGTGGACGTCATGCACCTCAACCTGCACAAGACCTTTTCCACGCCGCACGGCGGCGGCGGACCGGGCGCCGGCCCCGTGGCCATGAAAAAAATCCTCGAGCCGTTCCTGCCCGTGCCAGTTCTCGTGGAAAAACCGGACGGCACGCTCGCTCTTGACGCCAACCGCCCGCACTCCATCGGCCGCGTCCGCGCCTTCGGCGGAAATTTCGGCGTCCTCGTCCGCGCGCTGGCCTACACGCTCGCCTACGGCGCCGGCATCCGCCAGGCCACCGAAGACGCCGTCCTGAACGCCAACTACATCCGCAAGCATCTCGAAGGCGTCTTCGACCTGCCCTACTCGCTGCCTTCCATGCACGAAGTCGTCTTCAGCGACGCCCGCCAGAAGCAGAACGGCGTGAGCACCACGGACATCGCCAAGCGCCTGATTGACTACGGATTCCACCCCTACACGACGGCGTTCCCCCTCATCGTTCACGGCGCCATGATGATCGAGCCGACCGAGTCCGAATCGAGGGAAGAGTGCGACCTCTTCATTGACGCTATGCGCTCCATCGCCGAGGAAGCCGCCACGAATCCGGAGCTCGTCAAGACCGCGCCGCACACCACGCGCGTCCGCCGCCTCGACGAAGTCGGCGCAGCACGCAAACCCATCCTCCGCTGGAAGCCCGCCTGATCCAGACAGTAAAGATTGCGCAAAATGCAAAAGGCGCAGCTACTGCTGCGCCCTTTCCCCTGTCCCTACGGATCCGAAATCAGCGAGCGAATCGCACCGAATCCAAAATGTTCACAAACGTCTTGTCGTAGTGGCTGTATTCGCCCTGCGGCGCCACGCACACAAAATACAGCAGCCCTTCCGGCCGCATCACCGTCACAATCCAGTCCGTTTCCTGCCCGCCCACCGGCGAATCGTTGCTCATATACGTCGAAAGCGCGCGCTGGCCGTTTAGCCTGATCTTCTCGGACCTCCGCAGCAGGCGCATTCCGGGATTCGAATGCTGCAGCTCGTCAATCAGCCGGTCCGTGGACCCCTCGAGGGCGTTCGCGGCCTTCGCATCGCCATGCGGGTCCACGACATTGATCATCATTCCGTATGCCAGTGCCTGGTTCCCACTGCGGTCTTGCACCACTCCGCCGTCCGGCAAGAGAGACGTCGCGTCTCCCTCCCCATATGCCTTCCAATTGTCGGGGTACTTCAGCGAAAACGCGCGGCCCTGATACGGCGTGTAATTCGCCGACGGCGCCGCCGGCCTGCCGCCCCCGCCGGCCGCCACCGCGCCGGGCTTGGCCTTGACCACCGGCAGACCCATCACCTCTCGCTTTGCTGCTTGAAATTCGGCTGAATCCCGCTTGTAATTCGCCGGCGGCCCTCCGAGTCTTTCTATTTCCGCATCCACACGCTCCGCGCGGCGCTCCGGATTCGGGTGATCGCTGAAAAACTCGGGCGGATTCTTGCCTTTGCTCTCGGCCTGGAGTTTTTCGAAGAACTGCGCCATGGCCCGCGGATCGTAGCCCGCGTCGTAGAGGATCTGCGCCCCCATCACGTCGGCCTGCGTTTCCGCCGTGCGCGAATACCGCAGCAGAACCGAGCCGACGCCGAAGGCCCCAAGCTGCGTGATCAGCGCGCCCATCGTGCCGCCGCCCAGCGCCCCGCCCAGCACCGCCAGGGGAAGCTGCGCAGCCTGCGCCTTGGTCGCCTGGTTTGTGCCGTGCCGCAGCGCCACGTGCGAGAGCTCGTGCGCCATTACGCCCGCGAGCTGCGCCTCCGTGTCCGCCGCTTCGATCACCCCGCGGTTGATGAACAGGTACCCGCCCGGCAGCGCGAACGCGTTGATTGCTTTGTCGTTCACGCAGTGAAATTCGAAGGGATATTGCACGCCACCCGTCGGCGCCTTCGCCGCCAGCCTCTTCCCCAGTTGCGTGAGGTAGGCGTCCACCTTCGGGTCGTTGCACATCGCCAGTTGCTTCTCGGCCTGCTGCGCGTTTTTCAGGCCAATCTGAATGTCCTGCTGCGGCGAGAAAAGATTCCAGCCTGGCCGGAGTTGCGTCCGCTGCTTGTTCTGTGCGCTTGCGCCAGGTACTGCGGCGAGAAAAACCATCGTCAGCAGCGCCATCGTTTTCAGACCGGCGCCTGCAGCAAAGCCATCCGCTCGCCTTCTAAGAAAACTCACTTTCTTCGCCTCCTTGACCCCATCAATGATGACGGCCTCGAAACAGTATTCCCGGCAACCCGGCCGGAGCGGGCTACCTCTTTCTTGGATGTTTCTTCGTGCCCCGGAGTTCGCCGGGCAGGCATCGGCGAGTGATTACTCTACACCGTGGCTTAGGAAAAAGAAAAAGCCCGGGTGGCTGTGAACTTCTCGGCCACCCGGGCTCACTTAGGGGGTCAACTCTTCTGTGCCGGCAATGCGGCCCGTTTAGCGGGCCATCCGCGGCGCAGGTTCCGGCGAGGCCGCGCTTGCCGGGGCTTCCACGGCCTTCCCGCTTCGCGCCTGCGAGGCTCGCGCCGCCACAGGCAGCTCGCTCTTCCGTACAGGAAGAACCAGGTTTTCGCCCTCGCGCGCGAACGAGAGCTGATTGCGCCGTTTGTCCCGGTCAATGCACACCAGGTCGCCGAGATGCACCTGTTCGGTGGCCAGCAGATTCGCCAGCGGGTACACCACGTGACGCTCGATCGCTCGCTTCAGGTGCCGCGCCCCGTATCTCTGGTCCGTCCCTTCCTCCAGCAAAAACTC
>JBGQHF010000147.1:0-5272 GCA_041497835.1 Terriglobia bacterium
CCAACGCTTCTGGAGCCCAAAGAATTTGTTCTCGGTTCCCGGGCTCTTGCCCGACCGGACCTTGAGCACCGCCTTCCGCTGTAACCAATCCCCGGCGAACGGCAGGGGACACATCGTGCACCAAAGGCGCGAGCCGAACGGCATCATCACGGCAATCAGCACAAACCACCATAGAATCCACACAAATACGATAATGATGTTTCGGTTGCCGATTGGTGTACCGAACAGGCCGGCGATCAGAAACAGGTAGAACAAGATAAGATTGGGAAGGATCAAGAGGAACTGGAAACTGCGCATCCGCACGAGCTTCTTCAACCAGGGAAAGCGGGCAAACACGTCGAACCGCCAGCTTCTTTCTACGACCTCGTTGGGAACTGCCTCTTGGTGGATCGGTTCTGCCGTGGCCATCGCCTTACCTCAGAATGGAACCACCGGCGCGACGCTTTTCCGTCAGCCGGTCGTTCAGTAGACGCACGTGCGTTTCCTCAAACTCCCCGAGTTCCCGGTAAATTTTTTGCAATTCCGGATCAGATGTGCGCGATGCTTCTTGACTGTAGAATTCCCGCGCCATCAGTTCGGCGTGCAAGCCCGTCTCGAGAGCTTGCTCGATGGTCATCGAGTCGAAGATCAGCGCCTCGGGGTCCTCTAAGTCGGGTGCCTCGATCACTTCCTTTGGCTCCTCTGCTGGAGAGGGCACGCGCCCGAACCGCTCCCGGTAGCGCCTTTCGAGCTCCGCGCCGTGCTGGCGCTCTTCGGTTGCCATCTCGCGAAAGATCGCTGTCACTGAATCCTCGTAGCCCTCAAAGAGCTGGGCCAGAGAGTCATAGACTCCGGCGTTGCGGGCTTCGATCTGGATCGCGCGAAGTAGCGTGGTACGGCCAGCATCGGAGGGAACGTTACTCATGACTGCAATCCTTTTGATGACGGACGGATCAGCAACAACATGCCAAGCGCCATTCCCATCGAAAGTCCCACCGAAGTAGAGAAGAGGTAGTTTGGGCGAACGATCAGTTCTCCCTGCATGAACGGGTGCATGTAGCCGCAAGTGATGGAGCACCGGTAGCGGAACTTGCCCGGATGGCTGGCGACAAAGCTGATTTCCTCAACCTCTTTGTAGTCCTCGCCCTGCGAGGGTTGCCGCGCCCAAAAGGTGCCGTTTTCCGGACGCATCTTGGCTTCTACGTCGTAACCCTCGAGGTAGAAACCGTGCGTGTTGTCCTTGGCCAGCAGCCGGACATGTATCCGGTCGCCTCGATTCACCCGGAGCACGGGCGGATCGTAGGCATATTTTTGAGCGGTGATGGTGAAGCTGCGCTCCTGAGGGGGTACTTGTCGAACATAGGCAAGCAGGAAGCCCCCCAGTCCGCCCAGCACGAGAACCGATCCAGCCCAAAAGTGTTTCGAATTGGCTAGTCTTCTCATGGTTCCTCCGCCACGCGCTCGCTAGGCGCGCAAGCACCGGCTAGAAGTTCACGGTAACGCTTCCTGTCGCGGGCACCTTCACGTTTTGCTGCTTGGTTTTGCCGCGGTACCAGGCCTTGACCACATAGTCGCCCGGCGGAACACCGGCAATCCGAAACTTGCCGCTGCTGTCCAACTGCGTGAAGAAAGTGTTCTGCAGCACCAGAATATATGCTTCCATCTCCGGATGGACGTTGCAGAGGATCGCGACTTCGCCGAGTTTGTTAAAGGTGTAGCTGCGCGCCATCCCCTGCGTGTAGGTTCCCAGGTTGAACTTATCGCCGCCCACGCCGAGAACGTTGTGTTGCAAGTTGTCGCTGTTGTGGAACTCAACGGCGGTGCCTTGTACCACCGGGAGCACGTAAGGAATGAAAACTTTGCCGCGCTGATCCATCTTGGCGTTTCCACCGTGGAATGTTCCCGGGACCCTCTCGACATACACCACTGCCTGGTCGGTTTTCGGCACGGCAAGCGCGCCTACGATGTCTCCCGCCCTCAAACGCCCGGCGGGGAGGAAAAGAACGACGAGAGCCGCCAGGAAACCTGTCCTCTTTATGTTGGTCATTTGCCTCTCCTCGTAACTCCGCCCAGACGCGGATGTGGACTAAGACAACTCTCCCCCCGGCTGGGACTGACGGAACCGGACTAAGTCAGCCAGCGTGGTGTGCTCCAAATAACCGAGCAACAGTTCCCGCAGGACACCCCAGCAGGGATGGAGTGCACATTCGTGCGGGCTTGGGCAGGGATGATCCTCCAGCACGCACTCGTTCAAGGACGCGCCATCCATGCAGCGCACAATCGCCAAAAGATTAATCTGCTCTGGAGGCATGGCTAACTCGTAACCGCCCCCAATCCCTCTGAAGGACAGCACCATGTGTGCGCGTCGAAGCGGCAAGAGAACTTTGGGGATGAAGGGGCGGGGAATGTGCTCGCGCTCGGAAATCTCGCGTGTGCCGGAGGGCTTACCGAGAGGCTGCATGGCAAGATACGTGAGCGCCCGGATCGCATGGCAAGAGGACCGAGAAAACAACGCGTTCGACATGACTAGAAGAGTTCCTTGTCCTCAACTCCATGTTCTTCTCCGTTACGATTCAGCGTCAATCGTCCGTTTGTCTCTCCGCCCGGGGCAATTGTCACGGAACCATACACGCTCGAACATGAGTTATTCATGCTCCGCAATGGCACCGCAGACGCCGCTTTGTGTGTGGACCAAAAGAGTCTGATCTATTCCTGGAACCGGGCGGCGGAACCGCTCTCCGGTTATCCTTCGTTCTCCTCTCTGCGGCGGGCGGATTACTCGCCACAAACGACCTGGTGTCGGAGAAGGGTCGGGCCATTGCCTAAGAAGTTGCCTTATCAGAAGTAGATTCCAGGCTGACCCACTATCGGGCGCCGCGTCTGTTGGCGGCGGCGCTTCCAAACAGATAGAATGAAAGATTGTGTGACCGGTGAACGGCGAGACTCTGCGCCGTGCCCGGGGCGGGCCATCGCCGGGCCCATTGCGCCCGCAGCGCCCGTCGTCAAAATTACTCTCAGGAAACGGCGAACCGACTTCATGGAAGCAGCCCAGATACTCGACAGAGTCCTCGCACGATTCATCGGCACCAAGCACGAGCGCGACGTCAAGCGCATCCAGCCCCGCGTCGCGGCCATCAGCGCGCGCGAGCCGGAGATGCAAGCTCTCTCCGATGCGGATCTGAAATCGCGTTTTGCGGACCTGCGCAAGCAGGTTCAGGAGCAGCTCCAGGACGCCGATCCCGCGGACGCGGCCTACAAGGAAAAGTTGCAAAAAGCGCTCGACGCCGCGATCGTGCCGGCATTTTCCCTGGTGCGCGAAGTGGGCCGTCGTACGCTGAACATGCGGCATTTCGATGTGCAACTCATCGGCGGCATCGTGCTGCACGAAGGCAAGATCGCCGAGATGAAGACGGGAGAAGGGAAAACCCTCGTCGCCACGCTGCCCGCGGTCCTTAATGCCCTCGCCGGGCGCGGCGTGCACATCGTCACCGTCAACGACTACCTCGCGCGGCGCGACGCCGAATGGATGAGCCCTCTCTACAAGGCGCTGGGGCTCACGGTCGGCGTGATCGTTCACGATCTCGACGACGAGGAGCGCCGCGCGGCCTACGGTGCCGACATCACCTACGGCACCAACAACGAATTCGGCTTCGACTACCTCCGCGACAACATGAAGTACGATCTGGCCGACTGCGTGCAGCGCGGCCACCACTTCTCCATCGTGGACGAAGTGGACTCCATCCTCATCGACGAGGCGCGCACCCCGCTCATCATCTCCGGCCCGGCGGAAGAGTCCACCGACAAGTACTACAAGATTGACAAGATCATCCCCAAGCTCATCCAGGAGATTGACTACACGCTGGATGAGAAGCACCGCACCGTGACGCCGACGGAGGAAGGCGTCAGCAAGTGCGAAAGGCTGCTGGGGCTCGGCAATCTCTACGACCCCGCCCACATGGAAGTCATCCACCACGTCTATCAGGCTCTGCGGGCCCACACGCTGTACAAACGCGACGTGGATTACGTCGTAAAGGACGGCGAAGTCATCATCGTGGACGAATTTACCGGCCGCCAGATGCCCGGCCGCCGCTGGTCCGACGGCCTGCACCAGGCTGTGGAAGCGAAAGAGGGCGTCAAGATCGAGCGCGAGAACCAGACCCTCGCCACGATCACCTTCCAGAACTATTTCCGCATGTACAAGAAACTCTCCGGCATGACCGGTACGGCGGAGACCGAAGCCGCGGAGTTCGGCAAGATCTACAATCTCGATGTCGTCGTCATTCCCACGAACTGCACGCTCGTCCGCAGAGAGTACCCCGATGTCGTCTATCGCACCGAAAAAGAAAAATTCCAGGCCGTCGTGGACGGCGTGATGCAGGACGACGGCTCCTTTGCTTCCGGCATCCGCCACTATCACGAGCGCGGCCAGCCCGTGCTTGTCGGCTCCATCTCCATCGAAAAATCCGAGACCATCTCCGAGTTGCTGAAAAAGGCCGGCATCCCGCACCAGGTGCTGAACGCGAAGCAGCACGAGCGCGAAGCCAAGGTCGTCGCGCAAGCCGGCCGGAAAGGCGGCGTCACCGTCTCCACCAACATGGCCGGCCGCGGCACGGACATTCTCCTCGGCGGCAATCCCGAACAGATGACCCGCGAACACTTCCTGAAAAACAAGCTGGCGCTTCCTTACGCCCAGGCTCCCGCGGTGATTGGCGCCGATGCCGCAAATGGAGACGCCCCGCCGCAGGCCGTGCAGATGGTTCTCTTTCAGCACGAAGGCAAGATCTTCCAGGTGCCGCGGGATCAGTGGAAGCCCGTGTACGACCAGTTCGCCGAGCAGTGCAAAGCCGAGCACGACGAAGTCGTCGCCCTGGGCGGATTGCACATCCTCGGTACGGAGCGCCACGAAGCGCGGCGCATTGACAATCAACTCCGCGGGCGCGCCGGCCGCCAGGGCGACCCCGGCTCCTCGCGTTTTTTCCTCTCGCTCGAAGACGACCTCATGCGCATCTTCGGCGGCGAGCGCGTCAAGCAGCTCATGTTCCGCCTCGGCATGACCGAAGGCGTGCCCATCGAATCCAAGCTCATCTCGCGCCGCATCGAGAACGCGCAGAAGTCCGTCGAAGCGCAGAACTTCGACGCGCGCAAACACCTGCTCGAATACGACGACGTGATGAAC
This sequence comes from Terriglobia bacterium, assembly GCA_041497835.1. GTDB lineage: Bacteria > Acidobacteriota > Terriglobia > Acidiferrales > UBA7541 > Acidiferrum. Next base: position 5,156 of record JBGQHF010000147.1, read on the forward strand.
AAGCAGCGCGAAACGATTTACGCGATTCGCCGCTCCGCGCTCGAAGGCAAGGACCAGCGCGATTACATCCTGGGCATCGCCGAAGACGTCGCCCGCGAACTGGTGGACACCTACTGC
>JBGQHF010000148.1:0-4961 GCA_041497835.1 Terriglobia bacterium
CGCGAAGGACATTCCTTCGACCGTGATGATCCGCGTCTTTCTTTGGGGAGCAGGACTTGCCATCAGCAGCAGTACCATTGCTGTAGCAAATGGCGCGTGCAGACTCTTGACCATACTCACTCCTGGAATACCTATTCTGCTGTCCCATGCCAATTGGCGGTTGCAAGCGGGGGTGTAGTCGGCAAACCGCAGATGTGGCGGGGCAATCGCCCTGGCAATTCTGCCCCGATAACGAACTACTCGTAAAGTCAAAACCTCAACATGAGCCCGAAGTCTCCTTGTGGGAACTGGGAAGCACCATTTGGAGCTTCCCACCGAGTGCGGCCGGATGACGGCGTACTCGGAAGAAATCTTGCCAGTTTCTGAGCAGCGGGGCATCACTTGTGCGTATAACGCGCTTCTTGTAAATTGACCCGCCACCGAACCGGGGCGGGCGTTTTCAGGCGAGCAGGGTCGTGCTACTATGGCAAAAGGTGGTGGGCGTAGCTCAGCTGGTAGAGCGTCGGTCTGTGGCACCGAAAGTCGTGGGTTCAAATCCCATCGCCCACCCCAATTTCGAACTCGATATTCCCCCCATTTTTTCCATGCCTCGCCGCTCGCAGAGAGCCCGAATTCTCAGAACAAGGACGCTCGAATCGGCTCAGCGGTGTCCAAGCGAGACGCCGCCCGGCCGGGTCCGCAGTGCGCCCGGAATGGAGATCGACCGTTAGGTGGAGCTTGTGTCCTTGTGCTCGGTGGTTCCGAGAACCAGGAGCGAGCTGCCAAACGGCAGAGAGAACGCCAGAGCAATCCTGTTTTCCAGGCGGGAGAGTTTCCACAGCAGGCCATTGAGCCAGGGGGCCGGCGCCTTTGGAATCTCCGGCCGCGCGCCCAGGAGTCCTTCCATTCCTCTCACGAGCAACTTGGCGAAAAACAACCAGAGAAAGAAGTAGCGGGCCTCGAGAATCCGCATTCCGGCCTGCGCCGCCATCGAACGGAAGCTCGATTTCGTACACCGCGTGCGGTGCTGGTTGAGGATGTCGTGGCTCGTCCAAAGCATCGGAAAAGCCGGGACGGTAACGAGCAACAGGCCGCCGGGTTCGAGAAGCGAGAGCGCGTGGCGGAGCGCGCCGGCCGGGCGGTCGAGGTGCTCGAGCACATCGAGCATCAGGATGAGCGAATAGCGCTTCCCGGGACAAAACGATTCGTCGAATGGCGCGACCGTGATCCTCGCGCGATGCGAGCCGTGGAGATCCACGAGATCGGCAGCCGGCTCAATCCCCTCCACGTCGCCAAACTGCTGAAGACGATTGAAGAAGAGCCCGTCTCCGCAGCCCACGTCCAGTATCTGCAAATCGGTGCGCGACCCCAGGTGATGGGACAGCACGTCCAGGACGGCCTCTTCCCGTGCGCGCCACCACCAGTGCCGCTCGTACAGTTCACGATAGCGCTTGCCGTATTCAGGATCCAAAGCGAGTTGTGCTCCGAAATGCGCCGAGACCAAGGAGGTTCAGCGAATACCGCAAGGCTGCTGGGCGGCTTCGCGGCCCCGCAATTCCCTTTCCCGATCCTCCACCCTCGCGGGGATTGTTCCGATGACCCGCTCCACAATGTAAAGCGGGCGCCCTTTTGATTCTTCGTAAACGCGGCCGACGTATTCGCCAATCACACCGAGAAAGAACAGCAAAACACCGGACAGAAACGTGATGAGCAAGAGCAGCGCGGTGAAGCCCTGCGGAACTTGTTTCAGGACAACCCTGGCGAACACGGTGTACAGCGCGAAGAGCGACGAAACCGCGATGGCCGCGGCTCCGAGCAACGCCGCCGCGCGGATCGGGACGATGGAGAAAGCAAAGATCCCGTCGGAAGCGAGTTTCAGCAGGCGAAGGACTCCGTACTTGCTTTTCCCGGAATGGCGTTCCGAGCGTTCCACGGGAATTCCCATCTGGCGGTACCCGATCCAGCCACGCAGGCCGCGCAGATACCGGTGGTGCTCGGGCATGCTGCGAAGCTGCTCCACGACGCGCCGCGACATCAGTCCGAAATCGCCGGAGTCAACAGGCAGGCTGGTGTCCGAGAGCGCCGTCATCATTCGGTAGAAAAGAAAGTAACAGAGGCGCAGCGGCCACACCTCTTTGCGGCCGGTGCGCTGCGCATACACGACGTCGTAGCCTTCGAGGAAGCGCTCCACGAACTGCGGGATGGCTTCCGGAATGTCCTGCAGGTCGCCATCCATGACAACGGTTGCGTCGCCGCTGACGTGATCCAGGGCGGCCGTCAGCGCAGCCTGATGGCCGAAATTTCGAGAGAAAGACACGACGATGATTCGCGCGTCCTTCTGCGCAGCTTCTTCGAGGAGCGCCAGAGTGCCGTCGTTGCTGCCGTCATCCACGAAGAGCAACTCGTGGGGGCCGCCGGGCAGGTGGTCCAGGACGGCGAGCGTGCGGCGGAGCAGCTCCGGGAGAACACTTTCTTCGTCGTGAATTGGGATAGCGACCGAGAGGCGCAATCCGGCGTTCATCGCTTTGCCTTTCCCTTGCAATACACCATGTTCCAGAGCGTCGTGCCCAGAACTCTGAGAGGGTAGGGCTCGAAGACGACAATGTCCAGGTGTTGCTCGAAGAGACCGCGCCATTCGGCGAGGGCGCGCGGATATTTGCCGCGGTCCCACCGGGCGAGAAGCTGGGCGATGGAGCGATCGCCGGGCAGAACGAGCTCGAGAATATGCATGTGGGCGTCCGCGGAAAGCAAGGAACGCAGGCGTTCGAGGATCTTGTGCGCGGATGCTGTGTCCATGTGGTGCAGAAAACTGTTGATCAGGATGAAGTCGTAGTGCGCTGTAGCCGGATCGTCATAGGAGGTCACGTCGGCGACGACAAAGCGGCGGCGGTATTTGCGCCGTGCGTGCACGATGTATCCGGGATTGATGTCGATGCCCAGGTAATCGGCGTGCGCGAAGAGATGCGTGTTCGTGCCGGGCCCGCAGCCCACGTCGAGGACGCGGCGAACCGCGAAGATGTCGTTTTGCGCGAGGAGGGGCGCTAGCTTTTTTGCCGCGAACGGTGCCTGCAAAAGGCTGTAGACGCGTGTCTGTTCGAGAAGATAGGTCGAGAGGCTCATGGGCGCCAGTAGACCTCGAAGGAGCCGATCCGCTTTACATTCGGGAAATGCGCGGCGGCGGCGCGCTGCAAGGAAGCGACATAGAACGTGGAGAAGGAGGGCTCCAGGTTTACGGCGGCGGCCTTGATCGGGCGATTGTTCAGCAGAGCGGCGATGCGCTCTTCATATCCGGCGGGTTCTTCGAAAAATTCAAAGAGCGTGCGGGTGGGATTTTCGTGCCCCGAGAGGAAATAGACCTCGGGAGAATCCGGTCCCGCGAGGAGTTCCCCGTTCGCGGCGTGCTCGCGAAGGAAGGGGATGAGTTCTTCATAGAGCGCCGCCGTCTCGGCGGAAACACGCAGACCGCTCGCGCGCCCGAGGGTCAGGGGCACGGTCTGCTCGTCCGGGGTGTACTGCGAATCCATTTCGAAGAGAAAAGTGGGCGTGAAAAGCAGAACCGGGGAAAGAAATGCGTAGGCGGCCGTAGTGGCGAAGAGCAGCCGGGGTGGACGCGGGAAAGTGGACAAGAGGCCCGCCGTTGCGAGGATCGCGAGCGGCGCGACGTAGCAGAGATAGATGGAACCCGCGAAAGGAAATTGCACCAGGCTGCAGAATGCAGTGACGCTCACAAGCAGCATCAGCCGTTGATGATTCGCTTGGCGAGAAGAGCCCGGGTTCTTTGAACTCGGAAAAAGTCGCCAAACCCCGGCGATCGTGAGCACGGGAATGATTTCGTGAAACGAGTGCCACACGAACAGATAAATGGATGCATGCGTGAAGGAACCGTAAAGCAAGTACGCGCCAGCGGCAGCGGCGGATGCCGTGAAAACGGCTTTGACGCGGCCGCGGAACCGTATCGCCGCCGCAAGCAGGAGGGAAAGCGCGATTGCGGGAAGGAGCGACTCGACGGGCTCCGGCCTCATGGAAGCGCCCAGGATTCGCCGCGACGGCAGCACAAAGACGCCATGGAAAAAATCGTGCAACGCATGAACGCGAATATAGGGGATCAGGAAGATAGCGGCGGGAACAATCACGCCCGAGAGAAATGGAATGATCATCCGGAAGAGAGCTGTGAATCGCTCGGAACGGCCGCGGGCCAGGCGGCCTTCGCGGAACGATAGCAGGAGGACGATCGCGGCCCCGGGCAAAACGAAGTGGATGATTTCGGGAGCACCGGAGCGAGTCCGGATCAGTGCGGCGAGGAGCGCGACAAGAGAAGCCAGCGCAACAAAGAGAAAAAGAGGATAGATTTTTTGCGGCTGCGGAGACTCTCCCTGGTCTTCGCCGGAAACCGTTTGCTCGCGATAAACGAAAAAAAGCAGGACGGCGGCGACGTAGTAGAGGGCTACGCTCTTGGCGAGAAACGAAAATCCCCCGCAAAGGCCCGCCAGAAAGAGCCACGTCGGCGCGGGCTTTTTCAGGTATTGAAAAAGAGCCGCCACGCCGAATGTCGCGAAAAAGAGGTTATACCAGGAGGGCACGGACGCCGAATAGTTTGGAACGCTCCAGGCAACCGCGAGAAGAGTGACGCCGCCGGCCATCCAATCCGGAAGCATCTCGCGCGCGATGAAGTACACGGCGGGAACCCAGGCAAGAAAAAAAAAGAAAAGCGCGATGCGCAGCGAACCAAGATTCACGCCGAGCAGGCGAAAAGCGACGGCGTGGAAGTAGCTCAGGCCTCCGGTATAGATTTCTGCGAAATCACGGTGGGGCAACTGCCCGTGGAACACGCGCTCCGCGCTCTGCGCGAGCGCGCCTTCGTCATGCGGCACCCAGCCGCGCTTCAAGTGCCCGGCCGCGTATGCGCCGGAAAGGAACCACACGCACGCAAGAATGATAAGGGAGCGCAGCGCGGAACGCTTTTGCGTGGGTGGTGAAAAAAA
>JBGQHF010000149.1:0-4959 GCA_041497835.1 Terriglobia bacterium
AGCATCATCTTAACGTTTTTCGCGTCCGACTTGTGCACCTGCGCGAGCTTCTTCAATCTGCGCATGCGCTTCGATGCCTTCGTTCCGAGCAGGTGCCGCTTGCCCGAATGCATGCGCATGATCTTGCCCGTCGCCGTCACCTTGAACCGCTTCGCAGCGCCGCGGTGCGTCTTCAATTTCTGCTTCTTGGCCATGCCTGGGATCCTCTCCCTTTCAACTTTCGGCGGCGGCGCCTTGTGGTTGCGCTGCGGGCCGTACCGCGACGCCCTTTTTCGGGGCCAGCAGAGCCACCAGGACGTTGCCTTCCATCCGCGGCGGCGTCTCGACCTGGCAATGCTCCACGATCTCCGCGAGCAGCCGGTGCATCTTCGCGCGGCCCACTTCCTGGTGCGCCATCTCGCGCCCGCGATGGAAGATCATCGCGCGCACCTTGTGGCCCTCGCCGAGGAAGCGGATGATCTGGTTCTTGCGCACCTGATAATCGTGCTCGGCAGTTGCCGGGCGGAATTTCACTTCCTTGAGCTGCGAGCCGCGATGGCTTTTGCGCTGCTCATGGGCCTTCTTGTTCAACTGGTAGAGGTACTTGCCGTAATCGGTGATCTTGCAGACCGGAGGATCCGCCGTCGGTGAGATTTCCACCAAGTCGAGTCCCCGCTCCCGCGCCATGCGCAAGGCTTCGAACGGCTGCATGACGCCGAGCTGCCCGCCCTCTTCATCAATCACCCGGACTTCTCTCGCGCGGATTCGTTCATTTACGCGAACCCGGTCACTCATCCGGAAATTCCGCTCTGCGATAAATCCCCCTTAGACGTGTTAGGCGCATGGCCCGGCTCGACTCCCGGGCTAGCTCCGATTACACCAGATTCCCGCCCACACGGACGGAGTCGCGTCCTGGGACGGGTTTCAGAGTATAGCACGCACACGCCGCCGAACAAGGGGAACGCCCGTGGGCAACCGGCAAGTTTGGTCGCACCTTCCGATCGGCCGACTCCACGACCAAGTACCGGCGAGCGATAGTTTCTGAGTACGCGACGAAACGGGAGTTAGGCGTGATGGCTCGAATCGAAATGCGGCCATTTCTACGAAAATGTGCTCATGGTGCTACAATCTGCGGGCGAGATCACGGAGGGATAACCATGTTGCGCGCGCGAATCTTTGGCGCCTGCGTTCTGATTCTGGCGGCTGGAAGCAGCATCGCGCAGGAGCACCAGCATGCCGCGGCGGGCGAAAAGCTCGGTACGGTGCATCTTGCGACCTCGTGCAACCCCGCGGCGCAGAAGCAGTTCGATCGTGCGGTGGCGCTGCTGCATTCCTTCCAGTTTAATCACGCCATCGAGGGGTTCAAGACCGCGTTGAAATCTGATTCTTCGTGCGCCATGGCGTACTGGGGGATCGCGCTAAGCCACTGGGGCAATCCGTTTGCTCCTGGGCTGAAGGCCACGTCGCAACTGCAGGACGGCCGGCTGGCCGCTGAACAGGGGCGGGCGACCGGCGCCAAGACGGAGCGGGAGCAAGCCTACATCGCCGCCGTTTCAAAGCTGTACGCAGATTTCGAGAAAACGCCGCAGCGAGTCCGGTTGCTGGCATATCGCGATGCGACGGCCGAGGTGGCCGCTCATTACCCGCAGGACCATGAGGCCTCGATCTTCTATGCGCTGGCGCTCGCCGCATCGGAGGAGCCGACGGACAAGACCTACGCCAGCCGGCTGAAGGCGGGCGCGATCCTGGAAGCGCTGTTCGCCCAAGAACCTGAGCATCCCGGCCTCGCGCACTACATCATCCACACGTACGACGTACCGCCCCTGGCGGCGCGGGCACTGCGCGCGGCAAAGCGGTATTCCACGATCGCGCCCGATGCCCCGCACGCGCTCCACATGCCCTCGCACACCTTCACCCGCGTCGGTTACTGGCAAGATTCCATCGACAGCAACCGGACCGCCTCCGCGGCATCGCGGCGCGAGGGTCAGACCGCGGAAGAATTGCACGCGCTCGATTACCAGGCTTACGCCTATCTGCAGACGGCGCAGGACGAAGCAGCGCGGCGGCTGGTGGAATCACTACCTGAGGTCGTGTCGCGTTTCGACCCCAAGACAGTGATCAGCGGCGCCGCGCCACCCCTCGCCGGATACTTTGCACTCGCGGCCATTCCGGCGCGCTATGCGCTGGAGCGGCAGGACTGGAAGGCAGCAGCACAGCTCGAGGTGCGCGAGACCACGTTCCCTTACACCGAGGCAATGACCTACTTCGCCCGGGGTCTCGCTGCGGCGCATCTGGGAGATATTGCGAGTGCGCGAGCATCGCGCGAAGCGCTCACAACGATTCACGAGCGGCTTACTAAATCGAATGAAGGCTACTGGGCGGAACAGGTCGAGATCCAGCGGCGCGGCGTCTCGGCGTGGACGGCGCTGGCAGAAGGGCGCAAAGACGAGGCCCTGCAGGAGATGAAATCGGCGGCGGAGCTGGAAGACGGTACAGAAAAGAGCGCGGTGACCCCCGGACCGCTGGCCACGTCGCGGGAACTGCTGGGCGAGATGCTGCTGCAGATGAATCGGCCCGGACAGGCGCTGGAGCAGTTCGAAGCCACGCTCAAACGCGAGCCGAACCGCTTTCGCGCGCTCTATGGCGCGGCGCGCGCGGCGCAACTCAAGGGCGATCGCGAGGCCAGCCGCAGGTATTTCCGTGAGCTCCTGAAGGTGTGCGAGCACGCAGACAAGCCGGGCCGCAAGGAGTTAGCGGAAGCAATGGGGGGTAGTCAGTAGTTAGGGTCAGCAGGCTCCCGCGCGCAAAAGTAAGCAAATCAAGTTCCCATCCCGAACGCGATCAGCGGCAGGGTAAACTCGCACCGATACTCTTGCTTCGCCAGGTGATCTGCACCTTTTGGCCGGCGACTCTCGCTCTTGGCTGAAACAGGCCCACTCCCGGCCGGGAGCAGTGACGCATTCTGATTTTTCTGGCCGCTTAGTGGACTCTTACACTTGTGGGAGTAACATGCTCCCGGGGGGATAGCTTCCGATGATTAAGCCGCCGCCTCTGCCCGTAGTATTCACATTCCTTACCTTCTTTGTCGTATTGGGCCTCATCGCCTTTCGACTGCTCTGGAGTGCGCCGTTTGTAGCCAAGCTTGGCCTATTGCCGAAAAGCTGGCAACGCTGGATTTTGGGCGAACCCGGCGATAAAAAGCCAAACTGACCCGCCGGTCTTTCCCGCGTTTGGCCGTGTTTGACGAGGCCTCCCGGGGGACCTGACATTTTCCCGAGGGGGGTACCCTTCGAACGGCTTGGTGTTATACTCCCGGCGAGGGGTGGGTCTCCCGCCTGCTCCTGTTGGTTATTTGCCTCGGATTGGTTCCCAAGGGAGGTCGCTATGGAATCCGTGCATCCGGGTTATCTTCTTTATCTTCTGATCGCTTGGGGAGTCATCACCGCAGTCTTTATCGGTCTCCTGATACGGCGGAGCCTCCTCACAAACCGGGAAGATGATCAAATCTTTCTAGATGCCGCGGAAGAGCATATGGCCGCCGAGCAGCGCGCCCTCGTGGCGAAGATCATGTCGCTCTCCCGGCCGCTCCTCACGGCGGGCATCGCCTCGGGCGTGCTGTTACTGGTTATCGCCGGGGTGTGGCTGTACGACGGCCTGAAGAATTTCTGATTTCACCGGCCGCTCGCAAGCCTCCCGGACCCGGTTGGAAGAGGCCCCAGCCTGCGATTGCCTAGGAATGCGGCGGAGCGGGCGTGGCCGGCGGTGGCATTGCCGGTACTGGCACTGAAGCGGCCTGGATCAGGGATGTGTGGTTGTGCACGATGATCCAGCGCGCGTTGCGCCTCTCGAGCACAAGCGTGGTCTGTCCACGCGCGGCGTTCTGCTGGCCGTCCACCACACCCGAGAAATCCCATTGGTAGCAAGCCCAAGCGGAATTCCCGCTCACGCGCACGTAGGTGTTTTGGCGGTCCATGCGGACCTGCTGCACCCGGGCATGCTGCTTCTGGTAGTTGGCGAGATAATTTGACCAGCCCACTACCGGCGGCTCCCACGCGCCGCTGACCATCGAAACGTCGTCGGCATACGCCTGGTGCAGCCGCTCGATGTCCCCTAGTTGCCACGCGCCGAGCATCTCCGAAATGAGGAGATCGATCTGCTGCTCGTCCGGAAGCTTCACCGTGGTGGCCGCGGATTCCGCGGCTGCCATGTCTTTCTTCTTCTTGTTTTTGTCCCTTTGCGCCGCGGCGGGCATTGCGCCCAGGAGGAAAACGCAACCGAACAGAAAAATCAGAAAAGGAGCGCGCAGGCTCCGCATTCCATGGACTATACGCATTGGCAATACCCCTCAGGCCGCCGCTCGCAGTTCGCGATCGAGCGCGACGGAGGAATCATACGTCAGTGCTCGGCCTTTGGCAGGCGAGATGCGCTCAGAAGGTTCACAAAGAGCCGATACGCTCCGGGCACGCCCTCCGGCAACTGCCGGAAAAACGCCAGCCCCGTGTAGATGTAGGTGCCCGCGCCGTAGCGCGTGTACACCAGGCCACCCGTCAGCTCCGCCTCGCCGGGATCGTTCATCGCCAGCACCGGAGTGTACTTGACGTCGAACTGGCTCCAGTAGTAGAGGCCGCGCTCCTGCACCCAGCCCCGGAAATCCTCCTGCGTGATCTTGTTCGGCGCGTTCAGCAATGGATCGTCCGGATTCAGGAAACGCACGGGAGAGTTTTCGTCGGTGATCCGCGGTGTGGGATTGCCGATCTTCGAGGGATACGGCGCCGGCAGCAGTCTGTCCCACACGCTGTCGCGGTTGTACTGCACCACAAGCGTGCCCCCCTGCGCGGTGTAGTGCAGGAGCCGCGCGTTGGCCGGAGCAAGATCGGGCCGCAACTCGTACGCACGCACGCCCACGACGATGGCATCGAAACGCGAGAGGTCGCCGAAGGCAAGCGCCGCGGCGTCCAGCATCTCCACGTGAATCCCCAG
>JBGQHF010000150.1:0-4942 GCA_041497835.1 Terriglobia bacterium
CAGCGTTCCGGGGTCAGGCTCTGCGCCGTCACCAGTTGGCGGCCGATGAGGCCGGTAAAGCCAAGCGTCACGTTCTTGTACGCCTGATAGTAGACCTCTACGCGGTGGTTGACGTCGTTGGTCGCTTGGCGCAGGTCACTGAAGTTGAACGCGGCAACGACCGCATCGCGTTCGATGCGCATGAACGTATAGGCGAAGCGGAAGTCGCCTTTTTCCGAGGTACGACCGAAGGAAGTCTCCGCCCAGTAGGCATGCCGCTGGTGCGGGTCGCAGGCTACCGTCACGCCGGCCGCATCGAAGATTCCACGGTTCGAGCAAGCGCGGGTGTTCTGTGCGAAGTTCACGAGGAAGTACGCCGGCCAACGGGCGCTACCCGTGTCCACGTCCGCGCGCAGGAGAGCATCCACGATGCCGAACTTCGACACAAAGAAACGCGTACCGGCGATGGTCCCGACGTTATTGGAGTTGGCGCTGCCACCAAAAGCGAATGTGCCGCCAAGACCGGTCGGCGTTCCATTGGAGGCGAAGCCATTGCCGTTATTCTGGTTCTGCGCGATGCGGTCCGGATTGCGAAAGTCGTAGTAGGCCACGTCTGCCCCAAGCTTCACCCGCGAGCCAAGCTTCCAGCCCATCTGGACCTGGCCGCCGAAAATGCCGGAGTCCGGGCCACCACTGACCTCGAAAACCGGTGTCTGAAATGCGACGACGCCGAAGTGGCTCAGGAATTTGTCTTTCCAGTTCCACATCACCTGCTCAGTGATTCCCTCCGGGTTCAGGTCGTTGTCCCAGGTAAGCTCGGTCCGGTGCCAGGGGTAGGCATACTTGCCGGCCGTCACCGTGAAGGGCTTGAAGTATTTCGGGTGGTAGGTAATAAACGCGCGGTCGATCGTGATGGGCTTGCGCGTTAAGAAGCCACTCTCGGTCTGGTTGGTCGAGATCGGATCGCCGACGTCACCCGAGGCGAGAGAGAAGCCGCCCGAAATCTCGTCATTGAATTTCGCGTTGGCATTGAAGCGCAGACGAAAGCGCTGGCGATGGCGGTCCTCCGGCGCTGCAAACGTCTGCGCGCCGCCGCCGAAGAAAGGTTCGTACCGTGCGCGCAGGTCGCCGCTGAAAGTGAAGGGGCCGATTGCTTTGATCTTGTCGCCGAGGGATTTCTTCTCGGCGGTGTAGTCCTTGTCTAACGCGGCGACTTTCTTGGTCACTTCATTGGTTGCATCGGCCACGGCTTCGAGCTGGCCTTCGATCACCTTCATGTCCGATGAGCGCTCCTGGCCGTCCTGGCCTGGCCGGGATTCGGGGGCAGAGCGCGCGGCGCGAAGCTCTTCCGCCAGGGCCTTGAGCTTCTCCTGCTGTTCGCGCATCAACTGCTGCTGCATTTCCATCTGACGGGCCTGCTCCAGGACCATCTGGCGAAGCTGTTCGATCTCAGCGCCGATGGCCGTGGTGGTCGGCTTTTCCGCCTCTTTCTCCGCGGTTTTACCCCGGGCTGCAGGGGCCGTTTTCGCTGCTGCTGCGGCCGCGGCGTCCTTTTTATCCGTAGCTTCCTTGTTTGGACCGTCCTCCGCCCGCAGCGGCATCGCCACCATGAGGGCGGACAAAACCGCAGTCGTCCACGTCCTGTACATGAATTCCTCCCATTCGATTTTTTCCCCGGAATACCGGCGAGGACCTGTCTGCACCGAGCCGCCCAAGACGGCTCGCCTATTTGATACCACGCGGGGAGAGTAGACCGGCAGCGTCAACGGCCTTTGAACCCAGTGTGAATATTCCGTAACCAAGAGCTGCCCCTTGAGGAGGAACTTGGTCCGCTGTTAGGAGGGGAGAAGGGGACCGGAGCCAGGGGTGCACCGGTCCCCGGGAGGGACGTTGAGTGAAGACCAAACGTGCCCGACGTTACTGTCCGGGCGTCACTTCCGAATGAAGGCTTTGTGAATTCTCCGTAATATTCGGTTCTTTGGACACAACCGGCTTCTCAACGCGCGGAAGAATGGCCCGTCCGTGGCGGACATCCAGACCCCGCACCCAGAAAATGATGTCCTCCGCGATATTGCTGGCGTGGTCGGCGATCCGCTCAAGATGCCGGGTGGCGAGCACGACCTGCAGTCCGGGACTGACCAGGGAGGCTTGCTCCGTCATGCGGGCGAGCAGTTGCTCGAAGATGCGGTCGCGGTAGCGGTCCACCACGTCGTCGCTTTCGAGCACCTGCGTGGCCATTTCCACATTGCGGAAGATGAGCGCGCCCAGGCTCTTGCCGACCATGACGCGAACGGCGCTCGCCATCGGGCCCAACTCTTCCGGCGCGGCGGCTCCCGGCATCTGCCGCAGCGAGATAACGCGCTCGGCAAGGTTTACGGCCAGGTCGCCGATTCGTTCGAGATCGTTGGTGATCTTGAGCGCCGCAACGATGAGCTGCATCTCGTCGTCGGAGTAGGAGCCACGCCGCAGCAAGCGAATGGCGTGCTCATCAATCCGAACTTCCATCTCGTTGATCCTCGGCTCGACGAGGAAAACCTCTCCCGGAAGCGCGGCGGTCCGCGGATTCTCGAGTCCCTCGATCGCATCCAGCGCGCGGTTCATCGAGCCTTCCACCGACCGCGCCATGGAGATCAGGTAGTTCACCAGCGTGTCGTGGAGCACTGCTTCCGTCAGGTTGGAACCATCTTCCATTCGTCCCCCTCGCGGGCCCCGCCGGGAGCTGTCGCGATGGCCGCTGAACCTCTGAGCCCGTTGCCAACTCCAAGCATACCGCACGGGTGGTTACACGCTTTTCACATGCAGATGAATTTTGCGTCTACAAAGGCTCAGAGGAGTCAGGAGACAAGCGGCGGTGCGCCGTTGCCGCGCCCGGCCGAAGATCCGTTGGCGGAAGAACGGGGGCCGGAGCGCTAGCGATTGAAGATGGGAACGGAAAAATGGAACTGCGAGCCCTGGCCAACCTCGCTCTCGACCCAGATGCGGCCGCCTTGCGCTTCCACGAGATGCTTGGCGATGGCCAGGCCCAGGCCCGTGCCGCCGGCTTCGCGAGAGCGGGCCGCATCCACGCGGTAGAAGCGTTCGAAAATACGCGGCTGGTCCGCCGCCGGGATACCGATGCCGGTGTCCGCGACCGTCAGGATGACTTCACGGTCCGCGGCCGCCGCGCGCACGGCGATGTGGCCGCCCGGCTGGGTGTACTGCACGGCGTTGTCAAGGAGGTTCTGAAGCACTTCGGCAAGCCGCCGGCGGTCTGCGGCAATTTCCGGGAGAGTGCCGGGGATCTCGACGGAGAGGCTGATCTTTTTCTCTCCGGCGCGCATCCGCGAAGTCTCCAGACAGTTTTCGATCAACTGCTCGGCGCGGAGCGGGCGAATTTCCAGCTCGAGCCGGTCCGCTTCAATCTGCGAGAGCCGGAGAAGGTCGTCCGTCAAGCGGGCCAGCCGCCGGGCGTGATCGAGGATGATTTCGAGGAAACGTCCGCGATTTTGCGGGTCGTCCACCGCTCCGCCGAGCAACGTTTCTGCAAAGCCCTGAATCGCCGTCAGGGGCGTCTTGAATTCGTGCGAAACGTTGGCCACAAAATCCCGGCGCACGCGCTCCAGCCGCCGCAAGTCCGTGATGTCATGGAGCACCGCCACGGCGCCCGTTGTCTCCGCGGCACGAACTGCAGCCACGGTCGAAGCAAAGTAGCGCGGCTTGAGGGTGCCGGTCACGATCTCCACATGCACCGCCGGCTCGCCGCGGAGCACCTGCCGCACGGCTTCGATCAGCTCTGTCTGCCGCACGGCTTCGACCAGGGCGTTTCCTGCCGTGGGCGGCACATCCAGCCCGAGAATTTCGACGAAGGCGGAATTGGCGAAGACCAATCGCTCTTCCGCGGTTACGACGGCCACACCTTCGACCATGCTCCCGAGGATGGCCGCCGATAGATTGCGCTCGTCCTTCAGAGTTCGAATGGTGCTGTCGAGACGGGCGGCCGTTTCATTGAGGGAGAGAGCGAGCGCCTCGAGGGAATCACCGGAGCGCCCGGCTTCGACGGGACGGAAATCCCCTTCGGCGACGCGGCGGGAGAAATCTTTCAGCCGCTCGACCCGTTCCGAAAACGAACGGGAAACCATCAGAGAAGCCGTGCCCGTGACGAGAAGAATGAGGAGCGAAGCCACGGCAAGTTGACGGCGAAATTGGCCGAGTACCTCGTCCAGCGCCGCGCGCGGCAGGGCGAATCGAAGAACGACCGGTGGCCCGCCCGGCAGCGGCTCACGCACCGCGTAATAGAGAAGATCGCGATTGATCGTCGCGCTGTGGCGGATGGAACGGCCGTCGCCGGCGGCGAAGGCTTGGCGAACTTCCGGGCGATTGGAGTGGTTTTCCATCGTGGCGGCATCTGCCTGGGAATCGGCGAGCACCTGTCCGGACTCGGCGATGACCGTGACACGCGCCCCACTTGCGGCCATCTGCGCAACCCATTCGCGGATGGCGGCGGGATATTGACCGCGCGCAGCCGCGGCGGGCGTCAACTGGGGAGGGCGGGCTTGCGCGATCCGGGCGATGGCGGCGAGCTGCTCGAAGCCGGCGCGCTCGTAATCCTGCCGCAGGGCGCGCTCGGCGAAGAAATCCACCGGCAATAGCACTGCGAGCAGCAGTGCGAGGAAGGCGAAGCCGAGTTTCCAGAAAAGGTTACGCCGCACGGGTCTCGAACAAGTATCCCGCACCACGGACGGTTTTCAAATGGGCAGGATGTTCCGGGTCGGGCTCGACCTTTTCGCGCAGCCTGCGGACATAAACGTCCACGCTGCGCGGGGTGACGAAGCGGTCTGTGCCCCAGACGGAATCGAGGAGTTGATCCCGCGTAAAAACGCGGTTCGGGCGCGAAGCAAGAAAATAGAGCAGGCGGAATTCGAGTGTGCTCAGCAGGACGGGTTTCCCGGCCAGGGTGACGCGGTAGGACGCCGGATCGATCGCC
>JBGQHF010000151.1:0-4938 GCA_041497835.1 Terriglobia bacterium
CCAGAGGCGGCGACCGGGCCAGCGCGAGCGAGCGGCCTCGAGCGTCGCGCGGACTGCCGTCGGATGATGCGCAAAATCGTCCACAACAAGAACTCCCGAGGCCTCGCCTTTGACATCCATGCGGCGGCGGACGCTGCGGAAAGAAGTGAGCGCCTTCGCGATGGATTCAGCCGAGATGCCTCGACTGTGGGCAACGGCGATTGCCGCGAGTGCGTTCAGAATGTTGTGGCGGCCGCCCGCGGAGAGCGAGAATTCGCCGAATTCCCTGCCCTGATGGGCGACGCGGAATCGGGTGAAATCGCCTTCAAGAACCAAGTCGCCCGCGAGCCAGTCGATTCCTTCACGGAAACCGTACGTTTCTATGGGACAGAACGCCTTCTCCACGCCCCGACGGATGGCCGGGCCTGAATCTTCGGTGTCCCCCCAGTGGATGAGAAGGCCGTTGCTAGGAACGAGATTCACCAGGCGCCGGAAAGCCAGTTCATAGGCTGCGAAGTCCGCGTAGATGTCCGCGTGGTCGTACTCCAGAGAGGTCAGGATCAGCGTATCCGGATGGTAATGGAAAAACTTGGGCCCGCGGTCAAAGAAGGCTGTCTCGTACTCGTCGCCTTCGATGATGAACTCCTCGCCGCCGCCGAGCCCGTAGCTTTTCCCGAAATTCTCTGCGATTCCGCCGACGAGAAAATTCGGGCGCTTCCCGGCAACGTGGAAGATCCAGGCGAGCATGGCCGTTGTGGTTGTTTTCCCATGAGTCCCACTTACGACGATGGAGTGGCGTCTCGGCAGAAAAACGTCCTCGATAATCTGCGGCATGGAGCAGTAAGGTATTTTCCGGTCGAGGACTTCCTCGAGCTCCGGATTACCGCGCGCGATGATGTTTCCGACGACGACGAGCTCGGGAGCAGGCGAGAGGTGGGCCGCATTGAAGGACGAAAAATACGAGATGCCGAGGCTCTCGAGAAGCGTCGAAGCGGGCGGATAAACTCCCGTGTCGGAGCCGGTGACGCGGAAGCCTGCCTCGCGGAGCATGCCCGCGACGGGGGCCATGGCGGAGCCGCCGATGGCGAGAAGATGGATATGCTGTCCTGGTTTGAGATGCTCGTTCATGCCATTACCGCCGGCTCCAGGAGATCTAGAGTTCCCGTGCCCCGTGCGCGGAGCCGCGCGCGCACGCCCAGAGGTAGGGTGAGGATGGCGCGTTCCGTATGCCCTACGGGCGCGCCCCAAATAACCGGAATGCCGAGAGGCTGCAGCAAACGCCGGCAAACGTCGGCCACGGTCCAGCTACCGGCAACGGGCGGGGCGCACTCTGGAAAATCGCCGAGGATTATGCCCCGGACGCCGCCAAACATTCCCGCTTGCTTCAAATGCATCAACACCCTGTCCACCTGATACGGTTTCATGGCACGATCCTCAAGCAGGAGAATTGCGCCGTTTATATCGAGCGCCCACGGTGTGCCTATCGTCGCTTCGAGAATGGTCAGGCAGCCACCGAGGACGCGTCCCTGGGCCTCTCCTGGCAACATGGCCTCGCCCTGCAGGTCGAGGGTCCAGCCGGAGTTCGTCTCACTGACGGCTCGCAAGAAAGAAGCCTCGTCGTAACCGCCGGGCTTTCCTGCTCCCGCATCGAAGCCCGCGGCAATCATTGGTCCATAGAAGGATACCCAGCCGCAGCGTTGCCACAAATAAGCCTGCAACGAGGTAATGTCGCTATAGCCAACGAGGCATTTCGGCTCTCCGAGTTGCTCACGCAAATCATCTTCCAGCAGATAAGCGGAACCGTATCCGCCGCGCAGGGCAATTAGGCCGTCTATATTCGGACTTGCCAGGCCCTGCAGAAATTCTCTCCGGCGTTCTTTGCAGGAGGCCGCAAAGTACCCTTCCGACGGCTGCGGAACATACCCTTGTACAGAAAACCCGAGTCGCTTCAGCTCGTTCAATCCCGCCTCGGTTTCCGCCTCCTGCGCCGGTGAGGCTGGCGCGACCGGGGCTATGCGCGCCCCGGGCAAAAGCTTCTTGGGCTTAACCGGTAGGCCTTTTCCACTGCTCATTCGTGATGCCTTTCGAACGGCACCACCTCGCTGATGATGCCCGAGCGGCTCAGTCGAGTAAGGATGGCTTCCTGCTGTCGGTAGCTCACGTCCGCTTCGAATTCGACGATCGAAGCGGCACCGGCCATGGAAACTCGGAAATGCTGCATCTTGATTTTGAGCTCGGCGAGGAATTGCTGCAGCTCCGCGGCAACGTTCTCGGCGTGGCTTGTCGTGAAGCGGAAGATCATGACGCGAGCCTTCAGATTGAACCGCTCCGAGGCCCACCCGATAACCACGAGACCGAATAGCACCAGCCCCGTAGTGAATCCCGCAACTTTGTAGAGCCCGGCGCCCGCAGCCATCCCGATGGCGGCTTCCACAAAGACAGTGGCCGCGGTCGTCAGTCCGGAGACTCCGCCTCTTTCGCGAAGGATAGCGCCCGCGCCGAGGAAGCCGATACCCTGAACCAGGTTCGAAGCGATTCGCGTCGTCGAACTATCTCCGAAGAGGCGGGCGATCTCCACGGAAAGAATCGTAAAGAGCGCGGAGGCGAGGCAAACGAAAGCGCTGGTGCGGATGCCCGCGGGCCGCCGGTGGAGATCGCGTTCCACGCCGACGGCCGCGCCCAGGAGCGCCGCAAAAGCCAATCGCAACAGAATGGTTTCGGTTGGCAGCATGATGGCCCCGGCGAGTCGCCGGGCGAAAAGAAATTCTAACGCCGCTAGAGCTTGAATTGCGTGAGTTTCGCAAAGTGCCGTGCGCGAGCGTTAATCTCCGAACGCTTGAGGGTCCGCAGCCGGTCCAGGCCGAAGCGCTCGACGGCAAAACTGCCCATCACGGAACCGTACACCATTGCCCGGCGCAGTGCCGCGTCATCGTGGCGGCCCGCACCGGCGAGAAAGCCCATAAAGCCGCCCGCGAAGCTGTCGCCAGCGCCGGTCGGATCGTGCGGCTCCTCGAGGGGAAACGCGGGTACACAGAAGACGCCGCGCTTGTCCACCATCATCGCGCCATATTCTCCGCGCTTTACGACCAGGGTCGTCGGCCCCATCTTGAAAATGTGCTTTGCCGCGCGCAGGAGGTTGTGCTCGCTCGATAGCTGGCGCGTCTCCGAATCGTTGATCATGAGGATATCCACGTGGCGCAGGGTCTCGCGCAACTCGGCGTTTGTGCGCTCAATCCAGTAGTTCATGGTATCGAGCGCGGCAAGCTTCGGCCTGCCCTTTACCTGATGCAGCACGGAACGCTGCAGGTCCGGCGCGATGTTTGCCAGGAATACGTACTTCGCGGAGCGGTACTTTTCCGGAAGGCGGGGCTTGAATTCAGCGAAGACGTTCAGCTCCGTGGCCAGGGTGATGCGCTCGTTCAGATCCCCAGAGTAGCGGCCTGCCCAAAAAAAAGTCTTTCCGGGCGCGCGTTCGAGCCCGTCGAGGTCGATGCGCCGGCCGCGGAAGATATGTTCATCCTTTTCCGAAAAATCCTCTCCGACGATACCGACGAGATTGACCGGCGTGAAAAAACTCGCGGCGACGGCGAAATAGGTGGCCGCGCCGCCGAGGGCGCGCTCCACTTTCCCATATGGGCTTTCGAGCGCGTCGAACGCAACGGAGCCAACGACCAATAGCGACACGGATGTCTCCTAAGAAAGATACTTGCCGACAAGGATGCCAAGCCGCTTTTTTGTGGCGGCCGGCACTGCCTTTGGGTCGGTGACCAACGCGTGTTTCAGCGAAGAGCCGCATTTGCAGGCGCGCTCGGCGGGGATGCTCCGGACGGCTTCGCGGAGAACGCGTTGCGCACTCTCCGCGTTCTTGTTGAGATTTTCGATGATCTGGGCGACGGTCACCGATGCGTGCTCCGGGTGCCAGCAATCGTAATCGGTGATCATTGCTACGGTCGCGTAGCACAGCTCGGCCTCGCGCGCGAGTTTGGCTTCCGTGACATTGGTCATGCCAATCACGTCGAAGCGCAGTTGGCGGTAGAGGTGCGCTTCGGCCAGAGTGGAAAACTGCGGCCCCTCGATGCAGACGTATGTGCCTCGCCGGTGCGCCTTGACGCCGGCTCGCTTGCAGGCGTCGCCGAGAATGCCGGAAAGCTGGGCGCACGTCGGCTTGTCGAAGCCGACGTGCGCGACGATGCCGCCGCCGAAGAAGGTGGACAAGCGGCCCTTCGTGCGGTCCACGAACTGGTCCGGGATGAGAAATTCCAGCGGGCGCAGATCTTCCTGCAGCGAGCCGACCGCGCTGACCGAGATGACACGCTGCACGCCGAGTAGCTTCATCGCATAGATGTTGGCGCGAAAATTGATCTCTCCGGGCAGAATGCGGTGGCCCCGGCCATGCCGCGCCAGAAACGCCACCGGCTTCCCTTCCAGAGTACCGAGCGCGATGGCCTCCGACGGGTCGCCGAACGGGGTCTTTACCCGGATTTCGCGTGTATCGCGCAGGCCGGGCATGGAATAGAGACCGCTTCCGCCGATGATTCCGATCTCGGCGCGGGGTGTTCGATCCGCTTTCTTCGGCGGTCGCTTCTTTGCCATCGCGTTGTCTCCCGAATTCTACCGATTCCGGGCCGCAGGTTCGGCTTCAATCTCTCCGTTACACTCCCGAAAAAAAGTCGCGCGCACTTCGGGAGCGTGGCCGACAAAGTGGAACCTGCCGGCATCGAGAAGCCCTGCCTCCATTTCGCCGGGAAGTGTGCGTTTGGCGATCAGGTGGATAGCCCGCTGCGCGAGAGGATTTCGTTCACCGCGGTGAAGGGATCGATCTTGCGCTCGGCAACCTCGAGCGCCAACTCCGCGAGCCGCGCTTCGCCCCCCGCCCCTCGCAGAGCGCGGCCCAGGAGGCGCGATTCGAGCATCTCGATGAGGCGTTCTTTCCAATGTGCTGCGCGCTTGCGCACTCGG
>JBGQHF010000152.1:0-4904 GCA_041497835.1 Terriglobia bacterium
GCAAAGCGACTAGCGCAGTCAGCGAGGTCGCCTGCTGGAAGAGCCGTATGGCCGCGACGCCCAGAGCGCCGGCGCGGAGACACTCCACTGCATTTGTCGCGGTG
This sequence comes from Terriglobia bacterium, assembly GCA_041497835.1. Taxonomy (GTDB): domain Bacteria; phylum Acidobacteriota; class Terriglobia; order Acidiferrales; family UBA7541; genus Acidiferrum. The sequence continues at coordinate 105 of JBGQHF010000152.1, forward strand.
ATGCCTCCGATGGCGAGCACCGGAATGCGAACGCTTCGGCAAATTTCTGCGAGACGCTCGATGCCTTGGGGCGGGGCGCCGGCGGGCTTCGAAGGCGTGGCAAAGACAGGGCCGAAGAAAAGATAATCTGCGCCGTCGCGTTCAGCCGCCAGCGCCTCCGGCAACTGATGGCACGAAGCGCCCACCAGGAAACCGGCAGGTGCGTGCCCCGCGCGGCGCCAACGCGCTACCTCAGCGACCGGGACCGCCTCACCGCCGAGGTGGACTCCCGCGGCCCCCGAGGCCAATGCCACGTCAAGCCGGTCGTTGACCAGAATCTTGGTCGTGCTCCCCGCAGACCTCGCAGCCCACTGCGAGAGTTCGAGCAGGACTCGCACCGGCAAATCCTTCTCGCGAATCTGAATCCAATCCACTCCCGCCGAGATCGCTTCGTGAATCGGCGCCCGCAAATTATCCGGGGCTGCGGGCGCAAGTCTTCGCCGGTCGGTGACGTAGCAGAGGATCGGGCTAGCTTGGGGAGGCAACGGTGGTGACCGGGCGGCGACGGAATGCTTCCAGGGCCAGCAGGGAGTCTAGAATGCCGAGACCGGAGATGGCGCCGCGCAGGTAAAAATTCAGGAGAATCGGGATCAATGCCGGAAAGCGATTCAAGAAATAATTTGTTTCCCAAAAGGTGGACCAGGGAATCAGCACCAGCAGCATGCCAAGCTCCAGCCAGACGAGGATCAGCAGGACCCGCAGGAGACGATTCATCGAGGCATCAATTTTTCTGGAGTGCAGCGATGCGTTCCGCCACGTCGCGGTAGTCGATGTTCATCGCATAGACCAGGCGGAAACTTTCGAGCGCGGCCGCACCATCGCCGGCAAGCTCCTGCGCGACGCCCAGATCATACCGCAAAGCGAGGACGGATTCCTGGTCGAGCCCCGGCGTTTCGAGTGCGCGTTGATACCACACCGCCGCTATCTTCGGTTCGTTCTTGGCCATGAATGTCAGGCCCAGCAGCGTCGAGCACTGCATCGCATAGCGGAAGGGCCGGCCGCCCTGGACCCCGTTGGCGACTTTCTGAAATTCCCCGATGGCTTCATCGAGGAGGCCCATCTCGCGATAGGCGATTCCGAGATTGTAGTGCGTCTCCAGGTCTTCTTCCTCGCCAATCTCTTCGAGCTCGGTGCGGAAATCCTGAAAGACTTCGCGCAACTGGTCGAGGCTCTCCCCGTCTTTCGCGGACGTTCCAGCCGCAGGAGCGGCGGACGTCGAGCTTTGCGGCGCCGGGGCCTCGGCTTCGGCAGGCATGCGCTCGAGATCCTCTACTTCCGCAGCCAGCTCATTGAGAAATTGATCCTGCGACATCGCCGACAGTTCTTCCTTTTCGGACGTCGCTTTCGTAGGCACCAATTCCAATTCGAATTCCTCGGATTCTTCGTCGCTTACCGTTTCCGCGGCGGTTATTTCGGCGGACGCGACCTCGGCCTCCGCCGGCGAAGCCGTTTTGGGCGTTTCTATCGGTTCCTGAACCTCCTCCGCCAGCGCCGCCCAGTCGTCGGTCAAGTCCACTTCCAGCGCCGCGGCGCCCGCAGTCGAATGAATCTCCGGCACATCGCCGGACGCAGGCGCGGCAGAATGCGGCTGCCCTTCGACGGGAGGAGCTTGAGCCGGGGCCACGTCAGCGATAGACGCCTCGGCGGGCGTGACCACAAACTCCGCAGGCGGAGCGGATATTGCGGCCGGTGGCTGAGCGGCCGCCGCCGCGTCGGCGGATATTCCAGCGGCGCGCTGGAAGCGCCGTTGCAACTCCCCAAATCGTTCGGCATTTGCCGTGTCGCCGCGCTCGGCGTGGAGGTGCTCGAGCCGTGCGGCAATCTCTGCTGTGCGGCGCTCATCGCCAGCGCCTAGATACAGGTCGAGAAGGCGCTCGAGCGTGGCTGTGTGTCGCGGGGCGCGCTGAAGCACCGTCTCGAGGAGCTGGATGGCCTTCTGCGTGAGCCCGTAGCTTGAAAACAGATCCACGTCCGTCAGCGCCTGGCTGACGTATCGCTGGGTTTCTTCGTCCAGCGCAGGTTCCGGAAGCGGCTCGGCCGAAGCAGGCGCCGCCTCCGATGTTTCCTCCTCGAGTGCGGGAGGGCCGAAAACGGGCTCCCGGCCCGTCTGGGTCCGCACGCGATTCAAGCACTGCAGAAGATCCTCGTTGTCCGGGTTGCGCTCGAGGAGATCTTCGTAGAGCCGCTCCGCACCCTGCGCGTCTCCAGCAGAAGCATATGCATCGGCAAGCTGGCGCATCGCGTCGGGCAGCCGGAAGGAGTCGCTCGTTTTCCGGTAAAGATCCACCAGCCATTCGAGCGGCTCGAGCCGACCGGGCATTTTCTCGACTGCGCTCAGCAGTGTCTTGCCCAGTTGTTCCTGCTCGCCACTTTCGATCAGCAGATCGCGAATTTGGCCAAGCAGTTTGAGCGCCTCTTCGGCTTGCCCTGCCTCAAGTAAGGCAGCGGCCGCCTTGTGAGCGTGCCGGTGATGCTGCGGGCCTCGCTCCAGCACGGTGTGTGTCAGGCTGACGGCACGCGCCATTTTCCCGGACTTCAGCAGAAGGTCCAAGAACACGGTGGTCATCTCCCCGCCGTTCGCCGAGTCGGAATGGCCCTCGAGAAGCGCGATGGCAGCCTCGGCTTGACCGCCGGCAGAAAATATTTGCGCTTTCAATAGGATCACTTCGGCATTACCGGGATCGGCGGCGAGAGCATTTTCCACCAGCTTCTGCGCCTCATCCAGTTCGCCGCGGTCCAGCAATCGGCGCGCAAAGCTCACGCGAACGAGCGCCGCTTCCTTCTTCTGGCCCATGGCTTGGTAGAGTTCGGCCAGTCTCAGTTGTACGCGGTGGTTGTCGGGCTCGACTTCGAGCAGCTTTCGCAGCGATTCGACCGCCTGCTGGCCGCGGTTGCCCTTCAGGTAGATTTCTGCCAATTGCAAATAGAGCGGCCGGGCTTCGCTGAGCACGCCCTGCTGAACGTAGAGTTCCGCGAGCCGTTCGAGGGGCGACGTCTCCGCTGGGGCCAGTTTGGCAATCTTTTTGTAGATGGCGATGGCTTTGCTGTTGAAGCCGTCATGAAGGAATACGTTCGCGAGCCGCTCGAAGCAATCGCTGGCGCGCTGGGTGTCGCCCTGGCGGACGAAGAGGTCGCCGAGAGTCATCAGCGTGGACTGATCCTTCGGCTCATACTTGAGGACTTGCTGATATTCGGAGATGGCCTGCGCGAGCTTGCCTTGTTGCAGGAACTTCAGCGCCGATTCTAGGGTCTTGCTCTTGTTGTAGGCCATCTATAACTCTCGGCTGCCCCGCGCCCGCGGGCCCGCAGGCAGCGCGGACAGGGCCGATGAAACGCGGGCTTGAAGGAGTCTTGGCTACGTTAGCACACGCGAAAAAGCGGGGTCAACGAAGCGTCTCGCGGGCGTTTGAAACACGATAACAGGCGTCGGGGGAGCCGGTGCGGCCGTTTTCAGGATTCGGGAGTGCCGCGCGTGACGGCGAGTGGCAAAGGTGGCTGCGTGGCGCCGGCCGACCAACAAGCGGCTTCACGCACCGGGGCAAACGAGAATCGGTGCAACGGCGAGGGGCCAAATGTCCGCAATGCTTCGAGGTGATCGGGTGTGCCGTAGCCTTTGTTGTGTGCCAGGCCATACTGGGGATACTCCAGATCCCATTCCGCCATCAGACGGTCGCGTTCGACCTTTGCCAGGATGGAAGCCGCAGCAATAGAAACGGAGCGAGCGTCGCCATGAATTAGAGCGCGCTGCTCGATGGGCAGGTCGAGCTCGAGCGCGTCGATCAAGAGGTAATCCGCGGCGATGTAGAGCCGGCCGAGCGCTGCCGCCATCGCCTGCCTACTGGCTTGGTAAATGTTCCAGGCGTCAATTCGGCTCGCATCCACTTCTGCGATCGCCCAGGCGATCGCGTGTTCGCGAATGCGCTCGGCAAGCTGCCGGCGGCGCTCGGGGCGCAGCTTCTTGGAATCGTCAAGCCCGACAATTCTCCGCTTCGGATTTAGAATTGCCGCCGCAGCAACTACGGGACCAAAGAGCGAGCCACGGCCCGCTTCATCGAGCCCGGCGATTCGCTGCCAACCGCATTTGCGTGCTTCCCGCTCATAGCGGGACGAACATAGCCGTCCCATCGCGGGCGGATTCTAGCACACGGATTCCCGAGGGAGGTCAGCCACGGGGTGGAGAAGTGCAAGAGACGTAAACCGGGAGTTGCCAGCGGCTCGAAGCTGAAAAGATCTCGTCGATCTGTGTCGCGTCTTCTTCTGGCGGAGTAGGCTACATCGGTCGCTGCAGAAGAGCAACGCACCGCTAAATTCAGACCAGCGGAAATTATTCTGCGGGCGGCGCCGTGACGGGCACGGTGACCTTCTCGACGCGCTTGATTCGCGCGGCCTTGCCCTTGCGGCCACGCAGATAATTCAGCTTGGCGCGGCGTACCCGGCCCTGGCGAACCACTTCGATGGAGCTGATCATCGGGGAATGCAGCGGAAAGATGCGTTCCACACCAATGCCGAAGCTCACGCGGCGCACCGTGAAGCTTGCTCCGGCCAGCGTCCCGCGGCGGCCCATCACCACGCCTTCAAACGGCTGAATGCGTTCTTTCTCGGCTTCCCCTTCCTTCAGCCGCACGTGGACCCGAATGGTATCCCCTGGGTTAAAGTTGGGGAGATCTTTGCGAAGCATGGCTTCTTGCGCCTTAGCAACGGTGCGATTCATGGCAGACATTCCCGGCAGACCCGCTCAGGTGGGGCCAGCTCAATAAGGAC
>JBGQHF010000153.1:0-4598 GCA_041497835.1 Terriglobia bacterium
ACAACCAGGGGATAAGAGAGATTCCTCGTCGCCCTCATCGCGGGCTCCTCGGAATGCCGGTGAGGGGGAAGTCGCCACGAGTGGATCAAAGGTTGCGCCGGGTGAAGCGCAAATTGCGGCGGATGGGCAGACGCCGTGCCCCAAGCCGAGGGAGATCGATTTCGAGGCGATTCCGGAAAACGATCCGGAGACGTGCGAGATGATTGCGCAGGGACGGACGATGGGAATTTTTCAGATCGAGTCGCCGGGAATGCGCGGGCTGCTGCGCGCGATGAAGGCGCGAACGCTGGAGGAGGTGGCGGCGGCGTTGGCGCTGATCCGGCCGGGGGCGTCGGAGTACGGGTCGAAAGAGTTGTTTCTGAGGCGGCTGCGCAAGCAGGAGAAGGTCGCGTATGCGCATCCGGCGCTGGAGAAAATTCTCGGCGACACGCTGGGGGTGTGCATTTACCAGGAGCAGGTGATGCAGATCGCGCAGGCGGTGGGGAGCATGTCGCTGGCCGAGGCGGACCTGGTGCGAAGGTCGGCTGCGAAATTTTCGGGGCAGCGGGAGCGCGAGCGGCTGCGGGCAAAATTTCTGAAGGCGGCGGAGCAGATCGGACTCATGGGGGCGGAGCGCGAAGAGACGTGGATGATGGTGGAGAAATTCGCGGGGTTCGGCTTCTGCAAGGCGCATGCGGCGACGTATGCGGATATCTCGTACCGCATGGCGTACTTGAAGGCGCACCATCCGGCGGAGTTTCTGGCGGCCATGTGCAGCGCGGGGGCGGGGTTCTATCACGTGTCGGCATACGTGGAAGAGGCCAAGCGCTGGGGAATCGAAGTGCGCCTGCCGTCGGTGAACCATTCCCAGATGGAGTACACGGCGGAGATGGTTAGCGGCGGGAAAAGAGCGCTGCGCGTGGGATTGATGCAGGTGAAAGGACTGCGGATCGAGACGATCCTGGCGATCGTGCGGGAACGCGAAGCGAGCGGGGAATTTCATTCGCTAGAGGATTTTCTGCGGCGCGTGGCGGCGGAGCGGGACGAGATGGAAGAACTGATCAAGTGCGGGGCGTTGGATGAGGTGTGCGGGATGACGCGGCCGGAGATGCTGTGGCGTTGGAATCTGTTGCAGGCGAAGAAGAAAAGCGCAAAGCCAAGGGTGGCTGTGCCACCGGAGTTGTTTCCGGAGCAGGAAGAGGGGCAGCCAGGAATGGTTCGGCTTCGCGCACCACAAGCGCCTGCCCTGCCGGGGGCGGCGGAGTACACACGGGAGCAGAAGCTGCGGTACGAGCGCGAGATTCTGGAGGTGTGCGTGAGCGGGCACCCGCTGGATTTTCTGCCAAGGAACGGCGCGGCGTGGAGCGACGAGCTGGCGTCGCTGCGGGGAAAGAACGTGACGCTGTGCGGGTGGGTGGTGACGTACCGGCACGTGGGGACGAAGAATTACCGGAACATGATGTTCGTGACGCTGGAGGACCAGCGCGGAGTGTATGAAGCAGTGCTCTTCCCCGACGCGTACGATCGCTACGGCGGATTGGTGTTTGAGACGCGGGCGCTGCGGGTGAGCGGGCGGGTGGAGCAGGATGGGCAGATCAACTGCCAGACGATGGCGGCGATGCGATAAAAGACGGCATTCGAGAAGCGCAATTCGAAATTCGGCAGAGCCTTCGAGGTGAAAAACGAATTTCGATTTTCGCGTTTCGATTTTCGAGCTTCGAACTTTGCAATCATGATTCGACGGAAAGAGCAGAGCGGGCAAGCGGGAGTGGAACCGGCGGCGGGGAGGCCGGAAGGGACGGGCGAGAAATGGCTGGGGAAGAATCGAAGCGCGGGGCGGCGGCTGTGGGAGCGGCTGAATCCGCGGAGCCGCGCGCAGCTTCGCGTGCTGGCGCACGGGCTGGCATTGGCGCAAACGCGGGCGCGGCTGCCGGAGGAAATGCGCGCGCGGCTGGGCGGGGCGGTGGAAGAACTAGAGCGGCTGGTGGCGAGAGTGCGCGCGCTGCTCGGAGAGGTGGCGCGGCGGACACCTCCGGGCGCGTAATCCTTGCGGGGTGCGGAGGGGAGGGACATACTTTTTTGCATGGATGTTCCCTCGAGACGTTTCGTGCGGGGCCTGTTGCTTCTGGCGGCGTGCGGAGTCGCGATACCCGCCGCGGCGGATGAGATCCGCCTGAAGGACGGGAAGAAGCTGTACGGCGTGATCGTGGCGTACGAAGACAACATGTTCAAGGTCAAGACAGACTTTGGATATGTGCTGGTGGAGAAGGACAAGATCGCGTCGATTATTCCGACAACTCCGGCACCGCCGAAGAACGAAACAAAACCGGAAGCGAAGCCCGCGGCGAAAAAGGAAGCGGCTCCTGAACCGGCGAAACCCGCAGAGGCAGTCAAGACCGCAAATAAAGAGGAAGCACAGCCGAAGGCACAGCCGGCGGTGGAGTCTGCAAGGGAAATAAAGGGGGCTCCAAACAAGGACGGAAAGCCAGCGGCGAAAAATGCCAAAGCGAGCGCCGACGCCGCGAAGGCGGGCGCGGGTCCGGCGCCGGCGAACGCGGCGAATTCGACGGGAACTGCGACGACGGCCGGGGCCAAGCCGGTTGACCAGCCTGCGGCGGCACCGAAGGAGCCCGAGCCTCCCGCGAACCGCGAAGTGGTGCAGGGCAATTCGTACATCAATTACACGCACGCGTTCCGGATGTACAAAGCGCCGGGGTGGAGCCTCCTGGAGGACGCGCGGCGCGCGCTGCCGGATGCCATCGTGGCGATGGGGACGTTGAACGAATCCACCGTGATGGTGGTGGCCATCGAAAGGACGAAAGAGCCGCTGGATGTGGCCGCACCGACAGTCGAGCGGCGCCTGCGTGAGGCCTACGAGAATTACCGGCGGCTGGGGCAGAAGAAGACGCTGCTGGGCGGACTGCCTGCGATGGAATACCGCTACCGCGGCAAGGAAGGCGAGCACGACTGGTCGGGGACGCTGGTCGTGGTGGCGCGGGGGAAAGATATTTTTACCGTACTCGGAGTGACCTACGCGGACAACGATTTGATTCAGATCCAGGAGAACGTGATCGCGCGGGCGATCGCGAGCCTCGATTTTTCAGCGCACTGAATTCACCACCGATTGATTCCTCAATCGTTTTCCATCTCAATAGTCAAAGTGCAGCAGAACGCGTGGCCGGGATCCCCCGTCTGCGCGCCGGTAGAAAGCGTCGCCCTCCGGCCGGGATGACAGAGTGGAGCAAAGGCGGTCGAGGAGCTGGGCGGCAAACGAAGGGAGATTCCTCGCTCCGCTCGGAATCACGTGATTCCCACTCTTTCAAAAACCAGCTAAAACTTGGTGACTTCGGTGAAGTGAAAGCCGCGGACCTTCATGGCGGGCACGACCATCTCGAAGACCTCCTCGCCGGTGGCGCGGACGGCGGGGCTCATCTGCTGGACGTTGCGGAGCATTTCGAGAATGGACTGGTTGAATCGGAAATTGCGGACGGCGCCGGTGACGCGGCCGTTTTCGACGAGGAAGAGGCCGTCGCGGGTCATGCCGGTGAGGACTTTTTCGTACGGGTCCACTTCGCGGATGTACCAGAGACGTGTGACGAGGAGACCGCGATCCGTGGAAGCGATCATTTCTTCGAGCGAAGAGTTGCCGCCGGAGAAGACGAGGTTCATGGGGGCTTCGCCGTACTCGTTGGGAAGCGAGAAGCCGTGGCCGGTGGGCTTCTTGCGGGCTTGCTTCGCGGCGCGGCGCGAATAGACCAGATTTTCCGGGACGCCGCGATCCACGAGGAGCACGCGCTGGCGCGGGAGGCCCTCCCCGTCAAAGGGAGCGCCCAGCTGGAGCGGATGATAGACGTCGTCGGCGATGGTGATGTTCTTTCCGAAAAGGGGCTTGCCCATGCGGTCGTTGAGGCAGGAGCGCTTGTCCTCGAGCGCGGTGGCGGCGAAATCGTAGAAGAGGAAGCCGACGAGATCGAGGACGGCGGCGGGTTCGAGGATGACCGTGTAGCAGCCGGGCGGGAGCTCGCGGGCGTCCGCGGCGCGGTGCGCTTTTTCGCTGGCCCGCTGGGCGAGCTTGAGAGGATCGATGCTGCGAACGTCCGGAGAATTGGCCTTGGCCCAGCTCGCGGCGGTTCCCTCCTGCATGGTGATGGAAACTTCGGCGCGGGTCTGGTGGTAGGCGGCGAAAAGGCCGCGGGAATTGGCGATGGCGGTACGCATCTGTCCGGAAGAGAAAATTCCGGCGGCGACCTGGCCGTGTTTCACGGCAAGATCGCAAACGCGGCGGACAGCGCGGGCGCGCTCTTCGGGAGTGAGCGCGGCGGTGCGCGAAACGAAACGGTTCACGCGGGCATAGCGCTGGCGTCCCGCCAGTGGGAGCAAGCGCGAATCCTTCGGCTGGCTGCGCGCGAGGGACATGGAGGATTCGATGACTGCGCGGAGGGAATCTTCGTCGGTGCGATTGGTGGTGGCGCGCGCGGTGCGGCCGTCCACGGCAGTGCGGATGGAGACGGTGAGGCCGTGCTCGGCCACGTTCTGGTGGATGGCATTGTTGGCGAAGCGAGTGAGGGCGTCGGAGACTTCGTCGAACTGGACTTCGGTGGCGGCGGCTTCGCTGAGAC
>JBGQHF010000154.1:0-4554 GCA_041497835.1 Terriglobia bacterium
GACTGGCCGTGGAGCAGTTGGCCGTTCTACTTCCGGGAGAAGTCCGGTTTGGCGCCAATGGATGGAGTCGAGCTGTGAGGGATCGAAGAGCGGAGAAAAGCCCCGCCCTCAAAAACCGAGGACGGGGCACCCCAATTCATCACCTCACTTCACGTCCGGGCCACCCGCCGGCGAAAAGCCCCGCCCTCAAAAACCGAGGACGGGGCACCCAAATTCATTTTAGAGTTTTACCTCCCGGCCACCCGCCCTGCTTCCTCAAATAGCGCAGCAGCCCGTAATCGCTCCGACGAAAGGGATTCATCTCATACGACGGGTCGAGTGCGAAGTAGAGCCTGCCCCACGGAAAGACATAGCGATTTAAGCGTATGTAGCCAATGAATTGACGCCATGCAACTCCCGCCGCAACGATATCCTCAAGAGGAATGGTCGTCCACTTAAAGAACCGCCGGTAGCGCAGAACGCCGCTGCGTACTTCGAGGATGGCGATCGAGGCCCAAAAAAGTGCTGCGATGATAAACGGGGCGGCGAACAAGAAGCGCCATGTGCGCAAGTTTTCGCCGAAGACACCAAACGCGCCAACCATACAGATAATCGGCACCCAGAATTTTGCAAGAATGACGTTGTTTCGGCCGCTGCGCAAAACAATCGGAGAACTCATATGCTTGATAATAGCTCAAATAACTATCTCATGTAGACACTCAATCGCTACAGATCGGCGTAAAAACTGTAAAATTAAGCGATTCGCCATGGCCGAATGCTCCAGGTGCCGAAGCTCCTCCTCCGACTGTTCCAGCGACTTGATAGACAAATTGTCCCCGGGTTCCAGTTCCGACCGCGGCATCGACGCCCCCGCCCCAACCTTTGCCACCTCCAGCGCCAGACATTCCCGCGTGCACGCATCGATCACGCTGAGCACGCGCAGCGCTCGCCCGCTGGCCATCGCGTCGTGTACGAAGTCCAGCGCCTTGACCGTGGCGGGAGGCGCCGATAAGCTAGGTGTTTCTCCTATCAGGCGAGCCAGGAATGGACCAGATTCGCATCACATTGCCGGATGGAAGCGTGCGAGAGGTGCCGAAGGGCACGACTCCGGCGGAGATTGCCAAGAGCATTTCGCCGCGGCTGGCCGAGGCGGCGCTGGTCGCGCGGATTTCCTCGCCCAGCGCGCCCCCGCCCGGGACAGCCAAAGATGGTCCGTTCCCCATGGCGCAAGGTTCTTCCGGGGATGGCGATGCGAATGCCCCCGGCGATTTGATCGACGTGCGGCGGCCGCTGGACCGCGACGTCCGGCTGCAGATCCTGACGGAGAAGGATCCCGACGCGCTGTACGTGTTCCGGCATTCGGCGGCGCACCTGCTCGCGGCGGCGGTGCTGGAGCTCTTTCCCAACGTGAAGCTGGGCATCGGGCCGCCGGTGGACAACGGCTTCTTCTACGAATTCCTGCGCGAGCAGCCTTTCTCGCAGGAGGACCTCGCGAAAATCGAAGCGAAGATGCACGAGTTGGCGGCGCAGGACCTGCCGAACGAGCGGAAGCTGATTCCCAAGCCCGAAGCGCTGGAGCTCTACAAAAAGAACGGGCAGATTTTCAAATGCGAGCTGGTGGAAGAAAAGGCCGAAGAACCGATGGTGTCGTTCTACACGACAGGAAAATTCATCGACTTCTGCCGCGGGCCGCACATTCCTTCGACAAAGCGGATCACGGCGTTCAAGCTGATGAGCGTCGCGGGCGCGTACTGGAAGGGGCAGGAAGGAAACGCTCAGCTGCAGCGAATCTATGGCGCTTGCTTCTACACGCAGAAGGATCTCGACGCCTACCTGCACCGGCTCGAGGAAGCGAAGCGGCGCGACCACCGCAAGGTTGGACCGGAGCTCGAACTTTTCAGCATTCAGGACGAGGCCGGGCCGGGGCTGATCTTCTGGCATCCCAAGGGCGGGCTGGTGCGGAAGATTGTCGAGGACTGGCTGCGGGACGAGTTGCTCAAGCGCGGCTACGACCTGGTGTTCACGCCGCACATCATGCGGCTCGAACTGTGGAAGACGAGCGGGCACACGGATTTCTACCGGGAGAGCATGTTCGGCGCGATGGAGGTCGAAAAGGCCGATTACCAGCTCAAGCCGATGAATTGTCCCGGCCACATTCTCATTTACAAGTCGAAGCTGCGGAGCTACCGCGACCTGCCGGTGCGGCTGGCGGAGCTCGGCACGGTTTATCGCTACGAGCGCAGCGGCGTGCTGCACGGGCTGCTGCGGGTGCGCGGCTTCACGCAGGACGACGCGCACATCTTCTGCACGCCGCCGCAGATCGAAAGCGAAGTGGAGGCGTGCGTCGATTTTGCGTTTGCCGTAATGAAGAACTTCGGCTTCGATAAATTTGAGGTCGAACTGTCCGATTGGGACGCGACGCATCCGGAGAACTACGCCGGGAAGCCCGAGGACTGGCGCCGGGCCAGTGCCGCGCTCGAGAACACCCTGCGGCGCATGAACATTCCGTTCAAAAAAATGGTGGGCGAAGCGGCGTTCTACGGACCGAAGATCGACGTGAAGCTGATTGACGCGATCGGGCGGCCGTGGCAGCTCACGACCGTGCAGTTCGACTTCAACCTGCCGTCGCGGTTTGGGCTCGAATATGTTGGCGAAGACGGCGCACGGCACCAGCCATTGATGGTGCATCGCGCGCTGCTCGGGTCGGTCGAGCGCTTCTTCGGCATTTTGATCGAGCATTACGCGGGCGCGTTTCCGGTGTGGCTGGCGCCGGTGCAGGCGGAGGTCTGCCCGGTGAGCGAGAAGGTGATTGATTACGCGAAGCACGTCACGGAGACGCTGAAACGCCACGGGTTGCGCGTGCACCTCGACGACCGCAGCGAAAAGCTGCCGGCGAAGATTCGCGACGCGCAACTGCAGAAGGTTCCCTACATGCTGGTGGTGGGCGCGAGGGAAGCCGAGGCCGGCACGGTGTCCGTGCGGCATCGGGCGAAGGGCGACCTCGGACCGAAGCCGCTCGCCGAATTCGTGGAGGCGTTGCAGAAGGAAGCGGAGTCGCGAGCGGCCATCTAAACTTCATCGAGCGGAGGCTTCTATGCCGAAGTTTTTGATCGAGCGGGAAATTCCCGGCGCGGGGAAGTTGACGCCCGGCGAACTACACGCCGTTTCGCAGAAGTCGTGCAGCGTGCTGCGGACGATGCCACACGTGCAGTGGGTCGAGAGCTACGTGACCGACGACAAGATTTATTGCGTCTATATCGCGCCGAATGAACAGGCCGTCCGCGACCACGCGAATCAGGGCGGCTTCCCCGCAAACCGCATCTCCGCCATTCGCCGGATGATTGACCCGACCTCCGCGGAAGGTTAGCCAGCGTTCTCCTTGGGACGCAACCGGAGCGCGATCGAGCGGACCGGCTTAGCCGAGGCCGCGGGCGTGCGTTGACAAAGCGCAGGGCGGCGGGCAAAATTGAAATCCTGCGTATTGCCGCACTTGTGCCCAAGTGGCGGAACTGGCAGACGCGCTAGATTCAGGTTCTAGTGGTCGCAAGGCCGTGGAGGTTCGAGTCCTCTCTTGGGCACCACTCCTTTCTAAGCGGTCCTTGTTCCGGGACATTCCATGAGGATGATTTCTGTTCGGGAGCGCCGGCGCAAACCCTGCGCTCGGCCACGTACACGGGGTCGCGCTTGCATCCGGAGAGCGGCGGAACGCTGAGCGTGAGGATAAACGGCGAAGACAACATCTGCGGCGCGCGGGAAGTGCTTTCGGCCAGCCGGGAAGCGGAGCAAGGCGCGCCGAAGTAAATCCGAGCGAACGACTTCTTCTGTCATCAGGATGAGGGTTGACGCAGCCGTTAATTCGGCATAGATTCCGAGATTCCTTCAAGCCCGCAAACCATTCGAGGTGAATATGTTTCGCAAAGCAGCACTGTTGGTCACTCTTCTGGGGATGGTGTTCGCGGCCGTGCAGAGCGGCAGCGCCGCCGGTCAGCAAGCCGCTGGAACCGGCAAGGCCGGCGCAAGCGCCGCTTCCGGCAAGACGGCTTCGCAACCCGGCACGGCGGCGGCCGACACGAAATCCGTGACGCGACCGAAGTCTTTCGATGTGGGCGCCATGGACAAGGGCGTGGAGCCGTGCGACGACTTCTACGAATACGCTTGCGGCACATGGCGCAAGAACAATCCGATTCCATCGGACCAGGCACGCTGGGGCCGCTTCAACGAACTGGCCGAATACAACCGCCAGCTTCTGCATGAAATTCTGGAAAAGGCTTCCGCGAACGATCCGAAGCGCGGGGCCGTCACGCAGAAGATCGGCGACATGTACCAGTCTTGCATGGACGAGCAAACGGTGAATGCGAAAGGCGCCGTGCCGCTGCAGCCGTTGCTGGAGCGAATCGGCTCGGTCTCGAACCGGGATCAGGTCATTGACGCGATCGCGTACCTGCATGCGCACGGCGCGGGCGCCCTCTTCGGCTTCGGCGCCCAGCCGGACTTGCACAACGCGAGCATGTTCATTGCCAGTGTCAGCCAGGGCGGGCTCGGCCTGCCGGACCGCGATTATTACTTGAACCAGGA
>JBGQHF010000155.1:0-4550 GCA_041497835.1 Terriglobia bacterium
CGGTCGAAGGTGAGCTTGCCGTCGCCCTTGAAGCGCTCCGGCGCCGGACGGCCGTTAATCTTGCGATAAGCCTCGTGCCCCGCATGCGCGCGCATGGGGTCAACCAGCCCGCGCCCGCCCGTGAGGAACTGCAGCCCCGCCTGGAAAAATCCGGCGAGCTGCCCGTGCTGGAACGACTGGTGGAAATTTCGCACCTTCCACAGCTCACTCTTGATGTAACTCTGTTCTATCTTCTGCTCGTACACCGAGAGCTTTTTTGCCGACGTGTCACCCGCGAGGAGCGCATCGAATACGGTCTCCGCGGCAAGCATCCCGCTCTTCATCGCCAGATGGATGCCCTTGAGCCGCTGCGAATCCAGAAAGCTGCCCGCATCGCCGGTAATCAAACCGCCATCCACGTAATTCCGCGGCATCGCATACCAACCGCCGTACGGCAGCGACTTCGCGCCGTAGCGCACGAGCTTCCCGCCGTCGAGGATGCTCTTCACGTGGGGATGCGTCTTCCACATCTGAAACGCTTCGTGCGGATCGAACTGCGGATTCGCGTATTCCAGCGCGACCACTAGCCCGATGGAGAGACGATTGTTCGTGAGGCCGTAAATCCACCCGCCGCCGTACATGCTGCCCGGCACCGGCCATCCGGCCGTGTGCGCCACGTAGCCGGTCGCGACGCGCCCCGGCTGGATTTCCCACAGCTCTTTGATCCCGATGCCGTAGCTCTGCGGGTTGATGTTGCCCAGATTCTTTTTCGCGACCAGGTCCTTCGTCAGCGAGCCTCGAGTGCCTTCCGCCAGCACGGTCACCTTGGCGCGCAGCTCGTAGCCCGGCGTGTAGTTGTCTTTCGGCTTGCCGTTCTTGTCCAGGCCCTTGTCCTCGGTGATCACTCCGGCGATTCCGTTGCCCTCGTAAATGAGCTGCGCCCCGCCAAATTGCGTGAAGAGGTTCACGCCCGTCTTTTCCACCAGCCCGCCCAGCCACTTCGTGATCCTGCTCAGCGAAACGACATAATTCCCAGCGTTCTGAAACGGCGGCGGCTTGATGGGAACGCGGAACGAAGAGCCTTGCGTGAAGAGGAGCAACGCGCTTTCCGTCACCGGCGTGTCCAGCGGCGCGGACTTCTCGAAGTCCGGCACCAGCTCCCGCAGCGCCGTCGGCACCAGGATCGCGCCGGAAAGCTGGTGCGCCCCAATCTCGCGCCCCTTCTCGAGGACGTATATGTTCTCGGCCGAAAGCTCCGGTTTCCCGCCCGCCTCGTGGTGTTTTTGAATGAGATTGGCGAGGTGCAGCGCGCAGGATAGTCCCGCCGGCCCCGCTCCGACGATCAACACATCCGCTTCGAGTTGTTCGCGTTGGGTCATTGCGAGGTCTCTTCCCTGTATTCCGCAGCGATCATCTCGAAAACGCTTGCCGGCTCGTTGAGCGCTTCTTCCCGTGTCGCCATCAACGCATGGCATCCGGCGATGGCTGGAATTTCGGCAACCCAGGAACCGTCTTCCTGGCGATAGAGGACTGTTTTGCAATCTTCCAGGTTCACGGTCATGCGAGCATTTTACGCCCGATGTAGCTACGCGGTTTTCGCTTTTTCGAGGGCTTCGGTGAGCGCGGGGATAATCTCAAAGATGTCGCCGACTACGCCGTAGTCGGCAATCTCAAAGATCGGAGCGTTCTGGTCCTTGTTGATGGCCACTACGGTGCGCGAGCCCTTCATCCCCACGACGTGCTGGATCGCGCCGCTGATTCCCAACGCCAGATAGAGTTTCGGCGCGACGGTTTGGCCCGAGCTGCCGATCTGCCGCTCCATCGGGAGCCAGCCTTCGTCGCAGATCGGACGCGACGCCGCAAGCTCGCCACCGATGGCCTTGGCCAGCGCTACGGCCTGCGGAATATTCTCCGGCGCCTTGATGCCGCGCCCAATCGCCACGATGACCGGCGCTTGCGTCAGATCCACGGCCTGCTTCGCTTCACGGAAAAGCTCGCCCGGCTTGGTGCGAATCTGCTCCGCCTTCAACTCCACGCTTACGCGATTCACCGGAGCCTTTCCGGAGGGATGCGCCGCGGCCAGGTCCGCGCGAAACGCGCCCGTCTGAAACGACGCAAACCACGGGGCATTCCCCTGAAACACCACGTCCGCAGCCGTCTTGCCCTGAAACATCTGGCGCACGAAAATCAGTTTGCCGGATTCATTCCGCACGCCGATACAATCCGCAATCATGCCCTTGCTCAGGGACGCCGCGAGTTTCGGCGCGAAGTCACGCACCTGGTAGGTGTGCGGAAACAGGACCAGGTCCGGCTTCGCATTTTGGATTACCTGCGCGAGCGCGGCGCAGAACCCATCCGGCGTGTAGGCATCGAGAAAATCATGCTCCACGAGCAACACTTCCGCGACATTCTTCGCGGCAATATCGCTGGCGAGCGCGCCGACGCCCTTGCCCATCACCACAGCGCTCACACTGCTGGAGGTTTCCGCGGCGATCTGCTGCGCTGCGGCCAGCGTCTCGAAGCTGGTGTTATTCCACTTCCCCTGCCGCTGTTCCGTGATGACCAGAATCTTCATGGCTAGATCACCCGCGCTTCAAACTTGAGCTTTTCGACAAGCTTGGTGGCCACTTCCTTGGGCGTGCCAGTCAAAAACTCCGTCTTTTTCGACTTCGTCGGCACGTAGATGCGCTCGACGCGCTGCGTGGCTTCCGCCGAAACGCCCAGCGATTCGCGGGTAATGGTCGCGATCTCTTTTTTCTTGGCCGCCATGATGCCCTTCAGCGTGGCGTAACGCACCTTGTTGATGCCCGACTGGATCGAGAGCACCGCCGGCAGCGGGCACTCCATCCATTGAAACCAGCCCGCCTCGAGCTCGCGTTTCAACTTCATCTTCCCGTCCTGCACGTCTATTTGCATGATGATCGTCGCGTGCGGCAGATTGAGCAGCCCCGCCAGGAGCACGCCCGTCTGCCCAAAGCCGTGGTCGTCGCTCTGCAGCCCGGTGAGAACGAGGTCGCATTTTTCTTTCTGAATCGCCGCCGCCAGCGCCCGCGCCGAGCCCAGCGGATCGAGCTGGTGGAAATTGTCGTCGGCGACGTGAATGCCCCGGTCGGCGCCTTTCGCCAGCGCTTCCTTGATCGTCTGCTTCACGCGTTCCGGCCCCATCGAGAGCGCAATCACTTCCCCGCCGTGTTTTTCCTTCAGCCGCAGCGCCTCTTCCAGCGCATAGCTGTCCGGCTCGTTCATCTCGAAGCCGATGTCGGCCTCCTTGATCCAGTTGCCGGCGATGGCCAGCGGCGCGTCTTTCGCCGGGACCTGCTTGATACAGACAATGATGTTCACGAGAGCCGTCCTTATGTGGATGTCATCCACAGCAAAGCGAAGGATCTCAACGCACCGTCAAGCGGGGCCGCTCATCGGGCTGAGATGCTTCGGATTCGACCGGGTCGAATCCTCAGAATGACATTCGAAAATCGAACAAAGTGGATACCGTCCTACTTTCCGTCCCAGCGCTTGAAGATCAGGGCCGCGTTGGTGCCGCCAAAACCGAAGGAGTTGGAGAGGGCGTACTCGATGGAAGCTTTCCGTGCCGTGTTGGGCACGTAATCGAGGTCGCACGCCGGATCGGGCGTCTCGTAGTTGATGGTCGGCGGCAGGATCTGGTCGCGCAGAGCCAGAACGCTGATGCCCCCCTCCAGCCCGCCCGCTCCGCCAAGCAAATGGCCGGTCATGGATTTCGTCGAACTCACCGGGACCTGCTTGGCACGCTCTCCAAAGAGCCGCTTCAGCGCCGTTGTCTCGATGGCATCGCCGATCGGCGTCGAAGTGCCGTGGGCATTCACGTAGCCGATGGCCTCCGGCGGCAGCTTGGCGTCTTTCAGCGCGGCCTTCATCACACGGTACGCGCCGTCGCCGTTCTCCGCCGGCTGGGTAATGTGATACGCGTCGCCGGACATCCCGTAGCCGACGATCTCGGCCAGGATCGGCGCATTCCGCCGCTGCGCATGCTCGAGCGATTCGAGAATGACGATGCCCGCGCCCTCGCCTACCACAAACCCGTCGCGGTTCGCATCAAACGGCCGGCTCGCCCGCCCGGGCTCGTCGTTGCGCGTTGAAAGCGCCCTCATCGCCGCGAAGCCGCCGATGCCCATCGGCGTAATCGTGGCCTCCGTCCCGCCGCAGATCATCATCTCTGCTGCGCCGCGCTCGATGATCTTGTAGGAATCGCCGATGGCGTGCGCCGACGCGGAGCAGGCCGTCGCCGTGGCTGAATTCGGCCCGCGCGCGCCGTAGCGAATCGAGATATGCCCGGAAGCCAGGTTGATGATTGCGGCAGGAATAAAGAACGGCGAGATCTTTCCAGGGCCTCCCTGCATGAGCTTTACGTGCTCGCGCTCGATGACGTCGAACCCGCCGATGCCCGACGATATGTAAACCCCTACCTCATCCAGGTTGGACTGCTCGGGCTGCCAATTCGCCATTTTCACGGCAAAATCGGCGCTGGCCAGCGCCACCTGAATGTACCGGCCCATCTTTTTCTGTTCTTTCTTCTCGATCCAGTTGAGCGGTTC
>JBGQHF010000156.1:0-3900 GCA_041497835.1 Terriglobia bacterium
CGATGAGGTCAAAACTCAGGTTGCCGATGCCTGCATCGCGGAGGATCGGCACTGCGCGGTAGATGTCTTCTCTCCGATGCATGCGCCCGGCGGCAGCCAGTTCGCGATCCGAAAACGACTGCACGCCAAAACTAATGCGGTTGATGCCCGCGCGCGCCCATGCCCTCGCCCTGGTGACGTCAATCGTCTCCGGATCCGCCTCCAGAGTGACTTCCGCGATCTCGCCCGGAAATGTTTCTTGAATCGTGTCCAGAAGATGCTGAAGATCGGCCGTTTCGAGCAAACTGGGGGTCCCGCCACCGATATAGACCGTATCCACGGCGGCATCGGCGATAGCTTTCGGGAGAGCGATTCCGGCTGCCGCATACAGCTTCCCACGGTCTCGAATTTCTGCGGATACGGCCCTGACGTACGGCCGGAAACGAGCAGTAGGCACCACGCCGGTTTGAAAATTGCAGTAGGTGCACTTGGTCCGGCAAAACGGGACTTGAATGTATACGCCGAGATGCATGCCGGCAAAAACTGTAACACAAAGCGGCGCGGGCACGCCTCGGCGGCGAGATGTTTCGCCCTGATTCCGGCGCTGCCTGGGATGATCTTTACGTGCAGCCGGTGCGCGCGGGATGATCGTGCCCGCTCCCGTTGTAGCGCCTTCAGTCGAAACGAACCACCTGGTGCGCGCCGAGGCTCTTGTTTCCCGCTCGGCGCTTGAGTTCACCTATGATCCCCATCCCCCACTTGGCGAAGAACGGCAGGAAGCACAAAACGCGGGACTGTGTCGCTTTGTTCGGATAGAGAAGCGATTGCAGATGTTCTGCGTGGACGGAGAGGATGCCTTCGCGCAAGTCACGCGCCCGGCCCGCCTTCGCCTGCAATTTCTCGAGATGGAAAAATGCGGCCCGGCGAGCACGGTCTAGCGCCCCATCCAGGGTGGGATCCAGTTTGTTGAGCGGCTTTCGCAACCGCCCAAGAACACGTCCCAGCTCCTTGGAGCTACGCTGGAACTGGTTTCCCAGCGAGGACGGAAGATATTCGAGCTCCATGCGGCGATGGACTTCCTGTTTGCCGGCCCACAGTGTTTCGAGAGACAGTCCGTAGCGCTTCAATAACTTCCCGGCTTTCGCATCCAGGATTGTGAAGTCGGCGCGTGGCAGCACCACGGGCATCCGGCCAAGCAGGTGCTCATACAAAACCGCCGATTGCGCATAATACGCGACCTCCGCGGGCCCCCCTACGCAGGCGGCCACGGGAAGTAGAAAATCCTGCACGACGGGCCGCAGGAGCGCATTGGGGCTCAGAGTTTCCGGAGCACGCTCCGCGGTCTGGACCAGTTCTTCCCCCGAGTAGGCTTTTTCTCCCGCCTGAAACATTCCCCCGCTTTCCGTCAGAGAGTGCCGCAAGCCCCCCGCCAGGCTGAAGAGCAGGGTGCTTTGAGAAGTGACCTTCACCTGGGCGGAATAGCCCGCGCGGTCGAGCTCACGGCCGCGCGCGAGCAACTTCTGGCGTAATAGCGTGCTCTCCTGAATTGCTTGCCGGTAGATGGGAGCTGCGAGCCGGTGCAACTGCTCATCGAGAGGATCGAGAAGGATGAGACCTTCGTCCTCGAACAGCCGGGCAAACAGTTTTCCGAAAGCGCTACCATAGGTCTCTGTCGCCCGATAGCTGCCTTGCAGCATCGTGGAGATACGATCCGCGTCGGGACCTTCGAGCATCGCAGCCGCACGCCGGACCAATTCCTGAATCCCCGGCCCGAGGCGGATCCGGCCAACAGGGCGTCCCGCATTCGTGCCGGCTTCCAACTCAAGTCGCGACAACTTTCCCTGCCAAAACCAATTCGCCGTCCGAACTTCATCCAGGTCGTGATCTTCGGTCGCCAGCCAGAACACTGGAACGGCCGGGACTCCCGCGCGCGACACTTCCTCTGCCACGGCGATGGTGGTCAGAGCCTTGTAAATCGCGTACGCAGGGCCGGAAAAAAGTCCGACCTGCTGTCCGGTCACGATGGCAACCGCGCCCTTCTGGAGCCGTTCGAGGTTTTGCCCCGTGGCTGCGCCGGAACCAAACGCCGCATTGTGCTCGCGAAGAGCCGCGGCAACCGCCTTGCTTCGTTCTACGGGAAACTTCAAAGTCTTCGCGAGGTGAACTATGGTCTGCAGTTTTGGCGGGTGAGCATAATAAGAAGAAACCTGGGGAAAGTCCTCAACATAACGGAGAAACAACTTGGATTGGTGCGGGAGGCGGCCGTAAGGAATAGGATGACAGCGCATCAAGCGTTAGATGATACCCGTCGCAATTGGTCACCGCAATTCTTCTACGCCAACGCCGACGGATGGAAGGCATTCCCTGCTCCGAGGAACGCGCAGTCCGGGACTTGAAAAAACAGCGGGAACCTTGCGATATCGTGTTCACGAGATTATGCTGCGAGCATGTTCTTTGTCGGGAAACCCTCACGCCGATGGTTTGGCCTTGCAGCGGTCTGCTTTCTGAGCGGCTTATCTTTCTGCGCATGGCATCTTGGCGCGCAATCCTCCCCTGCCAGGGCCTCCACCCAGCAGACACAGCAACCGGCTACGACCCTTCGCGTCACAACTCGGCTCGTGCAAGTAAACTTGGTCGTTCTTGACAAGAAGGGAGTGCCTGTCGCCGGTTTGACGAAGGAGGATTTCAGTCTCCTTGATCAAGGCCACAACCAGGCGATCTCCATCTTTTCGCAGGAAGGCCCTTCGGGGAGAGCGCCAGCGGCCAAGCCCCTTCCGCCGAATGTGTTTACGAACCGGCTGGACGAGACGGGCCAGGCGCCCGGGAGCGTCACCGTCATCCTTTTCGACGCGCTCAATACCAAGATCCAAGATCAGATGTACGCGCGGCAACAAATCGTGAAATTCCTGAAGCAGCTTCAGCCGCGGGACCGCGTCGCTATCTACGCACTGACGGGGAAGATCACGGTCCTTCACGATTTCACACAGGATACGGCTTCCCTTCTGCGCGTTCTTGAGAAATACAGAGGGCAATCTTCGGCTCCGCTGGATGCGTCCACCCCGGATGCGGACTCTCTCGCGGGCGATGCGGGCGGTTCCGGCGCCGATTCCGCCCAAGCACAGCAGCTCCAGGACTTCCTTGACGCAGCAAACCAGCGCATCAGCGATTTTTATACAATCAATCGAGCGCAGGCCACAACTGCGGCCTTGGAGGCGATCGCCAATCATCTCGCGCGAATCCCCGGCCGCAAGAATCTCATCTGGGTATCGGGTAGCTTTCCCATCGCCATAGGCCTCGACGCGGATTCGCTGGGCGACCCGGCCCGCGAGATACGAACGTTCGGCGCGGAACTCGAGCGCGCTGCCCGCGCCATGAACCAGGCAGACCTTGCAATCTACCCGGTGGATGCGCGAGGACTCATGACCTTGCCGCAGTTCAGCGCTGCGAATCGCAGTCCCGCGTTCAATCCCCGGCGCCCAGTACGCCCGTTCGCCGGAATCGACCAGAATAATTTTGCGACCATGAATACTCTGGCGGAACGGACCGGGGGCCACGCCTTCTACAACACGAACGATATCGCCGGCTCGGCGCGAAGAGCCCTCTCGGACGGGCAACTGACGTATTCTCTCGGCTACTATCCCGACCACGGGAAGTGGGACGGCAAGTTTCACGAGATCAAGATTCACGTCAACCGGCCGGGTTTGCAGATTCGTTACCGCAAGGGTTACTTTGCGACGCCCGACCCACCCAGCGACGCAGGCGAACGCAAAGCTTCGCTCGATGCCGCGGCGATTAGCCCTATAGATTCGATGAGCCTCGGCCTTCAGGCGCAGGTCAACCCGATGCAGCCGGCCGATTCCGGCATCCTCGAGATTGTCATCTGGCTCGACCTGCACGAACTGCAGTTCTCCGAGAATGCCG
>JBGQHF010000157.1:0-3792 GCA_041497835.1 Terriglobia bacterium
CAGCTGAACGACAGCTTCGCATTGAAATCCGGAGAGGTCGCGAACGGGCAGGCCATCGAGGCGGCGTTCGAGCGCGTGCGCGAGGAGTATGGCCGTCGTGGATATCTGGAGGCCCAGGTTGACCCGCAGCCGTCCTATGAGGATCAGGCTCACACGCTTTCCTATCGCGTGTCCGTGACAGAGGGTCTGCAATACCGGTACGGCGACCTCGTGCTTACCGGCGCTTCGCTCGCGGCGGAGAAACTTATCCGCGCGTCCTGGCCCATCCCCCGCGGGGAGATCTTTGACAAGCTGAAGTTCGAAGCATTTCTTGCCCGCCTTCAAGAGCACGGCGGCGAAGTGTTCGGCGAATTGGCGGTTCACTATACGGAAATCGGACATTGGCTGCGAACCGATCCGCAGAAGAAAACTGTCGACGTCCTTCTTGATTTCAAATAGCGAACTGGTGATCCTTCCCTTCGGGGAGTCGCCCCGGCAAGCCGTTGCGCTATACTGGCGTGCGATGAGTTCTTACGTGCGCATTCGCGGAGCGGGAACTCCGGAATTGTCGGCCGGGGAGAAGGAAACTCTGCTTCTCGAACGCCTCGCCCAAGCCGGACCGCTGCTCGTCGCCCTGTCCGGAGGCGCCGATTCGGCCTATCTTGCCTGGGCGTCCCACCGCGCGCTGGCCCCACGTGTTTCGGCCATTACCGCCGTGTCGCCGAGCTTTTCGGCTTACGACCGTGAGCGCGTCGAGGAGTTTCTCTGCGCCGTGCCCATTGCGCATGAGTTTATCGAGACGCACGAACTCGACAATCCTTCCTATCAGGCGAACCAGCCCGACCGCTGCTACTACTGCAAGGACGAGCTCTTCTCCGCGATGGACGAACTCGCCGCCACGCGAGGGTTTGCCGGCGTCGCCTATGGCGTGAACGCCGACGATACGCTCGATTTCCGCCCGGGCCACCGCGCCGCGTCGGAACACCACGTGCTTGCCCCTCTTCTGGATGCCGGTTTGTCGAAAGCGGAGATACGCCTCCTGTCGCAACGCGCCGCACTGCCGACGTGGGACCGTCCTGCTTCGGCCTGCCTGGCGTCGCGCATCCCCTACGGTACCCGTGTAACGCGCGATAGACTCTCCCTCGTCGAGCGAGGGGAAGCGGCTTTGCGCGAACTCGGATTTCGGCAATTCCGAGTGCGCGTTCACGAAGAGCTCGCGCGCGTGGAAATTGCCCGTGAAGAGCTGCCCCGCGCTCTCTCGCAAGAGATGGCCGCGGAGATCGCGCGGCGGGTGAAATCGGCCGGCTTCCGCTATGTAACCCTCGACCTGGAGGGATACCGCCAGGGATCGCTGAACGAGTTGCTGCCACGCCCCGCGCGGTAGCCAATTCCCCTGCGGAGTACGCAGACCGGGTGGATCGCCACAATTTGCCGAACCGGGTACAATGACCAGCAATGCAGGGCCGCCTCATTTCGTTTTTGCGCGCGCTAGGAGTTTGCGGCCTTTTTGGAATCTCTATCTCTCCCGGAACGGCTTCGTCTCTCCAGGCCCAGGAGCCGAAGGAATCTCCGCCCGCGCACGAAGGGAAGCCCTCGGCATCCAAACAACATACTCCGGAAGAGGATCTGCAGCGGGCCATAGACAACTCCGGAAACGACCGGGCAGCGCTCGCACGCAATCTCGAAGCCTACTTGAAAAAATATCCGGACACGCGGCGCAAATCGGATATTTACCGCGCCCTGGTCGAAGCCAATCTGCAGCTCCGTGACACCACAGCCGCCGCAAATTATGCCGAGCGAATCGTCGCCCTATCGCCCGATGACATGTCCATGAACCTGCTCGCGATTCAGCTCATCGACCGCGCGGGGGATCAGGAGGGAATGAAGCGAGCGATTAGCTACGCCACCCGTGTCCTCGACCACATCCAGCGTCAAACCCTGGCCGAAAAGTCTCCCCGGGTTTCCCAACAGGAGTGGGAGGATGAGAGGCGGCAACTTCAGACGACGGTACTGTTGCTTCGTGGGCGCCTCTACGACAGGCAGAGCGACCACAAAGATGCGATTCACGACCTTGAGGCGAGCTACGCGCTCGCGCCGAATTCGGCGGCTGCCGAAAAGCTGGGGGAGATCGCCGAGCTGCAGAAAGATCTGAATCGCGCCATCGCGCAGTACGCGCGTGCATTCGTTCTCGCGGAATCGGCGGCGGGCAGCGATGGCCGCCAGGCCATCCGCCGCAAGTTGGGAAACGTTTGGAGGCTTGCGCACGGCTCGGAAGACGGATTGGGCGACTATATCCTTCGGGCGTACGACGAGACTGCTTTGGCCGCGCGAACGCCTCCGCCGAAACGCAACCCTGACGCCCGCGAACCATACGACTTCACGCTGCGCCGAATTCCGGAGGGCACGCCGCTTGCCTTCTCCCGCGCGCGAGGCAAGGTCGTGGTCCTGAATTTCTGGGCCACCTGGTGCGGCCCATGCCGCGCCCTTGAGCCGCTTTTCGAGCGGGTCTCCTCGGAATTTCGCGCCGACGCCGAAGTCATCTTCCTTTCAGCCAACTGCGATGAAGACGAATCCCTCGTGCCGCCTTATCTGGCAGAAGAGAAGATCCAGACTACGACGGTATTTGCCGATGGCCTCAACAAACTCCTGGGGGTGAATTCCTATCCGACGGTTATCGTCTTGGATCGCTCGGGAAAGATTTCGTACCGTTCGGAAGGCTTCGGAGAAGAAGATTTCGAGAAAATACTTACCGCCGCCATTCAGAACGCGTTAGCCGCCCAACACCAGGCTAAGTAGCTTTCAAGGCGCCAAGTCCGGCCCGTAGTCCGTCACGAACTCGATGAAATCCGCCGCTTCGGCCATATCTCTCGCCGTGAATCGAACCGTGTGCGAGCCCCTGCGCTAAACGGATCGCAGCTAGCTCCACAACTCAGCAGGAAGATAGTTCTTGAAGGAAAGATCCAGCGTCGCCGGCGCCTTGGCGCACGAAACATCAGAGACCTCCTCTATTGTCTTCAAGCAGGACTAAAACTGGCGGGAGTCTATCAGTTTCGCGCGGCGGAAATGGAAGGAAACGCCGCGGCCACTTCTCGCGCGGCAAGAATCGTGTTCACGTGGATTCTCACCATGTCTTCCACGCGGCGCGCGTAACCGCCCGCCAGGACCGTCGCCACGGGGATGCCGCGGCGGCGAGCCTCTTCAAAAACGAGCCGGTCGCGCTGCCGCAACCCTTCCATCGTGAGTGACAACCCGCCGAGCTGATCTTCACGGTAGGGGTCCGCGCCACCGACATAGAACACGAGCTGCGGCTGAAATTTGTCCAGCGAGTTTCGGACGGCAGGCGTCAACGCGGCGAGATACTCCTCGTCCCCCGCGCCGTCCGGCATGTCCAAATCCAGACTGGAGGCCGGTTTGTAAGACGGGTAGTTGTTGAGCTGATGGATAGAGAGAGTAAAGACGCTCGGATCATCGCGGAAAATCGCCGCAGTTCCGTTGCCGTGGTGTACGTCAGTGTCCACGACCATCGCCTTCTGAATCCGTCCGTCCGCCTGCAAACGCCGGATCGCCACGGCCACGTCATGGATCGCACAGAACCCTTCTCCATGGTCCGGATAGGCATGGTGGAATCCGCCGCCGAGATTCACGCAAAAGCCATCTGCTATCGCGCGTTGCGCGGCGAGGATTGAGCCGCCGGCCGCAAGCCAGAATGCCTCTACCATCTCCGGCGAGTACGGGATTTCGAGTTTCATCTCCTCGGAAAGCGTGAGTGTGCCGCTCTTCAGCTTCCACACCCAGTCTTTTGTGTGCACGAGC
>JBGQHF010000158.1:0-3777 GCA_041497835.1 Terriglobia bacterium
AACAGCATGCTCACCGCAATCAGGCCGATTACCATGCCGATGAAAACGCGGACTAGGACTTTCTTGTTGGCAAAGACGCCAGCCATCCGAAACGCCCCCTCCCGTAGGAGCAAACGCCACATTATAGGCGATGGTGAGCGCGGGCAACAAATGGAATCGGGACGGGCGAGAGATTCCTGCGTGCGGCGGAATGGGTGATCGTCGGAAAGAAAGACGGGCGTTCGCGATGGAACCTGTGAAGGATGGAAGGAAACCAGAGGGTCCGCCCCAGAATGACATTGCTCCGGGTTGCGGAGAGGGTTATAACAGCAACGACTGAGAATCATGATGACACGACATTCGGAAATGCTGCAGGAATTCAAGGAATTCGCGCACTCCGGCGGCTCGGCCGAGTCGCTGATGGAGCGCATGGCGCAGCGCCTGCACGAGGAGATGGCGCGCTACAACTGGGTGGGCTTTTATCTCGTCGACAAGAAAGATCCCGGAGTGCTGGTGGTGGGGCCCTACGTTGGGAGTTTTGCGCCCAATGAACGCATTCCTCTGAGCCGGGGACTCTGCGGCGCGGCAGCTTCAACCGGCATAGCCATCGTGGTGAATAACGTAGCCGATGATCCGCGCTATCTGGCGGGGTCCGACCTCGTGAAATCGGAGATGGTTGTGCCGATCTTCGCAAAAAACCGGCTTGCCAGCGAACTCGATGTCGAAAGCTATTTTGCCGATACCTTCGGAAAGCCGGACCAGGAATTTGTGGAGGCCTGCGCGGCCCTGGTGGGAGAGTATCTGGAGAGGGCGAAAGGATAGAGCACGCGCATCGGGGCGGCTCTCTCGAATATGAGCCGTCAGCAAAAAACGGGCTGTGCCGCCTCTGAGGGAACGGCGCGACGAGGGGCAAGAAAGAAGAAATCCGGGGCCACCTTCTATGACGCCGCCGGCTCTGTCAAGAGACACTTAGAGCGTGTGAAGCTGCCAACGGTTCGTCCTCTTCTTCCTTACAAGGAACTCTTTTCTCATCCGACCAAGGTTCGCAGTTTGGATCTGGCGGTGGATTCCGGTTCCATCAACCCTCTATTCGGTCACCATACTGCCGACCATGATTCGTTTTTTCAGACTCACCGGCGTGCCGGGGAGATGAGGGGCGGTCTCACCCCGGCAAAGGCGCCGGGGTTCGAAAAGACAGGGCCGGTGGGCGGATTGGGCAGCTCGGGTGAGCGAAGTATTGGCGGATTGACCACCCGGGGCGCGGCCCGTTGGACGCTCAGGAAACGCTGTGCTACATTGCAAAATTGGCGCAATTGCTGCGCGTTCGCTTGTGACAACACAGATTCCTAGCGACCCGATCCGCCGCCCGAAGATCCGAAGGGTGGAGGTGTACTGGACCGCGATCACGTACAAGACCGTGGCCATCTATGGGGTGTTGATTCTGGCGAGTGTCCTGGCCACGCTGTATCTCATCGTTCCGGCCTGGTATTCCGCCGTCTATAAGAAAGTCACGAATGCCGTGGGCGACGTGGACGCAGATTCGGCGCCGCTGGAGCAACGCCAGGCGCGCTTCGTCAACCTGGACGGCAGGGTGCAGATCAAAAAGGTGAATTCGGTGCAGTGGGTGAATGCCGATTACCGGACGACACTGGACAAGGGCGATTTGATCCAGACCGCATCGGACGGCGCGGCACGCATTACCTTTGCCGACGGCACGACGTACACCGTGAAGTCCGATACCCTGGTGACGGTCGAAGAGAACGTGGTTACGCGCGACAGTTCGAATACGGCGGTGCGCATCAACGTCGGCGCGGTGGACCTGGCAACGCCGAATTGGTCCTCGCCCGGTTCCAAGGCGGCCGTGAGCGTCGAGGATGCGACAGCGCAACTCCGGCAAAACAGCCGGGCATCCGTGAAGAACGATCCGACGAAGAAAGAGGGCGAAATCATCATCTCTGGCGGCAGCGCGGAAGTACAGCGAGGCCAGGAGAAAATCGAGCTGGGCCAATGGGAGCGAACGGCGATTCAGCCGGGCCAAGCCATGACGAAGACCAACGTCCTCGCCCCGCCGGACCTGGTCGACCCGATCAACCTTGCACCCCTGATCGTGGATTCGCCGAAGACCGCGGCGGTGCACTTTGAATGGAAGCCGGTGCCGGAAGCCGTCTCTTATACACTACGTATCAGCACGACCTCGATGTTCGCAAAAACGGTTGTGGAGAAAACGAAGCTTCCGACCACGAGCGCGGAAGTGACGGGCCTCGACGCGGGCGAGTACTTCTGGAACGTGTCCGCTGTGGATGCCAAGAAACAGACCAGTGAACCGAGTAATACGTTCAAGTTCTCGCTCGTCGCACAGGGGAAGACCCAGGAGATGCTCCTGGAGATCGAAGGCACACAGATTCATGGGCGAGTCGTCGAGATCATCGGCCGCAGCGAACCGGGGGCGGCGCTGATCGTCAATGGCCAGCCCGTTCCGAACATCGCACCGGACGGCAAGTTCCGGCATTTCACGGAGCCGCTCCAGCCGGGCCAGCAAACGATTGTGATTACCGGGCAGAATCGCCGGGGAGGCACGGCGATCCAGAGGGTGCCCATCGTGATTCCGAAGTAAGGACCGCGGCGCGGCTGCTTTGCGCCAGTCCTAGGCCCGCAGGGGAGACCCCGGGCGGCGGGGATGTTTTCTCCGCGGGGGGCTGAGGGGACATGTTCAAGAACGGTTTCAACCTGAGGTCGGTGTTCAGCCTGTTTTCGTCGGACCTTGCGATTGACCTGGGCACCGCCAACACACTGGTGTTTGCCAGCGGCAAGGGCATCGTCGTGAATGAGCCATCGATCGTGGCCATCAACAAGAACAACGGCGAAGTGGTAGCAGTCGGCCGCGAGGCCAAGGAGATGCTCGGGCGGACGCCGGGCAACGTGGTGGCCATCAAGCCGATGAAAGACGGCGTGATCGCAGACTTCAAGGTCACCGAGAAGATGCTCACCTACTTCATCCAGAAGGCGCACAACCGCCGCGTGCTGGTGCACCCGCGGATCGTGATCGGCGTGCCGAGCGAAATCACGCCGGTGGAAAAGCGCGCCGTGCAGGACTCCGCCTACCGCGCGCGGGCCAGCGAAGTTTTTCTCGTGGAACAGGCGATGGCCGCAGCGATCGGCGCGGGCCTGCCCATCGAAGAGCCTTCGGGAAACATGGTCGTGGATATCGGCGGGGGAACGACGGACATCGCCGTCATTTCCATGAGCGGCATCGTGTATTCGCGTTCGGTGCGCGTGGCCGGCAACGAGATGGATGAGGCGGTGATGCAGTACCTGAAGCGCAAGTACAACATGCTCGTCGGCGAACGCACCGCCGAGCAGATCAAGATGGAGATCGGCTCCGCGTATCCGCTGGAGAAGCCGCTCACGATGGAAGTCAAGGGCCGCAACCTGATCGAAGGCGTGCCGCGCACGGTCACCATTGATGACAGCGAAATCCGCGAAGCGCTGAGCGAGTGCGTGGCCACGATCCTGAACGCCATCCGCGTGGCCTTGGAACGCACACCGCCCGAGCTTTCCGCGGACATCAGCGACCGCGGAATTGTTCTGACCGGCGGCGGCGCGCTCCTGAAGAATCTGGACAAGCGCATCCGCGAAGAGACCGGGTTGCCGGTTTCCATCGCCGACGATCCGCTGGCGTCGGTCGTGCTCGGCACAGGGAAGATGCTCAGCGATTTCAAGTTGCTGCGCCAGGTTTGCATAGACTGAGTGGCACAGGCTTCAGCCTGCGAATAATTCTAGGTGAAAACAGAAGACAGG
>JBGQHF010000159.1:0-3762 GCA_041497835.1 Terriglobia bacterium
AGGTTTCGGCTGGACTTGACTTGGACATCGTAGACGTTCCCGGTGCCATTTCGCACTAGAAGGTCTATTCCTTTCTCGTCGACTTCTGTGCTGTATACCTCGAGGCCCCATCGAAGAAACTCCGCCATCACAAGAAGTTCGGCATACCTTGCCAGTTGGAGGCTGGTTGGGCGACTCCAATCGTAGGTGTCCTGCATCAGAAACCCGGGGCGCCGGAGGCGGCGGGGCGCATTTCGGGGGCGTTGACGCCGAAGCGGAGATGGGCGAACCAGGCCTGGCCGAGGGACATGAAGCCCGTATAGAGATAGCCCCACACGAAGAGCAAGAGAAAGGGAACCGTGGCGTAGTTTTCGTTGGTGATGGCGTAGAAGACGGTGAAAGCGAAGTAGAACCCCAGTAAGACTTCCGCGTAGGGAATCCATCCGGCTTTGTTGCTGTAGGTTTTCTTGACGAAGGTGTCCCGCTTGTCCTCGATTTTGTATTTCGGCGTGCGGGCAAATTCGCTTTTCACGCCGAAAATCGCTTCCAGAACGGCCTTGGCGTTGCGCACGGAGATGCCGATGCCGGTGGCCATGACGAAGGGCATGAAGAGAAAGGTGCGCCACCACGTCTTGGGCCGGAGGACGCGCTGCGAGAGGAGATAGAAGCTGGAGATGGAGCACGTGGAAGCGAGGAAGAGCGGCAGATCAATGACCACCATCTGGAACCAGCCCTGATAGAAACGCACGATCATCGCGGGCAGGAGCATGGTGGAAAGCAGGACCATGAGCGGGTAGCTGATGTTGGCGGTGAGGTGGAAAAAGGCTTCGGCCTTGACGTGCCAGGGCGCAGCGGACTTGAAAACTTTGGGGAGGATTTTTTTCGCGGTCTGCATGAGGCCCTTGGCCCAGCGCGCCTGCTGGGCTTTGAAACCGTTCATGTCCACGGGCAGCTCGGAGGCGCACTCAATGTCAGGGAGATAGAGGAACTTCCAGCCGCGAAGCTGTGCGCGGTAGGAGAGATCGGTGTCTTCAGTGAGCGTGTCGTGCTGCCAGCCGCCGGCGTCGTCAATGGCCCTGCGGCGCCAGACGCCGGCGGTGCCGTTGAAGTTGAAGAAGACGCCGCGGCGGGAGCGGGCTCCGTGCTCGATGACAAAGTGGCCGTCGAGGAGAATGGTTTCGACTTCGGTGAGGAGGGAGTAGTCGCTGTTGAGGTAGGTCCAGCGAGTCTGGACCATGGCGATCTTCCCCGCGTCCCGGGGATTCAGGAAATAAGGAATCGTGAGGCGGAGGAAGCTGGGTTCGGGAATGAAGTCAGCGTCGAAGATGGCGACGAATTCGCCCTGGGCGGTCTTGAGCCCGTTGGCGAGCGCGCCGGCCTTGAAGCCCTCGCGGTTGGCGCGGTGGAGATAGGCGATTGGCATGCCCTGCGCGGCGTGGCGCTCGACGCAGGCGCGGGCGACTTCGCAGGTTTCATCGGTGGAGTCGTCGAGGACTTGAACATCGAGCAGCTCGCGCGGATAGTCGAAGCGCGAGACGGCTTCGACGAGGCGCTCGATGACGTAGCGCTCGTTGAAGATAGGAAGCTGTATGGTAACCTTGGGCCAGTTTTCGACCGGGGGCGGCGGCCCGGGCACGTTTTTCGAGTACTTGAAGAATTCGTAGACGAGCCAGTAGCGGTGCAGGCCGTACATCGCCAGGACGAACAGCACGATGAAGTAGGGAATCATCATGGCGAGGTCGAAGCTGTTCACGCGATAGACGCCGGTGAAAGTGCGGTCGGTTATTTTTTTCCAGTAATGCGCGAACGGATTCTGAAGCGCCGCGAGAATCGCGAGTTGGAGTGCGAACCACACCGTAACGATCTTCCTCTCTCCTGCTAATGGCCGGCCGATTCTCTTCCCGCGTCCAGCTTGCCGCCGTGTGCTGCGGCGGCGCGCTGCTCGAATCGCTCTACGCGCGGATGCATCACCTGAACGACCTGAAGCTGCACGTCATCGAGTTCATCGTGCTGGCGCTGGCCGCAGGCGTTGTGTATCTCATTGCGCTGTATCTGTGCGAGCATTCGAGTTCCACGCGCGTTTCGTATTTTCTGCTGATCGCCGCGGCGATTCTCTTCCGGCTGACGCTCTTCCCGCTCGAGGCGTCGCTCTCCGACGACATCCACCGCTACCGCTGGGACGGCCGGATTCAAAACCACGGCTGGAATCCGTACGCCGTCAACGGCCGGGACCCGCGCCTCGCTTCACTGCGCGACGAGCATTGGCGCGCAATGCCCGGGCCGGAGATGCCGTCCATCTATCCGCCGGCGGCGCAGCTCGTGTACCGGGTGACGGACAAACTACTGCCCGGGCCGACGGGATTCAAGGCGCCGCTCGCGCTCGCTGACCTGCTGATCCTGCTCCTGCTGGCACGGCACTTTCGTTCCGCGGACGACCGCACCTTTCGGCTGGCGGTGTATGCCTGGAATCCACTGGTGATTGTGGAGTTTGCCGGCAGCGGGCATAACGACGCGCTGGCGCTTGCCGCCGTCGTTACGGCGCTACTGATTATAAGGCGGCACCCGGCGCTGTCAACGATAGCGCTGACGGCGGCGGCGCTGGTGAAAGTGTTTCCGGCGGTGCTGCTGCCGCTGTGGATGCGGCGGGCGGGCTGGCCCCGCACGCGCGAGGGATGGCTTGCGGCGCTGCTTGCAGGGGCGACGGGCGCGCTGCTGCTGGCGCCGTACTGGCGCGGACTGGCGATGCTGCGCGCGAACCTGACGTATTACGAGGCGACGTGGCGGAATTATCACGCGAGCCTGTACACGGTGATTAGCTGGCTCACGGGGAATCCGCGCATCGCGGCGTGGGCCGGCGTAGCGGCGGCGTGGGGATTGGCGTTGTGGCTGGCGGCGCGGCGCGCGGAGCCGGAGCGGGCGGGATTTCTGCTGTTCGGAACGATTCTGTTGTTCGCGCCGAACGGATATTCCTGGTATTTCACGTGGATGGCGCCGTTTCTGTGCTTTTTCCCGAATCCGGCGTGGCTGCTGCTGACGGTGCTGCAGTTTCTCTCCTACAACGTGCTGATTGATTACGGGATCAACGGGCGGTGGCACTTCGATCCGTTGATGCAATGGCTGGTGTATGCACCGTTTTATGCGGTGCTGATCGGGAAATTCCTGAGCGATAGAAGAAAGAGGATGGCGGGCTAAAGCTCGCCGCTACACGAACCTCAAGCAAGGATCTTCCCGCGGTCAGGGGATGAGTACGATTTTGCCGAAGGCGCGCGACTCGATCACCTCTTTGTGGGCGCGAGGGGCTTGGGCGAGCGGCAGCTCCTTGCCGACGACGGGACGCAGCGCGCCGTTCTCGAGGCCGGCGAGGATCGCAGCGTGCGCGTCCGCTGCGGCGTCGGGCGGGATATTCCACAACACGAAGGCGTGAATGGAGGCTTCGCGGGCCATGAGGTCGCGCGGGGTGATGGTGACGTCGCCGCGGCTGCCGATGACGACGACGCGGCCGCGCGGAGCGAGAAGCTTCAAGTCCGCGCCGAGATTCACGTTGGCGAGCATTTCGAGGATGACGTCCACGCCGCGGCCGCCGGTGGCTTTCAGGATGGCGTCGGTGTAGCCGGCGGCGCGGTGGTCGAAGACGTGATGTGCGCCTTCGCGCTTGGCGAGCTCGAGGCCCTGTTCCGTGCCCGCGGTGCCCAGGACGGTCATGCCCATGGCGCGGGCAATTTGCACGGAGGCAATGCCGACGCCGCCGCTCGCGCCGTGGACCAGCAGGGTTTCGGCGCCGCG
>JBGQHF010000160.1:0-3677 GCA_041497835.1 Terriglobia bacterium
GATGCTACTCCTGCGCGCAGGGCAGCGCCTGCAAGCTCGCAGGATCGAAAGGACCCTCATGCACACCGGACCCGTACTCGACAAGAAGCCGCCCATCGCCGGCGTAAAAAATCTCATCGCCGTCGCCAGCGGCAAGGGTGGCGTCGGCAAGACCACCGTAGCCGTCAACCTCGCCATCGCGCTCAAGAATCTCGGCGCAAAAGTCGGCCTTCTCGACGCGGACGTGTACGGCCCAAACGTTCCGGTGATGCTCGGCACCAACGAGCAGCCCCGCGCCATCGACGAGCGCACCATCGTCCCCGTCGAGGCCTACGGCGTGAAAATGATCTCCATGGGCCTGCTTAATCCGGGGGACAAGCCGCTCATCTGGCGCGGCCCCATGCTTCATAGCGTGATCCAGCAATTTCTCCGCAGCGTGCAGTGGGGCGAACTCGATTACCTCATCGTGGATTTGCCGCCCGGCACTGGCGACGTCCAGCTCACGCTCATCCAGAGCGTCGCCCTCACCGGCACCGTCGTCGTCACCACGCCCTCCATTGTTTCGCTCGCCGACGTACGCAAAGCCATCGAAATGTTCCGCCAGGTGCACGTGGAAATCCTTGGCGTCGTCGAAAACATGAGCTACTTCAATTGCCCGCATTGCCAGGAACGCATCGACGTATTCGGCCACGGTGAAGGCCAGCGCATGGCGCAAACCTTCGGTGTCCCGTTCCTCGGCGAGATTGAAATTGATCCGCAAATCCGCATCGGCGGCGACACCGGCAAACCCGTCGCCTCCCTCGGCGAAGACGCCCCCGGCGCAAAAAGCATCTACGCAGTCGCGCGCAACGTCGCCGCCCGCGTCTCGACCGCATCCGCCGCCGCGGCCCCCTCCGTCCAGATCCTCTAGCACGCCAAATGCGGGAAAGCGCCTAAGATGGACATTCGCGAGTTACATCAAAAAGCTGAATCCGGAAGCGCCGTCGCTCAGTGTGTTCTGGGGATATGTTACTTGGATGGGACAGAAGTCCAGGTCGACTACCAACAGGCGTTTCAATTCCTGTCCGCCGCTGCCAATCAAGGCGTTTCGCGCGCGGTATTAAATCTGGCCCGCATGCACGCTCAAGGATTGGGCATCCCCAGGAACCCTCATGAAGCGATTCGCCTTTACGAGTCCGTTGGGGATTTCGAGTTCCTCGCTGCAATCGAACTTGGCCGTATTTTCTCAGGGGGTGTGGGCGTCGCGCTGGACGAAGCGAACGCCTCGCGGTGGTATTTAGCTGCGGTGGCCCAGGAAGACCGCGTTGCCGATTGTGACGAACTCCGAGAGGCGAAGGCTTACCTCGATAAAAGGTAATCGGGACTCTCGTTGACACCTTCTTGGCACGCTTCCGCCCCTGCTGCGTTGCCTATTCGCCCAGATTTTTAGGGGGTCGGAGCTTTAGCTCCGAGATAATCCTGACCGCGCGAAGCGCGTACCTAGACTAGAGCGAAGCGAGGGCCCCCGCCCCGGCAATCACCGAACAGACCGCTCCCTTCCTTGTCACTCCTGCATGCGTGTGTTAGTTTGCTCGACAGAATTTCAGGGAGCCAATCTTGATTCGCACTTTTCGCGGCCGCAAGCCGCAAATCGCCGCAACCGCCTACGTTGACCCGCAAGCCGTCGTCATCGGCGACGTCACCATCGGCGCGGATTCCAGCGTCTGGCCCTGCGTCGTAATCCGCGGTGACGTGAATTTCATCCGCATCGGCGCGCGCACGAATATCCAGGACGGTTCCGTCCTCCACGTCATGCGCGACACGCATCCGCTGATCCTCGGCGACGCGGTCACCATCGGCCACGGCGCCGTGCTCCACGGCTGCACCATCGAGTCGCGCTGCCTCATCGGCATGGGCTCGATCATCCTGAACGGCGCCAGGATCGGCGCGGGCTCCATCGTCGCCGCCGGCACCCTCGTCCCCGAAGGCGCCGACGTCCCGCCCGGCAGCCTCTTCATGGGCCATCCGGGAAAATTCCGCCGCTCGCTCACCGACGCCGACCAGGCTTCGATTGACGCCTACGCCGAGCGCTATGTCGAATATATGGAAGCTTACAAGTCCGAGTCCGGAAATTGACCGTTCGCTGCGTGAATCTCTCCGCACGGCCCGAAACGCTTGCATCGTCTTGATACAATGGTGCGATGGGCAGAATGTTAAACTCGAATCTGGCAGGCGGGCCTCGACCGGCGCTCTGCCGCCAACCCGTTTCCGGGCCCAATGCCCCGAAATTCTACGAGGCGAAGAAAAGGCTAATCGCAACATTGCCGGATTCAGAAAACTACTTAAAATATTGCAAACAAACGGATTGCTCGATTTCTAATCGCAACAAAAACGGCCATGTGGCTATCTGCTCTAGCCACTCGACACTCGCCTGCCCGCCGAAGTCCGCCGCGGCGGACGAAGTGCGGGTCACGAGCCACTTCTTCTATGACTGAAAAACGCCAATTTCGCGCCATCAAAGGCACCCGCGACATCCTTCCGCCCGATTCCTCCCTCTGGAACTGGTTCGAACAGGCCGCCCGTGAAGTCTTTGAATCCTACAACTTCCGCGAAATCCGCCTACCGGTCTTTGAGCAGACCGATCTCTTTGCAAGGTCGGTTGGCGCTGAGACGGATATTGTCTCGAAAGAGATGTTTACGTTTGATCTACCCGATGTCGCGATGTCCGAAGTGAAGGTGACCCTTCACGAAACCGATCCGTTGCAACCGATTCCGGGCAGCGCAAGAGGACAGGAAGCTACGGCGTCACGGGAAGAGCTTTCAGGGGCGATTCGTCAGGCCGCCAAGGTTTCGCTTCGCCCCGAAGCGACAGCCAGCGTCTGCCGCGCATACATCGAACACAACATGCAGGCGCTTCCCGGTGATGCAAAGCTCTACTACGTCGGCCCAATGTTCCGCCGCGAGCGCCCGCAAAAAGGACGCTACCGCCAGTTCTATCAGATCGGCGCCGAAGTCCTCGGCCAGTCCGACGCGCCTGCCATCGACGCCGAAGTTCTCGAAATGCTGCTGGTATTCTTCCATCGCGTGGGCCTCACTCGCACCACGCTCTATGTAAACTCCATCGGCGACAAAAATTGCCGCCCCGCATACGTCGAACTGCTGCGCGCCGAATTGCAAAGAGTGAAAACCCAGCTCGGCGCGGACAGCCAGCGCCGCATCGAGACCAACCCGCTGCGCGTCCTCGATTCCAAGATTCCCGAAGAGCAGCCCATCATCGAAAAGCTGCCGCGCATCTCCGACCATCTCTGCGCTGCCTGCTGCGAACATTTCGCAAAACTAAAAGAGGAGCTGAAGCTGCGCGGCATCAAGTATGAAGAAAACTGGCGCCTCGTCCGCGGCCTCGACTACTACACGCGCACCACTTTCGAAGTCACCGCCGAAGGCCTCGGTTCGCAAAATGCCGTCTGCGGCGGTGGCCGCTACGACGGCTTGGTCGAACTCCTCGGCGGCCCGCCGACGAAAGGCATCGG
The DNA here is from genome assembly GCA_041497835.1 of Terriglobia bacterium. Lineage (GTDB taxonomy): Bacteria > Acidobacteriota > Terriglobia > Acidiferrales > UBA7541 > Acidiferrum. The sequence goes on from JBGQHF010000160.1 coordinate 3,489, forward strand.
GTTCGCCATCGGCAGCGACCGCTCGATCCTTTCCATTCAGGAGACCGGCAGCGCGCCTCCTCCCTTGGTCCTCAGCGTGTTCATCGCCTGGATGGGCCCGAAGGCCTATCCCGCGGCAGTCAGCATCGCGCGGAAATTGCGTGCCGCGGGGCTCGCAGTCGAGCTGCCGCCGGAAGAAATGAAATTCAA
>JBGQHF010000161.1:0-3558 GCA_041497835.1 Terriglobia bacterium
GTACTCCACCGCGTTGTCCGGGAAGAAGCCCTGGAACTCCCGATAGAGCTGGGCGGCGAGGGTCTTGTTATGGACGATGACCAGCGTGGGCTTCTGGACGCGCTCGATCACGTTGGCCAGGGTGAACGTCTTCCCCGACCCGGTGACGCCGAGGAGCACCTGGTGCGGGAGCCCCTGCGTGAGCCCCTCAGCCAGGGCCTCGATCGCGCGGGGCTGATCCCCCCGCGGTTGGAATTCCGATGCCAGCTTAAACTTTCCCACGTGTCCCAGAGATTGTGTTGGTCTGCGTTCAGCCTAGCATAGAGCGGCGCCGGTTGACGAGAGGGATGGGCTCTGGATGGATTCCCGCCGGCCGTGTAGAATATCCCCGGCGCCACTGCGGCGCCATCGACCGCGTCCTTCATTGCGAGGTGCCTCATGCTCCGTGGATTCCTTCGGCCGACCGCCCTCTTCCTGAGCCTTCTCGCCGGCGGCACGGTCGGGTTGCTCGCCTGTTCGACCAATCCCTACACGCACCGCTCCCAACTGCTCCTCATGCCGGAATCCCAGGAGGCCCAGTTGGGCGCCCAAGCCTACGATCAGGTGCTCCACGACCCGAAGATCCGACTCTCGCAGGACCCCCGTGAAGTGGACCCGGTCAAGCGGGTGGCGGCGCGCATCATCGAGGCCGCGAAACAATCCAAGTACGCCGACATCGCCAGGAAGTTTGCCTGGGAAGTGAGCGTGATCAAAGACGACAAGACGATGAACGCCTTCGCGCTGCCGGGCGGCAAGATCGCGGTTTATACCGGCATTTTCCCGGTCGCCAAGAACGAAGCCGGCCTCGCCGCCATCCTCGGCCATGAAGTGACCCATGCGCTGGCCCGGCACGGCGCGGAGCGCATGAGCCAGGGCATACTGGCGCAAATCGGCCTGGAAGCCGCCAGCGTCGCCTTGGGAGCATACGGTACGAACCCCGCAGCCGCCCAGGCCACCATGGCGGCCCTCGGGTTGGGGGTCAACGTGGGCGTCCTGTTGCCCTTCAGCCGATCGCATGAATCCGAAGCCGATCACATCGGCCTGCTCCTGGCCGCGCAGGCCGGCTATGACCCGCATGAGGCGGTTCATGTGTGGGAGCGCATGGAGCAGCTCTCGAAGGGACAACCGCCGCAATTTCTTTCGACCCATCCCGGCCACGGCACACGGATCAAGCAACTCGAAGAATGGATGCCCGAGGCCCTGTCGTATTACCACCCGCAGCCGGGCTTCCAGGCCGCCGATCTCCCCCCAGTGGCGGCGCCTCGGTAATCTGTTACAATTCAGCCATGCACATTCTCGGGCTCGGGACCGCCACTCCTCCGCACCGCTATACGCAAGCAGAGTGTTGGGCTGCATTGCAAGCGTCGCCTCAGTTTCCCGCGCTGACATCACGCTCGCAAACCATCCTCGAAACAATTTTGCTCGGGAATAACGGCATTACTTCACGACGTCTTGCGCTGGAATCATTGAAAGAAGCATTTGACTTAAACCCGGACACGCTTCACCGCCGATTTGTTCGGTACGCTCCGCTGCTGGCCGCCGAAGCCGCCGAGCATGCCTTACGCGAGGCCGACCAAAACGCAGACACCATAGAGGCAGTCATCATTAGCACGTGCACCGGCTATCTGTGCCCGGGTCTGACCAGCTATGTCACGGAGCGCCTTGGACTTCGGCGAGATGTGCTCGCGCTGGACCTCGTCGGCCAAGGCTGTGGGGCGGCCCTGCCGAACATGCGCATGGCGGAAGCCTTATTATCCGCCGGACAGTGCCGGCACGTGCTCTCCATCTGTGTCGAGGTTTGCAGCGCCGCATTTTATCTGGATAACGATCCCGGAGTTCTCGTCAGCGCGTGTTTGTTCGGTGATGGGGCAGGCGCTGCCGTCTTGGCGAGCACACCCCATTCCAGGAACCGGCGAATCCAATGGAAAGCGTCAAGTTCTGCCCTCGTCCCTGCCGAACGAGACGCGCTACGTTTTGAACAATACCACGGGATGCTGCGGAATATCCTGAACCGTTCGGTTCCAAAGTTGGCGGCCACGCAAGCGGAAGCCGTTCTCGACGAGGTCCTGTCGAAAGCGGGCGTCTCACGCAGCGAGATTCGGACATGGATTTGGCACGCGGGTGGACGCGATGTGCTGGAGGCCCTGCAGGAACAGATGAAACTCAGCGCCGACGATCTCCGGTGGAGTCGCGCTGTTTTAAACGAGTACGGAAACCTGAGCAGCGCCTTTGTCTATTTTGTGTTGCAGGAGGCGGTGAGGAGGAATGCGCCAGGCGGGTGGTGGTGGATGTCCTCCTTCGGGGCGGGTTTCAGTTGTCATGGCGCCCTCCTTGAGGTCGGCTAGGTGCGCACTTCATGAGGATGGCGCGATGCGTACAGCCTGAATGGCTGGATTTTCTCGACCCTGAAGATCCTCGAGCGTCTCGTTCACGACGCGACCTTCAACTGGTCAATAGGGTGATGGGGAACGCCGCTATTCTCTCGCGCGCGCTGCTGAAGGCCCAGCCCCACAGCCCCCGGCTCATCGTTGAACTGGGCTCAGGGGACGGGACATTCCTCTTGCGGATGGTTCAACGACCAACGCTACACTGGCAAGGGGGGAAAATCATTTTCGTCGATAGGCAGAGCATCGTCAGCAAGGGAACACGAGCGGCCTTCAACGCACTGGGCTGGGACGTGGAAACCGTCGAGGCCGACGCAGTGGCCTGGCTGCAGCACGCCTCTCCTGGACCCATCGATATGATGATCGCCAACCTCTTTCTCCATCATTTTCATTCCCAGCAATTGACTGTATTGCTGTCCTATGCAGCAACACGCGCGAACCTGTTTGTGGCCTGCGAACCTCAGCGGTCCTACACGGCGCTCACCGGCAGTTTATTATTGGGTGTGATCGGTTGCAATGATGTTTCGCGGCATGACGCCTACATCAGTGTCCGCGCTGGGTTTGCCGATCATGAACTGTCGACGTTATGGCCCCAATCCTCTCGGTATCGATTAGAGGAGTATGCGGCGGGACTGTTTAGTCATTGTTTCGTCGCGCAACGCACACACGCTTGACCGGCGGATGTCGTTCGAGAACGGCCATGGGTGAAGACTACCAAGCGGTGATCATTGGCGGTGGTCCTGCCGGCGCCACCGCCGCTTTGATGCTTGCAAGAGCGGGCTGGTCTGTCGCCGTGGTTGAGAAGGTCGGCTTTCCACGGCGCAAAGTGTGCGGGGAATTCGTTTCAGCAACGGCGCTGCCGTTGCTGCATGAACTCGGGGTCGCGGAATCGTTTCTGGACCTTGCCGGCCCTGAGGTCCGGCAAGTCGGTCTCTTCGTCAATGACTCAATCCTTATGTCTGACATGCCGCGCGCAGAGACGTGCGGCGGAGGATGGGGGCGCGCCTTAGGGCGGGAACATCTCGATACGATGCTCTTACGACGCGGGGCTGAAGCCGGAGCAACCGTCTGGCAACCCTGGACGGCTGCGGCATTGGACAGAGATGGCGAGCGCTACGTCTGCCAAATCGTCGCCAAGGACAAGCATGACATCAGA
>JBGQHF010000162.1:0-3488 GCA_041497835.1 Terriglobia bacterium
CGACGTCGGCTCGCAGGGCGGAGTGACGTTCCGCCTAAAGGAATGGGTAACCGAAAACCGGCTGGCGGGGCCGCGCGTTTTTCCGGCGGGACTTTTCATCACTGCCGAAGGCGGGCATTCGACGGAAAATACGCCGGACGAGTTCATCCGCCTGCAAGGCGCGACTCGGCTGGCGTCGGGGCCCGACGATTGGCGGCTGGCTGTGCGCGAACAATTTCACAACGGCGCGGACGTGATCAAGCTCGGCAGTCATTTTTCCGCCGAGGAAATCAAAGCCGCCGTCGAAGAAGCGCACGCGCTGGGGCTGAAGGTCACGGTGGACGCGGAAACGTCTTACATCCAGCGCGCCATCGAGGCGGGCGCGGACACGATCGAGCATCCTTTGCCGCGCAGTGAAGAAATCATCCAACTCATGGCGAAGAAGGGCGTCGCGGCCGATCCCACGCTTATTCCCTATCAAATCATCTTCGACGAGTGGGGCGGCTACTACGGATCCACGTCGCGGCGATTCACGTTTTCCAAGGAAGCAAACCTCGAGATGTTGCGGCGGCTGCACCGCGCCGGAGTGAAGTGCGGAGTGGGCACGGACTTGATTCTCCATTGGTACCGCTACCTGCCGTGGCCGTACATCACGGAATTGAAGAATTTCGTGGCGGCGGGGTGGAGCATTCCAGAGGCCCTTGCCGCGGCGACAAAGATAAATTCCGAGATCCTGGACATGGACGACCGGCTCGGAACCCTGGAGCCCGGCAAGCTAGCCGATGTCCTGGTGGTGGATGGGAAGCCGGACCAGAGCCTGGATGACCTCGCCAAGGTCGATGTGGTGATTCGGGATGGCTACCTTCTGGTTCAGGCCGGGCAGGTAGTGTTGGCGCGGCACACGGTAGTGCCGATGAAGACTGTACAGAAGTAGGGGTGGCATATAAGGCGTTGATTCTAAAAAGGTTATCTGTGGATTAAAATAGCCAAGGCCGTCCACCAGGCCGAAGCTAGCAGGCTATCTGATTCCTGTAGGGCTCAGGGGGGGTGGGCTTGGCACCGTTTGTCGCGCCAAGGAATGAAACCGAAAGCGCCAGGAGGACAGATGCAGTTTCTTGCGGGTGGCGCAGACGCGGTAAGTGCTAGATTTGCACAGACTTTTTCACTGGCCCTGTGGGAATCGGATTTGACAGTCTGGGCATTTGCCCTTATACTCCTTGGTTTGTCAGGGGATATCGGACCCTGTAGTTGGAAGGGATGTAGGATCTTCCGCTCCGGAACATAGAACGACGGAATGGAGCAGAAGAGCGGCCGGAATGGGGCGCCAGCCCCGCAAAGCCGAGTGAGCCTCTCCGATCGGAACCGGGAGTGAAGTCCTTTATTCCGGTGCGCGTGCGGAGTTTCTTGCTGGTCTCTCCGGATTCGCAGTACGACCTTTCAGCCATTTGTGCGCCTGGGCGACGGAAGTGTGTCGTCGCGGAAGGTGCCGCGAAATCTTGTGTCCGAATGTTGATCCCAACTCAGTCGGGGTCACACGGGAAGAGGGAGCACTGTGCCGACGTTTTCGCAACTAGTACGGATGGGACGCGAGGCGGTCCGAATGAAGACGAAGTCGCCCGCGTTGATGGGCTGCCCGGAAAAACGGGGCGTGTGCATCCGCGTGTACACACAGACCCCGAAAAAGCCGAACTCGGCGCTGCGAAAAGTGGCGCGTGTGCGGCTGACGAACAGCGTGGAAGTGACCACGTATATTCCCGGCGTCGGCCACAACTTGCAGGAGCACTCGATCGTGCTCGTGCGCGGCGGCCGCGTGAAGGATCTGCCGGGCGTGCGGTATCACATCGTGCGGGGAACGCTCGATGCCGCGGGCGTCGAGAACCGCAAGCAAGGGCGCTCGAAATACGGCGCGAAGCGGCCCAAGGCCGCTCAGAAATAGCGGCCCGCTGACGCGCGAAGGAGCTCGAGAAGAGATGCCACGCAAAGGACAAGTCAGCCGCCGCAAGGATCAGCTCGATCCGGTCTATGGAAGCGAACTGGTGATGAAGTTTATCTGTTCGATGATGTGGGACGGCAAGCGCTCGACGGCGCAACGCGTGTTCTATGGCGCGATGGACCAGGTAGCGAAGAAGACGAATGACGACGCGCTGAAGATTTTCAAGAAAGCCGTGGAAAACGTGAAGCCGGTGCTGGAAGTCAAAACGCGGCGGGTCGGCGGCGCGAACTACCAGGTGCCGGTGGAAGTGAATCCGTTCCGGCGGCAGTCCCTGGCGATCCGCTGGCTGCTGCAGTATTCGCGGGAGCGCGCCGGGAAGACCATGGTGGACAAGCTGGCCGACGAGCTGATGGACGCCGCCAACGCGCGCGGCGGGGCCATGAAGAAGAAGGAAGACGTGCACCGCATGGCCGAAGCGAACAAGGCATTCGCGCATTACCGGTGGTAGTCGCAGAAAAGGACAGAGGAATTTAAGGGAAAAATGGCCCGTCAGTTCAAACTCGAAGATACGCGGAATATCGGCATCATGGCGCACATTGATGCCGGTAAGACGACGTCGACGGAGCGCATCCTGTTCTATACGGGCGTGACCTACAAGATCGGCAGCGTGGACGAAGGCACGGCCACGATGGACTGGATGGAGCAGGAGCGCGAGCGCGGAATTACGATTACGTCCGCTGCAACGACGGCGGCCTGGGAGCGCTTCGGCAAGAAGTACCGCGTCAACATCATTGATACGCCGGGTCACGTGGACTTCACGATGGAAGTGGAACGGTCGCTGCGCGTGCTGGACGGCGCGGTGGCGATTTTCGACTCCGTCGCGGGCGTGCAGCCGCAGACGGAAACGGTGTGGCGCCAGGCGGACAAGTACCGCGTGCCGCGCATCGCCTTCGTGAACAAGATGGACCGCGTCGGCGCGGATTTTGATCATTGTATCCGCACCATCCGTTTGCGGCTCGGCGCCCACCCGGTTCCCCTGCAGTTCCCCCTCGGCAAGGAAGATTCTTTCATCGGCTGCATCGATTTCATCGAACAGAAAGTGATCGTGTGGCTCGAAGAGACGCTGGGCGCGAAGTTCGAAATCTTCGATGTCGTGAAGCTGTGGGACAAGGCGTTCGTGGATTCGCGGCCCGAGGTGGCCGCGGCGCTCAAGGCGTCCGCGATCGACAAAGCATTTTACCAGGAGCACCGCAGCAAGGTGGTCGAATACATCGCCGAGCATGACGACGCGGTGATCGACAAATACCTCACCGAAGGCACGCTCTCGCCGGAGGAGATGCGCGCCTCGGTGCGGCGCTCGACGATCGCGATGAAGATCGTGCCGGTGCTGGCGGGATCGGCGTTCAAGAATAAGGGAATTCAGCCGTTGCTGGACGCGGTCGTGGATTACCTGCCTTCCCCGGTGGACGTGCCGCCACTCGAGGGCGTGAACCCGGAAAATGATGAAGTCGTGCTGCGGCGCGCCTCGGACGACGCGCCGTTTTCGGCGCTGGCCTTCAAGATCATGTCCGACCCG
>JBGQHF010000163.1:0-3466 GCA_041497835.1 Terriglobia bacterium
ACCGCTACGTAAATATCTCGCGCGGGTTCACCGGCGTGCCGTTGAAAGAAGGGCAGGAACTTACGGGCATCGAAGAAAAGGCAATCAAAGAAGTCGTCCAGCGCAGCGCGGACCTGCTTGGAAACCTGAACGCGCTCTCCCAGGATGTCCGCGACCTCATCGGCGGCGTGCAGGAAGGGCGCGGTTCACTCGGGAAACTGCTGACGGACGAGCAGGCGTACGCGCACCTGAAAGGCATTCTGGCCAAGGGCGATCAGATGGTTACCAACATACAGGAGGGCCAGGGCTCGCTCGGCAAATTGGTTGCGTCGGAGGAACTCTACCAGAAGGCGAACACGGCCGTGGGACGCGTGGATACGATGCTGGCGGATATCCAGTCGCAGAAGGGAACGATTGGGAAGCTGATCTACGATCCGAGTCTGTATGAGAATGCCAAGCAGGCGCTGGATAAGGGGAATGCCGTGCTCAACGACGTCCGGGCCGGGAAGGGTACGCTCGGCAAGCTGGCGACGGATGAAGCGCTCTATACCAACTTGCGGGATACCAGCGCCCGGCTGGCAACGGCATCGGCGAAGCTGAATGAAAACACGACGACCGCAGGAAAGATGTTCAGCGACCCGAAGCTTTACGATAATCTTGCGGGGCTGTCGGGGGATCTGAGGCTGCTGATCGGAGACATCCGGCAGAATCCAAAGAAATTCATGCGGATCAAGCTGGGACTTTTCTGACGAAGACGTAATTCCGCAGAGGAACCGTGTGCGGATGCGGATTGACGTGTTGTAATGAGGGTGTAACAAAAGCGGGCTACGCTCTCACAGCCATCTTAGGGACGGGCAAGAATGGCGGAAATTCAAGAGACTCCACAAAAGCCGCAGGCGGCGGGACCGGCGAAGTCGACGCTGCCGCAACCCGGGCGGCCGGTGCCAAGCCGCGCCTATCCGGGCGCGCTCATCGTCGTCGAAGGCACCGATGGCTCTGGGAAAAGCACGCAACTCTACCTGCTGAAACGATGGCTGGAGATCGGCGGCTACCGTTTACATTTTACGGAGTGGAATTCCTCGCCACTCGTGAAGTCTGCGACGCGGCGCGGGAAGCAGCGGCGGCTGCTGACGCCGGTCACGTTTTCCCTCTTGCACGCGGCCGATTTTGCGGACCGCTGTGAGCGCCAGATCATGCCGCTCCTGCAGGGCGATTATCTGGTGCTGGCGGACCGCTACACCTACACGGCGTTCGCGCGTGATTCCGCTCGCGGATGCCCGCCGCGCTGGTTGCGCAATCTCTACCGGTTTGCACCGGTGCCGGACATTACGTTCTATTTCCGCGCGCCGCTGGACGTGGCGGTTCACCGGATTCTCAGCGGGCGTCCGAAATTGAAGTATTACGAGGCCGGCATGGATCTCGGGCTTTCCTACGACCGAGCGGAGAGTTTCAAGTTGTTCCAGTCACGGATCCTCGATGAATACGACAAGATGGTGGAGAGCGACAACTTCGTCGTGCTGGACGCCACGCTGCCGGTGAACAAGCTCCAGAAACAGATGCGCGATATCGTGGCCGAGCGGATCGATTTGAAGCGCTTCGCGCCGCGCGTCGAGGTTGCCGAATGAGCCCGGACGAGACGGAAAAGCCGCAGGCATCCGAGGAGCCGGCCGCGGCGGCGCCGCCGGCCACGCCGCCCAAAGCCGCGCCTGCCGCGCAAGCCTCGGACGATGGCAATGCCCAGCACTTTTTCGGGGAGCCCTTGGTGGGCTTCGATCCGAGTGAGATTACGGGCACGCTGATCGTCATCGAAGGGATGGATGGTTCCGGCCGGTCGACGCAGATTGCGCTGCTGCAGGAATGGCTCGAGTCCGAAGGATTCGCGGTGCAGACGAGCGGCCTGCGGCGTTCCAATCTTGTGGGGCGGGATATTGACGAGCTGCTGGCCAAGAACGCGGCGACGCGCATGACGCTCGCGCTGATGTACGCGACGGACTTTTTCGACCAACTGGAGCACCGCATCATACCGGCGCTGCGGTCGGGGACGGTGGTTCTCGCCGACCGGTTCATCTATACACTGATTGCACGGGGCGTGGTTCGCGGTATCAATCGAGACTATCTGGGCGGCCTGTATGCCATGGCGCTGCGGCCCCATCTGACGTTTTGGCTGAACGTCCGGCCGGAGACGGCATTCTCGCGCGAGTTCAAGAAGGCGCAGGCCATCAGCTACTGGGAAGCGGGACGCGATATGTCGCTGTCGCACGATCTGTACTGGTCGTTCATCCGCTACCAGACGATGATCAAGCGGGAGTTCGAGGTCATGGCCAAGCGCCACGGATTTCTCGAACTGGATGGCGAAACCAGCGTTCCGGCGGTGAATAAGCAGCTACGGCAAAAAGTCGGGGAGCAACTCGGAATTCGCGCGAGCAAGTACACTCCTTCGGCTGCCCTCGCGCACCTCTGGCGGTGAAGAAGAGCTTGGCCGATCCCGTTCACATCGCTGCCATCGACGCCGGCACCAACGCGATGCGCCTCTCCGTCGCCCGCGCGTTCTCAGCGCTGGACATCGAGCCGGTTCACACAGAGCGCTTTCCACTGCGGCTGGGAGAAAGCGTTTTTCTCCGGCATCGGTTCAGCGAAGAGACGCTCGCCAAGGCAGTGAAGGCGTTCCGGCATTTCCGCGGCATTCTGGATGAATATGGGGTGACCCGCTATCGCGCCGTGGCCACCAGCGCGTCGCGCGAGGCGCGCAACCGAGGCTCGCTCGTTCGCCGCATAAAGCAGAGAAGCGGAATCGCCCTCGAAGTGATCAGCGGCGCGGAAGAGTCGCGGCTGGGCCGGGAAGCGGTGCTGGCCGCCGTCAGTCCGGAGGCGCCGCCGCGATGCATCGTGGACCTCGGCGGCGGCAGTCTGGAGATCAGCCTGCTCCGCGAGCATGGGCTCGAGCAGAGTGTGCAGTTGCCGGTGGGCACGGTGCGCCTGATGACGACGCTGGACATTCCCGGCGTGATTCGCCCCCTTCAGGCGGAACAAGTGCGGCGGTACGTGCGGGCGCTGCTCGAATCGCGGCTGCCCGCGCGGCCCAATCTTGCAGGGAGTATCGCGGTGGCCTGCGGCGGAAACGCCGAAATGCTGGCAAACATCGCGCCGGGTTCGCGCCAATATGGCGTGAGGACACTGGAGCTGCCGTTGTTGCGCGCACGGCTAGGCGCGATTCTGAAGCGGGACGTTCGCGAGCGGATGAAAGCGTTCGGCGTGCGCCGCGATCGCGCCGACGTGCTGGGGATTGCGGGAATTATTTTCCTGGCGCTGGGGCGGTATTTGAATTTGCGGACGCTGCTCGTGCCGGGCGTGGGCGTGCGCGAGGGCCTGTTGCAGGAGATCGCGCGAGAAGCATTCACACGGGCTGAACGGCATCGTTACGACGAGCCCGCGCGGCGCATGCTCGCGGGGGTGAGAAGTTTTGCGCGGAGGCTGGCGCCGATGTCCT
>JBGQHF010000164.1:0-3452 GCA_041497835.1 Terriglobia bacterium
ATCTTGCGCTCGGCAACCTCGAGCGCCAACTCCGCGAGCCGCGCTTCGCCCCCCGCCCCTCGCAGAGCGCGGCCCAGGAGGCGCGATTCGAGCATCTCGATGAGGCGTTCTTTCCAATGTGCTGCGCGCTTGCGCACTCGGTCCTGTTTGGACTCGAAGTGTTTGCGGAAGCGCTCTATGGTGTCCGCGAGGGCCTCGATTCCTTGGTTCTCCGAGGCCACCGTGCGCAGAACCGGCGGGTGCCAGCCATCTCGTGGCATCACCAGCGAGAGCATAGCGGCCAGTTGCTGCTCCAGACGGTCAGCGCCTTCGCGATCGGCCTTGTTTAGAACAAAGATGTCGGCGATTTCCATCAGTCCGGCCTTCATGTTCTGAATGTCGTCCCCGAGACCCGGCACCATCAGCACAACGACGCAGTCCGCCAGGCGGACGATGTCCACTTCATCCTGGCCCACGCCGACGGTTTCAATCAAGATCTGTTGTTTCCCCGCGGCGTCCAGGAGCAACGCGACTTCCGCGGTAGCGCGCGCCAGCCCGCCAAGGAACCCGCGCGTGGCCATGGAGCGGATGAAAATTCCGGAATCGCCCGCGTGACCCTGCATGCGGATGCGGTCGCCCAGAATCGCGCCGCCGGTGAACGGGCTCGTCGGATCCACGGCGATCACACCAACTTGTTCCTGCTGCTTGCGGTAGTGAGCGGCGAGGCGATCTACGAGCGTGCTCTTTCCCGTGCCGGGCGCTCCGGTGACACCGGTGAGATAGGCGCGGCCCGTGGCCGGAAAGACCTGCCGCAATAGTTCTTCAGCTTCCGGTTCGTGGTTTTCGATGGCGGAGATGGCCCGAGAGACGGCACGAACATCGCCGCCGCGCACCTGCTCCGCCCAACTCCGCACACGGTCAATGGGCGGAGGCATGCTGTTCCTGCCGGATCGTCCAGTTCTGAAGTTGCATCAGCCTATTATTTCTTGCCGAGCAGTTGGCGGGCAATGACTAGTTTCTGAATTTCGCTGGTGCCCTCGCCGATGGTGCAGAGCTTCACGTCGCGGTAGTACTTCTCGGCCGGGTAGTCCTTGATGAAACCGTAGCCGCCGTGGATCTGCACGCACTCGTTGGCCACGTGGACTGCGACTTCGCTGGCGTAGAGTTTCGCCATGCTGGACTCGCGGGTGAAGCGGACGTCGTTGCGATCGGCCATCCACGCCGCCCGATAGACGAGCAGCCGGGCCGCCTCCACCTCAGTGGCCATATCCGCAAGCTTGAACTGGATCGCCTGAAATTCACTGATGGCCTTGCCGAACTGCTTGCGCTGCTTCGCGTAGCGAGTAGCAGCTTCGAGAGCGCCCTGGGCCATCCCTAGAGCGAGCGCAGCGATGGAGATGCGTCCCCCATCCAAAATCTGCAGGCTGTTGACAAACCCCTGGCCTTGTTCTCCGAGGAGGTTATCGTTGGGAACGCGGCAATCGGAGAACACCACTTCGGAGGTGTCGCTGGCGCGCATGCCCAGCTTGTTTTCCTTCTTGCCTGGACGAAAGCCGGGCATCCCCTTCTCGAGGATAAAGGCCGAGATGCCATGAGAGGTTTTCTCTTTGTCGGTGACCGCCATGGCCACGCAAACGTCGGCATAGTGCCCGTTGGTCGTAAACGTCTTGGCGCCGTTCAATAGCCAATGATTGCCGTCGCGCTTCGCCGTGCTGCGGGTGCCGCCCGCATCGGACCCGGCTTCCGGCTCCGTCAGCGACCATGCGCCGATCTTCTTCCCCTGGGCCAGCGGAACCAAGTACTTCTGCTTTTGCGCTTCGGTGCCGAACTTGTAGATGTGATTGCTGCAAAGCGAATTGTGCGCCGCGACGATCAGGCCGACCGAGCCGTCTACGCGAGACAGCTCTTCGATGGCGGTGGCGTATTCGATGTAGCCGAGTCCCGCGCCGCCATACTTCTCGGGGAAGATGACGCCGAGCAGCCCCATGACCGCGAGCTTGGGCATGATCTCCAGCGGAAAATGCGAAGCCTCGTCCCACTCCATCACGTGGGGCGCGATTTCACCCTCGGCAAATTCGCGCACGCTGCGCCGCAGCTGCTGCTGGTCGTCGCTAAAGGTGAAATCCATATCGGCGCAACACCTATCAGTCCGGAATATAGTGAGCCAAAATTCTACTTATACCACGATCTTACCAGCCGACTGGGTTGTGCTCCGCGCGGTTTTGTTCATCCAGCCAACTCTTCAGCGGCGCGAAATAGTCTGCCAGAGCCGTTGCGTCGAGTTTCTTTTCTCCGGTAAGCGCCTCCAGAGCCTCCGGCCAGGGACGGCTCAGCCCCATCGCCAGCATCTTGTTCAGTTTTTCACCCGCGACCTTGCTGTTGTAAATGGAGCAGCGATGCAGCGGGCCGTTGTAGCCCGCCTCCCGGCAGAGCCCGCGATGAAACTGAAATTGCAGAATGCGCGCGAGAAAGTAGCGCATGTAGGGCACGTTGCCCGGCACGTGGTATTTCGCGCCGGGGTCGAAGTCGGCTTCCGAGCGCTCGACCGGAGGGACAATCCCCTGATATTTCTGCCGCAGCGCCCACCACTCCTTGTTGTATTCCCCGGTCTTGATCCGGCCGGAGAAGACTTCCCAGCGCCATTTGTCCACGACCAGTCCAAAGGGGAGGAAGGCCACTTTGTCGAGAGCCTGCTGAAGTAGATAGGCAATGTCGCCCGACGGCGGGGGGACCTGCTCGATAAGACCCACCTGTTTCAGGTATTCCGGCGTGACGGAAAGCGCGATCGTGTCGCCGACGGCCTCGTGAAATCCATCGTTGGCGCTGCCCTGAAGGAGCGGAGGCTGACCCTTGTAAGCGCGCTGGTAGAAGTTGTGGCCCAGCTCGTGGTGAATCGTGCGGAAGTCCTCTTCTGTGATCTGAATGCACATTTTGACGCGCAGGTCATCCTGCGAATCAATGTCCCAGGCGCTGGCATGGCAGACAACGTCGCGGTCCGCGGGTTTCGTAAAGAGGGATCGCTCCCAGAACGTCTTCGGCAAGGGAGCGAAGCCCAGCGAAGTGAAGAAACGTTCGCCGTAGCGGACCATTCCGAGAGCGTCGGTTTTCCGCGACTGCAGAATCTCGGTTAGGTCGTAGCTTTGTGGAGGTTTCGGCACGTCCATGAGGGGGAAGATGTTGTTCCACTCCTGGCTCCAGATGTTTCCCAGGAGATGCGCCGGGATCGGGCCGTGCGCCGGGACCGCGTCTTTGCCATACTTTTTCCGCAACTGCCCGCGCACATAGGCGTGGAGAGATTCATAGATCGGGCGCAATTGCTCCCAAAGCCGGTCGGTCTCCACCGCGAAAGCGTCCGGGGGCATATCGTATTTCGAGCGCCACAGGGCGCCGGCGTCTGCAAAACCGAGCTCACGCGATCCTTTGTCGCCCAGTTCGACGAGTCGTTCGTACCGCTTGCGCATCGGCGCGCCAAT
>JBGQHF010000165.1:0-3450 GCA_041497835.1 Terriglobia bacterium
AGAAAGTCCTTGCCATCGGCAATCCCTTCGGCTTCCAGAGCACGCTCACCACGGGCGTCGTCAGCGCCCTCGGCCGCACCGTGCAAACGAGCCAGACCACCATCATCGACGCTGCCATCCAGACCGATGCCGCCATCAACCACGGAAACTCCGGCGGGCCGCTCCTGAATTCTCATGGAGAAGTCATCGGCATCAGCTCGGCAATCTACACGCCGAGCGGAACCACGGCCGGGATCGGCTTCGCGATTCCCGTCAACACCGCGAAGCTGATCGCTCATGACCTGATGACCGAAGGTCACGTCCGCCGCGCGTTCCTCGGTGTGCAGACGTTGCCGGTGAGCGAATGGCTCGCCGAAGCGCTGGGCTTGCCGGTGCAGGACGGCCTCCTGGTCGAGACCGTTACTCGGGGAGGCCCGGCGGCATCGGCCGGAATCCACGGCGGCGACCGCACCGCGACGGCCGGCATGCGCCGGATATACATCGGCGGCGACGTGATTGTCGCTGTGGACGGACAGAAAGTCGCCAATCAGCTCGATTTGAACGTCATCTTGAACCGCAAGCGCCCCGGCGACAAAATCGCCGTCACCGTATATCGCGGCGGCAAAAAGATGGATATTAGGGTCACGCTCAGCGAGCGCACCGGCAATTAGCCTCGGACGAAAAGAGTCAGCGGTCGAATTCGGCGCGGTGTCGCGCGCGCTCTTCCTCGCTCATCGAAAACCACGCCTCCGCGATATCGCGCACGCGCTCGAGTTCGCGCTGCATCTCCGCGTGCTTGGCCTCCAGCGCTTCGCGGTCCGCGTCATTCGGCACGTAAATCGGCGGAGCCAGGAGCAGGACGGCGCGCGCAAAGGGCTTGGGCAGGAGGAATTGATCCCAGGTCTTTTCAATCGTCTTGCCGCGGTCCACGCCGATGTGAAATGCCACGACCGGGCAGCCCGTCCGCCGAGCGAGCATGACCGGACCAGGCTTCGCGACGTATCGCGGCCCGCGGGGGCCGTCGATCGTGAACGCGACGTCTCGGCCTTCTTCCAGGCGCCGCGCCATCACGGCCAGGCCCCGCAGTCCGCCGCGGGTGGAGCTTCCCTGGGCCGTGCCGAAACCCAGCCATTCGATCACTTTGCGCGTCCACTGTCCGTCGAAATGCGTCGTGTTCAACACGACGATGCCGCGGTTCCTCCACCACCACGTGGCCGGGAGGATCACGCGATGCCAGAACGCCAAAATGTACCGCTTCCCGGACGCATGTACGCGTTCGGCGTGCTGCCAGCCGTGAACTTCGTAGCTCATGGTCGGCCCCAGGGCGCGGATCACACTGAACACCGCCGCGGCGATGAACGGGATCTGCGCGCGGCGCGAGAACGGTAGCTGCGGCGGACGCGTGTCGTAGTGGGCACCGAGGGGTTCCTGAGGAGCGCCTTCCACCGGGGTAAGCGATGTGGTCATCTTCAGATGCGGCCGCGATGCGGCCGACGTATAGTATAGGCGAGCTTTCCGGCCGCTGCTCACGCCGGACCACGAGAATGAGTCTCTTCCTCCAAGACGACGGTCTGCGCTCGCCCCGGCGCGCGCTCTTTGCCGCCGGCATCGTTCTCTGCTGTGGCGCGGCATTGTGTATCGCTGCCGCGCCGTCCGATGAACCCACCCCGGATGCAGTCGGAACGATCGAGGGTGAAGCGATCGCCCTGCGGGGGCCGATGCAGGTCGAGGTCGTGCGAGGGCAGATGCGCACCGTGCTGCGCAGCGGGAGTGACGTACAGGTGAAGTCCGGAGAGGCGCGCATTGATCTGGTGGAGGGCGGTCAGATCGCCATCTGCGGGCCCGCGCATCTTTCCGTGCTCAAGTCCGGCGGCTCACTGACCGTGGCGCTCGATTCCGGGACCATTCATTTCCACATCCAGCGCGCCCCCGCGCTCACCATCTACACGCCCCAGATTCAAGCCAAGCCCGTGGCCATCGGCGACTCCGCGCAGGATGCGCTCGTCGGGCTCGATGCGACCGGCGCGATGTGCCTTCGCGCTGATTCCGGTGCGCTGCGCGTGGAACAGCAGCTTACCGGGCAGGCGGTCATCGTGCCTCAGGGCGGAGATGTCCTGCTGACGAACGGCCAGATTGATTCGCTCCGCCCAAGCGCAGGGCGTTGCAGTTGCGAGCTGCAAACCGTCAAGGCCACTCCGCCGGATGCGGGCATGGTTGCCTCCGCGGAAGAAGTGCGTTTGAAAAATCCGCCCTCCCCTCCGCAGCCAGCGCCGGAGAAGCCTCCGGCGAAAGAAGAGCCGGTCTACAAGGTATTCATGCCGCCGCTCGCATTTGATGCTTCGGCAAAAGTCCAGCCGGAACCCGATCCGCAGCTCATCCTGCTTGTGCGGCGCGCTCGCGTGAGGCCCACGTTGATTTTTCGGGGACGCGTCGAAGGAGAGGCAGTCGCCGTGGCCTTGAATCCGTCACCCCCGCCGGCCGCGGCGCCACAGGCTGCCGCTGCCCCTCAGAAGAAAGCGCCCGCCGCAAACGATTCGGTCGTGGATCGCGTGCGCAGTTTCCTGCGCCGGATCTGGACGCGGAATTCGTGAATTGCCTCTGTAGAGGCGGCTTTACGCCGCAACGGCCGGCCGGTCTGGTGAGGATGGCGGGATAAGCCCGCCGCTGCCACATTCAACGTCACATGCCTTCGTAGTTGGGTCCGCCGCCGCCTTCGGGCACAACCCAATTGATGATTTGGTAGGGATCGGCGATGTCGCACGTCTTGCAGTGGACGCAGTTCGCGGCGTTGATCTTCAGATGCGTCTGGCCCTTCTCCTGCGCCATTTCATAGACAGCCGCGGGGCAGAAATACTGGCAGGGATTGCCGTACTCGGTGACACACTTCGTCGCGCAGACGTTTGTGTCCGCCACGACGAGGTGGCACGGCTGATCCTCCTCGTGCCGCGTGCCCGAGTGATAGACGTCGGTCAGCCGGTCGAAGGTGAGCTTGCCGTCGCCCTTGAAGCGCTCCGGCGCCGGACGGCCGTTAATCTTGCGATAAGCCTCGTGCCCCGCATGCGCGCGCATCGGGTCAACCAGCCCGCGCCCGCCAGTGAGGAACTGCAGCCCCGCCTGGAAAAATCCGGCGAGCTGCCCGTGCTGGAACGACTGGTGGAAATTCCGCACCTTCCACAGCTCACTCTTGATGTAACTCCGTTCTATTTTCTGCTCGTACACCGAGAGCTTTTTCGCCGACGTGTCACCCGCGAGGAGCGCATCGAACACGGTCTCCGCGGCGAGCATCCCGCTCTTCATCGCCAGATGGATGCCCTTGAGCCGCTGCGAATCCAGAAAGCTGCCCGCGTCGCCGGCGATCAGCCCGCCATCCACGTAATTCCGCGGCATCGCATACCACCCGCCGTACGGCAGCGACTTCGCGCCGTAGCGCACGAGGTTTCCACCATCGAGGATGCTCTTCACGTGGGGATG
>JBGQHF010000166.1:0-3300 GCA_041497835.1 Terriglobia bacterium
GAAAAGGCAACGCTGTCCGCTGGGACAGGCTCGCCGCCGCCGGTAACCATCCTCAGGATTGAAGTTGGCGCCGCCGGGCCAGCAGGGCGAGTCCAGCGAGGACAATGGTCACCATAAAAAAAACTCGAGGCATGCCCGCGGCGACCGATGCCGGAGACGCGGCCATGAAGTCGAGCTGGCGAGTGGGCTGAAGCGGTCCGGTGTACCACAGCAGGGTATAGAGGATTTCGAAAAGTTTGCTGCTGCCGCTCCATGTGCCACAGGCAAGGGCAAGCGTCGGGATGAACAGAGATCCGGCAAGCCATCCGAGCGCCCCGCGGCCGTCGCTCGCGAGAAGCAGCCGAATGGCGACGCCCCCGCCCGTGAGAAACGCAACAAGCACTCCCGCTATCCAGAGCGCAGGGAGCTGGCGTCGGAGGGAGTGCGCGGCAGAAAACACGAGTTGATTGGTCTGGCAGCTCTTCTCCCGTGTGCCCATAGCCGACCAGATCAGCACGGGCCAAATCCACGCGAACGGGAGGATGCGTCCGCGCGCCACGGCCAGCGGGGTGGCCAGGCAAGCGACGAATAGACCCGCAGCCACGGCGTACCACCACCATTTCTGCCCTTTCAACATGAGGCGCAATTCCGCGGAAACGACCTGCGAAAAGCCGCCCTTCGCCGGCTCGGCCGCTAGCGGAGTGAGATGAACGGCTGCGCCCGCGGCGCTCGCGCGGGCTTCCGGAACGGCCTCGGGCGGTCGCTTGCTTTCCGGTGGCGCGCGTTTCCCTTTCGCCGGATCGAAGCGATCGAAAAACGACGCGGCCAGAAGGGCCAATCCCACAGCCGCGATGAACCAGAGAAGTCGGCTCAGCAGAAACCCTGCCGGCCATGGAACACCATTCCATTGAAACGCGTTTGTCGCTAACGGCAGAGAATTTCCGCCGCCGAGCGAGAACGAAAATGAGTCGCCGTAGTCGGGAAATCGTGCCCGGGCCGCTGCGGCAGCACTTTCCCAAATCTGCAGCAATCCCCACAGATCAAACTCCGGCCTGCGCGTGCCGATGGCGATACCGGGAACGCTGGCCCACAGAAAGAAATAGAGAACGTTGCCTAGGCCGCCGCGAAGTCCGCGGATCGCCTCGAAGAGAACGGCGAGCGCCGCCACAACGGCCATCGCGGGCAAGGCGAGCAGTAGGAAGGGAGAGAGAAAAGCCCACAGGTCTACGTGCCTGTCCTCGCCCCGCATCAATTGTGTGATAAGCCCGGCCGGGATTAACAGCGCGACCATGACCGCGAGGACAAGAAAATTGCTAAGCACTTTTCCCAGGCAGTATTGGATCTTCGACAGCGGCGTCGCCGCGAGAATCTGCCCCACCCCGCACACCCGGTCGCGCTCAATCGTATTTTTCACAATGTAGAAACCGGCAAGCGTGAGAAAACAGGTGGAGACGAGAGCCATCAGGGCGCCCGTCCAGGCGGAGTTGAACACGCCGCGATAATCACCCAGCCGCAGGACGATTCGGCCGGTCGCAGCGCTGTAGCCGAGGTAGAGAGTAAAGCCCAGGGTGAGAAGAAAGCTGTAGCGGCGCACGCGTTCGAGGAAGTCGGCCCGCGCAAGCTGGTAAAGAACTCGTGAATCGCTCATGCAGCGGCCTCCGCGCGCTGCTGCGAGAGGCAATGGAGATACGCGTCTTCGAGTGTCGGCGCAGCCGGAACGGCGCTTGCGCCCGGCGGTCCGGGAGACACGACGCGAGCGTGCACGCCGTCGCTACGCCGCAGGCTCGCGCTGACCGGGAATTTCTGCTTCACCATCGGGAGCTCGGCGCTCGGCACCGTCCAATCCCACACTTTGCCTTCGACTGAACGCAGCAAATCCTCGGGGGCAGCGTGGGCAAGCAGTCGGCCGTGCGATAGAATGGCGATGTCGGTGGCGACCGCCTCGACGTCGGAGACGATGTGCGTCGACAGAATGACGATGCGCTCGCCCGAAAGTTCTGAGAGTAGATTTCGAAACCGAACGCGCTCCTCCGGATCGAGCCCGGCGGTCGGCTCGTCCACGATCAGAAGCTTCGGATCGTTCAGCAGCGCCTGCGCAATGCCGATGCGCTGCTTCATCCCGCCGGAATAGCCTCCCAGCGGCTGCTTGCGCACTTCCGCCAGGTTGACGACTTCGAGCAACTCGTCGATACGGCGGCGCGCCGCGCCCGAACCTAGTCCCTTCACCGCGGCAAGGTATTCGAGGAATTCCACGGCGTTCAGGTGAGGATAGACGTCGAAATCCTGCGGCAGGTAGCCCAGCACCGCGCGCAGCGCGTCGGGATCGCGCACAATATCGCGCCCTTCCCAGGTTGCTTGTCCGCGAGTCGGGCGCGTGACGGTGGCGAGGATGCGCATCAGCGTGGACTTGCCCGCGCCATTCGGCCCGAGCAGCCCCAGCACGCCCGGGCCGAGTTCGAAGTTGAAGTCCACAAGCGCCCAGATTTTTCCTCGGTAAAGCTTGGCGACTTCATGCAGCAAAAGTTTCAAGAAGGATCCCCCGGTGCGGCTTCGCGCGGACTGTACTTCAGATAACGATGAGCCGGTAAAGAAAGTTTCTTCCGAAAATGATTCGGCAGCCGCGATGAGTTCCTCTGTAATTTATATGATTGCTATACCTGCTTGCTTTTCTTAGAGTAGCCGTCAACGGAGCACGTTTTGCCAAAACGTCTTTCTGCCGTTGACGCGGTTTCGCCGGCCTTTTCTGACGCCAAGCGCCTGCTGTTTCAGCCTTTTCGTTTCGGCCTTTGGTCGAGGTTTGCATGGATCGGACTGCTCACCGGGGAATTTGCCGGCGCCGGCTGGGGAGGTTCGACAAACTGGAACCTTCCCTCTTCAGGCGGAGGAAGCAAACTGGGGCTGCTTTTTCACTACGCTGACCCAACGAAGCCATGGTTGACGGAGTTTCTGCCCTGGATCCTTCTCGGCGCGGCCGCGATCTTCGTGCTCGGTCTGGTCTGGATTTATGCAGCAAGCGTCGGACGGTTCATCCTGTTGGACGCGGTGTTGAACGGCCGATACCGGCTCCGTGAGGGCTGGAAGCGCTGGCGGGAGCCCGGACAGCATTACTTTTTTTGGCAACTGAGCTTCACGTTTGTGATGCTCCTCCTTCTTGCAATTGTGGTCGGTGTGCCCGTGCTGCTCGCCTGGCGAGCGGGCTGGTTTCGCCACGGTGACGAGCATTTCGGTTGGCTCGTGGGCGGAGGAATCCTGCTGTTTTTCGTCCTGATGGGCCTCATCCTGCTGAGCGCCGTTGTCGAGCTGGTGGCCAAGGATTTTCTC
>JBGQHF010000167.1:0-3135 GCA_041497835.1 Terriglobia bacterium
ACTCGCCGGCGCGGCGGAAGCAGGACCGAACTCCCTCAGGCGTTCCCAGGTCAGCGTGTGATCAATCCGATGCGGCCGTTTTTCCGAAGTCGCTTCGACGAGTCGCCACTGGCTCAAATTGAGGTTTTTCGTTTCTCGCAGGAACCTCTCGGCACGCGCCACCGCTTCTTCCTTGTTCAATGACGCGCCGGATGCACTCTCCGCCAGCGAATGACGCAAGGAATGAAGCGATCCGTCTAGACGAAAAATGACGGCGTATTCCTCGGCCTGACTGTCTCGGAAATAGCGCACGCGCCACAATGCCCCGGGGACATCTTCCCGGTAGATGCGGTTGGTCTCCGCGACGCCGACCGTCCGCCGGAGATACTCGTTTGTGAAGGAATCCATGACGGAGAGAAAGGTCGTGGCCGCCCGGTACGTCTCCGGCTGCAGGCCTTGTGCCCGCAGCGTGTCATCGGCGATGCGTCGTGCGTCGCGAGCATTGATCGTAAGCTGCACATAGTCGCCGATGGCCTCCCGCTTCAGCTTCCACGCGGCCAGCCCGCCAAGAACCAGGCAGACCGCGAGGAATCCAATCATGCCGGGCGCGAGCGCGTCGTACTGTTTCTTGGATACGCTCGTATCTTCCGCAACTGCTGCGGGCGCCAGGCTGACATCCGGCAAAGGCTCTGCCTGATTGAGCAGGGACCCATCCGCTTCGAATCGCCCGCGGAGGAGATAAGAAATGCCCGCGAAGGCCAGCGGCGCCACAGCCGCCGCGGCCACCGCAATGCCGGAAATTTTGAAATAGAGGCTGTCCGAGCGGATCAACAGCAAGCCGACGAATAGCGCGTCCACCGTGTAGTGCCAGATGAGCGTTGCGAGTATGCCCCAGCGAAGCATCACCACGCCGGCAACGATTCCGATGATGCCCACTTCGATCCCGCGGATGTAGCCGGGTTCCTGCGGGTACGCGCTGTGCAGAAAGCTCCACGCAAACGCCGGCAGGATCACGGCGAGCCAGCGCGAACGCGTCAGCCGCTCGAGGAAGGGAATCGCAAAGAGGCGGAAGAGAAACTCTTCGCTGGTGGAGGCGAGAAGTCCGATGGCCACGCCGGAGATCCAGGGAAACGCGGTATTGACCGCGTCCGAATAGTTCAGTTCCTGAGGCGCCCAAACGCCGAAGCGGCGTCCGTACATATAGAATGCCACGACGAAGCCGATGTGCGCCGCGGCCATACACAGGCCGACGAACGAGGAATTAAAGAACTCTTTCGTGCGAAGTCCGCGCAGTGTCAGCGCCTCGGCAAGGCGCAGCCGCCCAGGTTGGGAGACCCGGTAAAGCGGCTCCGCCGCGGGAAGGATGAGCGCAACCGTCAGCGCCGAGCCCAGCGCGAAGAGAAGGGCGCCCGCGAGCCGCAGCGCGACGAAGCTGCCGTACGACTCCTTTGTATCGTAGCCCCCACGGAGCAGGGGCCATTCGTTGAGCTGCATCAGGAAAAGCAGTGCGGCTACGACAATTCCCAGCTTGACCGCTCCGCCCCAGTGCGTTTGTTCCCGGCGGGTCAGCGAGATCGCCAGCCAGACGGCGGCGCCAAGCAGCAGAATATACGGCACGATCGCGACGACGTTGTAGAATTCATTGCTCGATCGTAGCTCTTTGAAGCCCCGGCGCCATGCTTCCGGCACCTGCAGATACTCTTCCACGCCGCCGACGCGATCGCCGTCGAGGCCCACCCGCAGACGATACGGCGCATCCTTCGCGCGGAAGCCGTGCTTCTCCCAGGTGAACTTCCAGTCGAGACGGTTCGGCCGCTGGTTCGAATTCGCCTCTTCAGGGAGGAAGTCCCAATCCTTCAGAACCTTGCCGTACCGTGAAGTGAGGAATCGCCCCGCCACAGCCTCCGCTGTTGCTCGATCCAGTTTGCCGCCCGCTCGGGCTTCTTCGATGAGGTGGCTGTAGCCTGTGATGCGTCCAGCGGGGCTCACCCGCACGCGAAATTCCTCCTTCTGCAGTGGACGGAAGAATCGCACCTCCCAATACCAAATGCTCAGTTCGCCCGCCATCAGCCGGTTGGCTTGCTCCAGGCCCATCTCGCGTTCGAGATAGGTTTTTGCGTGCCCGTCTTCCTCGCCGTCAGCCACGTCGAACACGATCGAAGACTCGTAGCCGCCGACGTTTTCACCCAGGCCGATGACAAACTGTCGCGCGCGCTCGAGCGCTTCCGCGCGCGAGACCTGGAAATTCACGGCGGCTTCGGGAAACGCTGCGAAGTAATATTTCGAGGCAAAGAGCGCGCCGGCGATGGCCAGCAGGAACCACAGCAGCAGGGCGCGGCGATCGGAGCCCGTTAACCTGTCGTTGGACAAGGCAACCCCCCGGGGCGAGCGATACGGACGGCCCACTCTAGCGGCAGGCGGGCACGCGGCGCAAGTATCACCAATGATATAAAGACAGGGCCATGCCGCTGCCACTCTCGACTAACGTGCAGATGCTCAAGGGCGTGGGCCCGCAGCGCGCGGAGCTGCTCGCCAAGCGCGGCATCCATACGCTTGAAGACCTGCTGTCCTATCTGCCGTTTCGCTACGAAGACCGCGTCCATTTTTCGGCGATTCGCGAGATCAGACCGGGCGGCACGTACACGATTCGGGCGCGCGTCATGAGCGGCAACGCCGTGCGATCCATGCGCAAGCGCGATGCGATTTTTCACCTGCTCGTGCAGGACGAAACCGGCTCGCTCCCCTGCAAGTTTTTTCACGGAGGCTACCTCGAAGGAAGGCTCAAGCCCGGGCAACTCGTGATCCTGCACGGCAAGGCGGAGATTGACCTGCTGCGCCCGGCCCGCATCGAGATGGTCAATCCGCAGACGGAACTCCTCACCGGAGACGGTTCGGATTCGACCGAGGTGGGCCGCATCGTGCCGATCTACGAGGCCATCGGCACGTTCGGCTCGCGCGCCATCCGCCGCTCGCTGTACACGGCCCTCCAACAACTCGACGCGAATTTCCCCGACGCGCTTCCCGCAGACTTGCGCCAACGGCTTGGCTATCCAACCCGGCGCGAGGCGCTCCTCGGTTCTCATTTCCCCCCGCCGGCAGAATCCATGGACGCGCTGAACGCGTTCCGCTCCCCCGCGCAACGGCGGCTCATCTTCG
>JBGQHF010000168.1:0-3108 GCA_041497835.1 Terriglobia bacterium
GGATCAAACCGCTGGGGCCGCGCGTGCGCCCCATCGCAGTGGAAGAATTTCGCGCACGCATGGCCCGCGCGCAGAAGCTGATGGCCGATGGGAATCCGAAGTTGGACGCGCTTTTCGTTTCGCCGGGCACGTCTCTGTATTACTTCACCGGCATTCGCTGGGGCCTCAGCGAACGCCTGGTGGCGCTGCTGCTGCCGCGCTCCGGAGAGGCGATCCTGATCTGCCCCGGATTTGAAGAAGGCCGGCTCCGCGAACAGTTGCGCTATCCGATCGAGGTCCGCGTCTGGCAAGAGGACGAGAGTCCTGCGCGGCTGGCCGCTGCGTCTTTCGCGGATCGTGGTGTCCGCACGGGCCGCATGGGCATCGAAGAAACGACGCGGTTCACGTTTTACGACCACTTCCGCGAGGCAGCACCTGCGCTGGAGTGCATTTCCGCGGATGCGGTCACCATCGGCTGCCGCGGCCGCAAGTCCGAGCAGGAACTCGCCCTGATGCGCCTGGCGTGCGAAGCCACTTGCGACGTCTTCCGCGCGGTCTTCGCCTCTCTCCGCGAAGGAATGTCGCAGGACGAAATCGGGCGGCTGGTGGAGGCCGGATTCTCGAAGATGGAGCTTCGCAGCGGCGCGCTGGTTCTGGTCGGGGCGTCGGCGGCGCTCCCGCACGGCACGGTGAAGCCGCAGAAGCTCCGCGAGGGCGAGGTGGTCCTGATCGACGGTGGAACCACCGTGGACGGCTATGCGTCGGACGTCACGCGCATGGGGATGCTGGGGAAGCCATCGCCGAAGATTCAACGTGCATTCGAAAGCGTAAGGAAGGCGCAGGACGCGGCGTTGGATGCGGCGCGCGCCGGCCGCCTATCGGGGACGGTGGACGACGCTGCGCGCGCAGTGATTACAGACGCGGGCTACGGGCCCGGCTATAAGCTTTTCACGCACCGGCTGGGCCACGGCATCGGCCTGGATGGTCACGAGCACCCCTATCTGGTTCGGGGCAGCAAGACGATTCTGGAGCCCGGGATGACCTTTTCCAACGAGCCGGGGATTTATGTTCCGGGAGAGTACGGCGTGCGTTGTGAGGACGACATGGTCATCGCTGCCGACGGCGCCGCGCAGCTTCTCACGCCGGGTTTCGCCCCCTCGCTCGAGACACCTGTCGTCTAAGCGCAGCGGGATTTCCGGATACGCTTTTTCTTACTTCCCTTTCCGTCCCTGCGTTTTCGTGCATTTCTCGGCACAGAACTCGGCCACTATCCGCTCGGCCCAGAAGCGTTCGCGTCCGGGATACTTCGAAATGAAGGCGCAGTGGCCGCCGTATCGGGGCGCTTCAAAAGCGATGGCCGGGTTCTCGGCCACGCCGGCTTCCAGAAACGCGGCATACGGCACAAAGGGATCGTCCTGCGCGGTCAGAATGAGGGTGGGCACGCGAATCTCCGCGAGGACGTTTCGCGCGCTGGCGTGGGAGTAATAATCCTGCGCGTCGCGATAGCCGAATTGCGGCCCGGTAATCTTGTCGTCGAATTCGCGCACGGTTCGGATGGGTCCGAATCCGTCGCGCGCATAGCGCTCCGGATAAAGGGAAGCTTTTCGCGCATACCGCACCAGCAATGCGCGGACAAAGTGCTGCTCATAGAAGAAATTGTCCGGGCGTTCCAGGGCGTCGGCACAGGCTGCCAGATCCAGCGCGGGACAAACGGCGCAAACGCCCCTTAGCTGAACGGGTGCGGAAGCGCCCAGCTCGCCGGCCATTTTCGTCACAAGGTTTCCGCCCATCGAATAGCCGGCAAAGCATATTTCCTCAAACGCGTCGCGGGAGATGAGCGCCTCCAGGACAGCGCGATAGTCGCCGCTCATACCGGAATTATAGAGCG
The DNA here is from genome assembly GCA_041497835.1 of Terriglobia bacterium. Lineage (GTDB taxonomy): Bacteria > Acidobacteriota > Terriglobia > Acidiferrales > UBA7541 > Acidiferrum. Next base: position 1,868 of record JBGQHF010000168.1, read on the forward strand.
TCGGCGTCAGGCGCTCGGTATCGCCGCAATTGCGTTGGTTCAGCCGCACGACGTGAAAACCAAGCGCGAAGGCCTTCTCCGCCACGCCCAGCATGTACAGGGACTCGCTCGAACCCTCCAGCCCGTGCACCACGACGAGGACCGGCGCTTCCTGCCTGCGGCCCGGCTGCCAGTGGCAACGCCCGAGAAGCTGCGAGTCCGCAGCGACGCAGAAGAGGCGGTCTTCCGCGGGCGGCAGATCGAAAGACCGGCGCCAGAAGACCGCGGCAACCGTCATCAAGTGGCCGTTGCGAAGTAACCAATGCGGCTCGAAAGGCAGAGACATTCCTCGGAACTGTACGTTACGGGGAAACGAGAGGCAAGACGCCGGCAGAAATTTCCGGCGGACTTAGCTCTAAACTGTCTGTTCGCAATGACCGCTGCGACCTATCCGGTCTTTGGACTCGTGCCTCTCGGGTGCTTGACACAATCGTGGGCAGCAAACTCTTTGTCACGCTGGGCTTCGTACTTCTGCTTCATTTCATACAGTGATTCGCCAACGAGCGCACCGGAAGGCTTAAACACCCAGTTACACTCGGAGCAACCGAAGCCTTGAAGCTTCTTGTTCTCAATCCATACCAGCTTGCGCGGCATGGCCGCAGTATAAGCCTAACCATGTATAAAACAAAACAGTGTCCAGAGGCTGGCACATGCCAATAGAGCGGGTGCAGGCGTTCCATGCCCCATGGACTGTACACTTCGAGTGTTCAAGATTGGATACTGGGTCCGGAGCCATGCCGAACGACAGGGTCTACTACCGCTACCCGTTTGGCAAAGACTCACGCAATGTTGCCATCGGAAGAGGGCAGCACCGTGAACTACAAACTAAACTGCCCCGGATGGCGCAAGCCATATGCTGAGGCTTTGCTGGAGATTGGCTCTGCGAGATCGTTGACAATATTGGCAGAAACAGAAATTGCAACCTTCCGGCGCCTCCGGGGATTAGCTGCTGACCAAGATGCATTGGGACTATGTTGCGCCCAGGTGTTCAGTTCGGTCGAGAAGCACGCAGTTCGGAGAACATCGAGTTTTGCAAAACACCGCTGAGCGAAGAACTGTGCACTCGTAATCCCTTCCCATACTCGATGTACCCTTGCTTCTTGAACTTATTCATAAAATAACAGACCCGGCCTCGCGTTGAGCGAATCAATCCCCCGAGCGTCTCTTGACTGATCTTCGGGATGACCGTGGTTGGCTTGCGA
>JBGQHF010000169.1:0-2929 GCA_041497835.1 Terriglobia bacterium
AACTGTTGCCGAGGGTTAGCAAATGCCCGGCGAGATTGCCGCTGTCCACAGAGGATACGTACTTGGGTTCGAGCGGGTGAAGATCACATGTGTCGTACCAGTTGTAGAAGTGCCCGCGGAACGATTCCATCTGGTTCAAGGTCGCCAACGTGGCTTCGAGGCGCTCGACAGTTTCCAGTGTGCCTAGCCATCCGAAGTCCCGTGCGCAAACCGTGGAAAGAAGATAGAGCCCGATATTTGTGGGCGAGGTCCTGTGAGCGACAATGGGGCGGGGCGTTTCCTGAAAATTGTCGGGAGGGAGGGAGTGGTCCTCATGTGAAACAAAAGACTCGAAGAAGTGCCAAGTCCGGCGAGAAATCAAGCGGAGAGCCTGTGCGTCGGCCGAAGGCAACGGACTTGCCCCAGGAGACTGCGGTAGACGGCTAATCCAGAGTGCTACGGCAGGAGCCGCCGCCCAGAGAACGAAAAACGGAGCCGCCGCAGCCCAAGCCTGGTGATGTCCATAGACCAGAGCTACGATCGACACACCGGCCACCACAACACCGCCGGCCATGCGCTTATAGATCGCGGGTAGTTTGGATTCCGCCGAAAACTTAGAATGTGCTGCCGTCACCCATTCAAGCAAATTCCTGCGCGTGATCAAGAGGCGGCCGAGGGTCCGCAGAATCGCGTCCGTCATCAGCCACGTCTGGTATGCCAAGAATGTAAAAGACAAGCCGATCTGTGATGCGCCGAGCCCTAGGTCGCTGAGCACGCCCCGAAGATGGCTTCGCAGGGAAATACCTCTTCGACGCCGGCTGAGTCCGATGAAAAATGGCAGGAGCGCAGGAATCGCAGTGGTCGCGAGAATAAACAGCGTCCATACCCAGGGAAAAGCACGGGGCAGAACCCACCCCACAACTAATGTAAGAAATGCGGCGGGCGCCGACAGGGTGCGGCGCAGGTTGTCGAGAATCTTCCAGCGGCCGATGGTTGGGATCCTGATGGGATTCCGTTTCTCAGACTCCGAGTGGCCTCGCCCGAAAAGCCAGGGCAAGAGTTGCCAATCTCCCCGGGCCCAACGATGTTGGCGTGCCGCGACGGCCTCATACCGCGAGGGGAATTCTTCAAACAGCTCAATGTCTGTGGCCAGGGCCACCCGTGCGAAAATGCCTTCAAAGAGGTCATGGCTCAAGAGTGCATTCGCCGGAACCTTGCCCGCGAGCGCCGCTTCAAAGGCATCAATGTCGTAAATACCTTTGCCCGTGTAGGAGCCTTCTTGGAATAAGTCCTGGTAAACATCCGAAACGGCCGATGAGTAGGGATCGATGCCGCCTGGTCCAGAAAAAACTCTTTGTGAGAGTGAACTCGGATGGTTAATCGGCAGCGAAGAGGTAATGCGCGGCTGCACAATTGCATAGCCCTCTACAACGCGCCCTTCTCGATCGCTGAACCTTGGCCGATTGAGAGGATGCGCCATCGTGCCGACCAAACGAGCGGCAGCACCCCGCGGCAGGCGCGTGTCTACATCGAGCGTGATCACGTAGCGAACACCCGCAAGGTTTACTGGGGGACGCCCGCCCATCGGCACAAATGTGGTGCCCGGCGAACCGCGCAAAAGCTGGTTCAGTTCATGGAGCTTTCCGCGCTTGCGCTCCCAGCCCATCCATTTGCCGTCACACTCGTTCCATACACGCTTGCGATGGAAGAGAAAAAAGCGATCGCCGCCGCCGGGGACCGGACCATATTTCTTGTTCAGCCGAGCGACCCCATCAATGGCAACGGCCAGCAAGCTGTCATCACCCGGCAGGATTTCGCTGGGCGCGTCCAACCAATCAGAAAGCAGGGCAAAACGAAGGTCCCCATCCGAATTTGCCAAGTAATGAACTTCCAGCCTTTCGACATGCTCTGCAATTTCCGCGGCGGTGGTAAGCAGCGTGGGCATGACGACAATCGTTCGCAAGTCCTCGGGGACGCCGTGGCGCAGCTCCATTCGCGGCAACCTTCGCGGCCCCAGCAAAGCCATGACCGCGCGGTTGACGAGTGCGATCGCCAGGTCCGAGGCAGGCACTGCGGCAAGCAAGCCGAGCAGCAAGAGGCCTCCCGCGGTCATGCCCCCTTCGTGAACGCGCAACAGCGGGAGCGCCAGGATCAATGCGGTCACGATCGCAAGTGTGCCCAGATAGCCCGCTACCGCGTTTCGGACATATAAGCGGAGCAGCCAACGTTTCCAGGTAACGTGACAGCCGAGCTCCCGCTCAAAGGCCGGGCGCCCTCGCGAGAGGAGATGATAGCCAGGCTCTGTTTGACGCTCCGCGCCATGCTTGTCGGAATTACGCGGGCCTTCGCTCGGATCGTAGATCCCCTGCTTGACGCGGCGCACGACACGTATTGCGACTTCCATTTCCGAGTGTCCCGATCCAAGCGCGAGATTTTCGATGGCGTGGCGGTAGTCATCTCGCGTAGAAAAATCCATGTTGGCAAAGTCGGTGTCCTTGCGGAGAACTTCGTCTACCAGGCTGACGCTTTCAAAAAACTCCTGCCAATCAAATGCAGAAATCAAGCGCATGCTGGTAATGATGTTGCGCACGGACACGCTCATGGCCCCTTGTTGCTGGTGTTCGGCGCGGACCATTTCATCGGCGCTCGTTCCGGCAACGGCCAAGCGCTGATCGAGCCAAAGCAAAACGGGGCCGACCTTTGGGTCCAGATCCCGCAAGCGCTGCACAAGCTGCACGGCGAATGCCGTCTCCAACGGGGCTTTCTCAAGCCGTTGAAGGGCCGGAAAGATAGCTGATTGGCCTCCCGGACCGAGCAAGCTATCGGCCAGCGTGTCGGCTTCGCGCCGGGCCGCCCTGCTGCGTACAATCTGCTCCGCTATCCTGCGCAGATTTTCCACCAGCACCACGCGCAGCGTGATTGCCACTGCCCAGAGCTCACCAATCGTAAG
>JBGQHF010000170.1:0-2852 GCA_041497835.1 Terriglobia bacterium
AGGCTTTTTCCTGGCGCCGTCTTGCAACCAAAACCCAAGCGTTGGAGACACAGTCCTTCAAGACTGCTTTGGGGTGTCCTCGCTGGCCGGCTTGCTGGGAGCGAGCAATCAGTTTCAAAACTTGTTCACGTTGATCGGCAAGTACGACTATCAGTTCAGCCCCGCCAATCACTTCAGCATTCGCGGCAACGGCACTCGAAACCACACCAGCGGCTTCACCGGCGGGCTGGGCCAGAACGAAATCAACGCCGGGTTTAGCGAGAGCGAGATCTTCGTCAACCAGGGGATCAGCGGTGTGTTCGCGTTGAATACGGTGCTGGGCAGGAAGGTGAATGAAGTGCGCGTGGGCATCCAGGGAGAAACGCGCATCCGCCATTCAAACGGCAACGGGCAGCCCACGGTGCTTCTGGCTGACAGCGGCTTCACCTTCGGCGAACGGTATTACCTGCCGATTAACGGCGACGACGGCAAGCTGGAAGGCCAGGACAACTTCGAATACATTTTCGGAAAACACGACGTGAAGTTTGGCGGGAATATCAACACGTTTGCGGTGCGCAAGAACATGTTTGCCGGATGGTCGACCGGCCAATTCGATTTCGGTTCAATCAACGATTTTCAGAACGGGAGCGCGTTCGGCCTGATCGAGAATTTCTCCGCGAATGGACAGCCCCTGTTCAAGGCCGGCACGACATTTCCCTCGTATCAATCGGACCTGGGGCTCTATTTGCAAGATAAGTGGGCGGTCACTCCCAATGTCACGCTTACCTATGGTCTGCGCTGGGACGGGACATGGAACCCGCAACCGCAGACACCCTTCGCGGGCACACAGGTATTAGCCGGCGCGGGCTCGGGCACACACGCGATTCCGGTGCCACAGCGGATTCCGAACGATTTTGGGCAGTTTGGGCCGCGCGTCGGCCTGGCCTGGAACGTCTCCCGGGGGAACCACCCCACGGTGGTCCGGGCAGCGTGGGGCCTCTATTATGCTCAGGAAATCGTCCTTTTCATCCCAGTAGGCGGTGGCGGGAGGACAACAGCGCTGTTCTGCTTCCCACCTTTTACTCCCGGCTGCAGCATCGGCCCGGGTATGCCATACATCTACGACACTCAGCAGCCGCCGGCGGGTGCGGGTGGAAAGCCGAACTTCACGTACTTTGACCCTAAATCACGCAACCCCCGAGTCTCGAACGTAACGGCCAGTGTGGAGCACACGTTCGCGCGCGATTGGACGGTGTCAGGCACATACGCATTCGTTCATTCCACGCGGTTGCGGAATGGCGGGTACGGCACGGAAGAACAGTGGGCAAGGAATTTCACGGCGTGCACAGGGACAGGCGGTGAGCCCCCGGCAACCGACGCATTCGGGCGCGCCATCCTCTGCGGCGTGCTGGACAACAGTCTTTCAACCGGGATGACCACATTCGCGAGTTTTGCCCACGGGAATTACCAGTCGATCGTGGTGAACTTGAATAAGCGCTTCTCGAAGCATTTCCAGATCTTTGCGAACTACATCTGGTCGACGAATAAGGACAACGCGTCGAGCGAGCGCGATACGGACACCTACTTCGGCCAACAGGATCCTTTCAACATCAACATCGATTACGGGCGCAACGGGTTGGACGTGAAGCACCAGTTCAAGGCTGCGGGCGTGTACGACCTGCCGTGGGGGTTCAGTGTGAGTTCCACGCTGATCGCTCACAGCGGAGTGCCGTTCCCGCTCTACATTGACACGGATATCAACGGCGACGGCGCGGCCAATTCCGGGTTCTCGCACAACAACGACCGCCCGGTATGCTGCGCCGGCGGCAAGCTAGCTCTGGTGGGACGCTATCCCTTCGACCAGCCCAACTACGCTGAATGGGATGCGCGGCTGCAAAAGGACTTCCGCGTCAGCGAGCGGTATCATCTGCTCCTGCAAGCGGATTTCTTCAACGTGACGAACCGCGGCAACGTGTACTCAAACCCGGATACCAATGCCACCATCTCCATGGCCGCGCTGGGGTCGACTTGCACGCCCTGGGCGACATTGTTCCCGACGCCGCCCCCCGGCGTTACGCCAATGGGTTCCAGTTGCACGCCGATCACGGCGCTGCCCAAGATCAACCGAAATAGCAAGGCGGCCTTCGGCGGCGTCAACCAGATTGCGCCGTTGAGCACGCCTTTCGCGGCACAGTTCGGCGCTAAGTTCGTCTTCTGATGAACAAGGGCCAACCGGGACGACGGCGGTTTCTACAAGGGCTCGGAAGTTCTTTCATGCTGGCAGCCGCCGGAGGCGAAAGTCTCCGGCGGGCTGCGGCGTTTTCCTCAATGAGCAGTTCCCCGGTGCGCTGGCCCAAACCCATCGGCAGTCCTGTGCTCGATAGTCTCCGCCCGGTAATCGAAAATTCCCGCGACGTGCGCACGAATGTGGAGAAGATCGTGGAAGTGGCGGGGTGGATGGCCTACGAAGAGCTGCCGATGCCGGAATACCCGCTCCCGGCGGGCATCAAGGCCAGCGATCCGAACGACATCATCGATCTGATCATGGTGTCGGACGCGATCGACACCGCTTTCACGGATTTCAAAACGCACGTCAAGTTCCAGGTGGATTACGAGGGGCAGCGCTGGTCCGATTCGGATGCGATGTTCGCCTGTCTGAAGCGGGCGATGAATAGCGGCGTCCCTATCCTGGACGGGCATTACCTCGCGAAGGTGACGCGCGCAGAGATGGCGCGGATTTTTGCGGGCAATATCGAAATGCCCATGCTGGACGAGAAGACGGAAGTGTGGAGGCAGGTGGGCGCGGTGCTGGTGGAAAAATACGGTGGGCGCTTCCACAACTTCATCCACTCGTGTCCGACAAAGCTCTACGA
>JBGQHF010000171.1:0-2828 GCA_041497835.1 Terriglobia bacterium
ATCGGGGGAGCTTTGCTTTTTGCAAATGAAATGGTTCGTTTGACGGTGCGAGTCGCAAGGTGCTATAAAAGTTGTACGAAGTTCCTTCGTTCTGTGGGGCCGTAGCGCAGTTGGGAGCGCGCCTCGATGGCATCGAGGAGGTCGCGGGTTCGAACCCCGCCGGCTCCACCAGTTACTGACCATGCGATTCCGCGTCTTCACCCCCCAGTCCCTTTATGATCGGTGCGACAATAGTTTGCATGTCCCTACGGTTTATGCATCTCGTTTCCCACCTCGTTCTCACCGCCATTCTATTTTGCAAGTTCGGTTTCTTTCCCTGCGCCGCGCAGACACCTGTAAGGGTAGTGCATGTATTTGTCGCACTCGCGGACAATCAGCACCAGGGAATCATCCCGGTTCCGGCAAGACTCGGTGACGGCGAACTTCCCTCCGCCAACCTCTATTGGGGCGCTGCATTCGGAGTGAAGACGTATTTCCGCGCAAGCAACGCGTGGGAGCATGTCTCGTGCGGCCGCGGGCCGAAGGCATCCATCCTGGAACGATGCATCTTCCGATACCGCAAGGACTCGGTCTACATGGTCGCGGACGCCTACGAGGGCAGTCAGATTCGCGAGGCCGTGTCGGACTTTCTCTCCGCTGCGGCGGGGCTCAAGCCGGAGACGCTGAAGTTGCAGAGCCCGGCCGGGGCTGTGTCTTTAGGAATCGGTGGCGGTTCGGACCTCGTGGCTTACGTCGGTCACGATGCCTTTATGGATTTTCAAGTTCCACACGTCTCGGAGCGGAAGGACGCGAAACCGCGATCCGCAATCGTCCTGGCCTGCGCGAGCAAAGCATTCTTTGCGCCTTATCTGAGAGACACCGGCGCGATTCCTCTGTTGTGGACCACTGGCCTGATGGCTCCCGAGGCCTACACATTGAAGGCGGCGCTCGACGGTTGGATTGCTCGTGAAGATGGCCAAGCCATCCGGCTGCGAGCGGCTCAAGCATACGACAATTACCAGCACTGCGGCTTGCGGGCGGCACAACGACTCTTCACCACCGGCTGGTGACGGGTCCCGCACCTCAAACGCAGTTCCCTCAACTCGCGCACGCTCTCCCCGGTCCTTCAACACTCTCGCTCGAGCTCGTTCCTGGGCATCTCATGTAAGGGATTGAATATAAAGAAGTTACATGTACGCTCCCGAGTCTCCCGCCGTGGTACCGTCGGGTGATTCACGCGGTCTCTATTTCTGCTATCCTTGTAACATCGCGGGGCGAACTGGTGTCTAACCTAAAAGGGACACGCCCCGGAGGAGACGCGGCGTAAGGCATGTCCGACCTTGCACAATCATTGCCGTGGGGCCGTGATGAAGCCGAGCTGGTGACGGAGCTTCAAGCGGGATCCGACGCGGCATTCGACTGGCTCGTCACCTACTATCATGCTGGTGTGTTCAATCTGGTGTACGGCATTCTGGCGGACCCGGCCGACGCAGCCGACGTCACCCAGGAAGTTTTCCTGCGAGCTTTTCGTGGCATTCGCGGCTTCCGCCGCGGCAGCTCGCTCAAGACTTGGTTGTACCGCATTTCGGTGCGCCAGGCGCTGAACCATCGCCGCTGGTTCTGGCGGCATCACCGGCAGCAGATTTCGATCGACGCCGAAGTAGATGGAAGAAATCCGGCGAACGAATTGAAGGACAGGGAAGCCACGCCGCTCGAGCAGTACGAAGCGCATGAAGCGCAGGCCACGGTCCGGCGAGGACTGGCGCAAGTGCCGCCTGTGTTCCGCAGCGCCGTGATCCTGAGAGATCTCGAAGGGCTTTCGTACGATGAGGTAGCAGAAGTGCTCGAAGTATCCGTTGGAACTGTGAAGTCACGCATATTGCGCGGACGCCGCCTGCTGAAAGAAGCTCTGGAGACGCTCTTGCATCCTCCAGAAGCGGAGACAATCGCAAGGCGTCCGGCGCATGCGGAAGCCCGCGGGCCACGCCGCAGCGCAACCACTCGCCATGCATCTCCCGCCCCGATAGCGGCTCGCGTCGCAATCTACGAATCAGCAAAGACGCATGGAGGTGGGCAATGAATTGCCGCCAAGCGGAACGCCGCCTGCCCGGATATCTCGATGGCGCCATCAGCTCGCGTGATCATGCCCGCCTGCACGACCATCTTTCTTCCTGCGACCGTTGCCGCGAGCAACTCGAAGGCTATCGCCGTTTGTCTTCTCATCTCGCGCAAGTGGAAGCCGTCGCGCCGCCGGCGGATTTGGCGTGGCGTATTCGCGCGCAGGCTTCGCAGGCCCAGCCCACGTGGGCCGGCATGCGCCGCATGTGGACGCGCGCGGTCCTGGTGTTCGAAAACATCCTGGAGCCGCTGGCCGTCCCGGCGACGGGCGGGATTCTGACGGCCCTCGTGGTATTCGTGCTCCTGGTGCAAAATATTATTGTCGGCATGCCGTTGGGCGGAATTGTGCCCAATGACCTGCCTCTGAACACCATCCAGCCCGCGCGGCTCGAGAGCCTGGCGCCGTTCCCAGTTTCCGGCGCGCTGACGCGAGAAGGCCGCCTGGATTCCGGAGTCCTGCTGGTCGAGGCAACGCTCAATTCGCGCGGACAAGTTGTCTATTTCAAGGTTCTCTCCGGCCCCAGCAGCCCGGACGTCGAGCGCCAATTGGACCAGGTTCTGCTCTTCTCCCGCTTCCGCCCGCAATTCAGTTTCGGGCGGCCGACGGATGGGGGCCGCGTGATGCTCAGCTTCAGTGAGGTCCGCGTCCGCGGATAGCCGTTCCGCCGCTAGCTGGTTGGCCTGCAAGCGAGTTTCCTGCGCTGCCTTGACTCCACCGAAGACGCCCATTA
>JBGQHF010000172.1:0-2706 GCA_041497835.1 Terriglobia bacterium
GATTGGTCGCCGGACAGCAAGCAGCTCGTGATCACCGATGCGCACGGCAACGGTGACGACAATTGGTACATCGCCGCCCTCTCCACGATTGAAGCGGCCACTGGCGCGATGCATGACGTTCTCGCAAAGCCCGGGATGCAGATTGCCGGGCCGCGCTGGTCTCCTGATGGGAAAATGATCGCCTTCCTCGGAGGCCTAATGAGCGACGAGCCGATTCCGGGCGGCGATGTTTACACGGTTCCGATTGGCGGCGGCCCCTCGCGCAACCTTACGCCGGATTCAAAGAGTTCAGCGACTGCACTCAATTGGGCGCCGGATTCGAGCGGCATCCTGGTCACCGGAATCGAAAATGGACAAACTTTTGTAGCGCGGCTCGACTTGAATCAGACTCTCAAACCTCTCTGGACCGGCCCGGAATCTCTCCCGCTCGGGCGCTTCGTTCCCTACGTTTCGTTCGCGAACGATGGGAAGACCACCGCCGTCATTCGCCAATCCTTTTCGAAGCCGCCGGAGGTCTGGGCCGGCGCAATCGGCGAATGGAAGCAGATCACACATCGCAACGCCGCTCTGCGGCCCGCATGGGGCGAAGCCAGGAGTCTGCGCTGGACAACAGATATCGGCGGCGTCCAGGGCTGGCTGATCTATCCAGTCAGTTTCGACCCGGCAAAAAAATATCCGCTGGTGGTGTGGGTGCACGGCGGGCCCGCCTGGGCTGCCCAGCCAATGTGGCCTACTCGCCTCAACTATAGTTTTGCGTTGCCTTCTCAAGGCTACTTCCTGCTGCTCCCGAACATGCGCGGCAGCTACGGCCAGGGCGAGAAATTCACACGGGCAAACGTGAAAGATTTCGGCTACGGCGATTTCCGCGACATCATGGCAGGCGTGGACGAAGCCATCAAGCAAGCGCCCGTGGACCCGGACCGCATCGGCATCACCGGCTGGAGCTATGGCGGCTACATGACCATGTGGGCGGTGACGCAGACGAATCGCTTTCGCGCGGGCGTGGCCGGAGCAGGACTTGCGAATTATTTGAGTTACTACGGCCAGAACAAGATTGACGAGTGGATGATCCCCTATTTCGGCGCGACGGTTTACGACGATCCCGCCGTCTATGCCCGCAGCTCCCCGATCACTTTCATCAAGAACGTGAAGACCCCCACGCTCGTCGTGGTCGGCGACCGCGACGGCGAGTGCCCCTCGCCCCAATCCTACGAATTCTGGCACGCGCTGAAGACCCTGCGGGTTCCAACCCAGTTCGTCATCTACGAGAACGAGGGCCACGAGTTCTCGAACCCCGCGCACAGCCACGACGTCATCGACCGCACCATTTCCTGGTTCAACCAGTATTTGAGTTCACCCAAATAGACGCATCAAAATTCGCACTTCTTCTTCGCCTGTCACTTCGTACAGGGTCCGTACTAGAACGAAATCTGTCCGCACGACCTATTCCACCGCGCCATTCTGGACGATAACCTCTTAGTAGTGGCCCCGCCCACCGGGGCGCGGCAAGGAAGGAGCTTATGTCCCACTGGATCGGAACCACATCTCCTGCGGATGCTGGGATGTCGGACTTCAAGGAATGCCTGAAGCATCTGCGTGACGGTCACCCGGAAGAAGCACTGCAGCATGCTCGGCGCGCTCTTGGTGTTGCCCCCAAAAACCCTTTCTATCTCTCCTATACAGGCCTGCTTGCGGCGCTTTCGGAAAAGCGGTTTGGCGACGCAGAGACGCTCTGCCGTGAAGCTCTGGGAATGCGCTGCAATCACGCGCAGCTCTACCTGAACCTGGCCGAGGTCTATCACCAGGCAGGGCGCACCGGCGATGCCATCGACACGCTTGAAAAGGGTCTGGTGTCTGCAGGGCGGGATTTCCGCATCCGCCGTGCACTCGAGAAAATCGGCGTGCGTCGGTCGCCGGTGGTGACGTTTTTGCACCGCAGCCACCCGGTGAACCGTGCGCTCGGAAAATGGCGCCACCGCCTTACCGGGCCATACAAAGCCGCCTAGCCGGCCTGAGCGGTTCGGGGTAGGACACGGCACTTTCCCCCAAGCTACACCGGGACGGATGGACCCTCGCGGTTCCCGTCCCGGACCACCTCTCTTCTTAATCCTGAATGATCTCCGTGGGAAAACCTGATCCGGCCTAGCCCTGCCCGAGAGGCAGAAAATACTGCGTGCCCTTCACGGGCTGGCGGAGCCGCCTGAGGAGTTCCTGCAAGTCCTGATTGCGCTCGACGAAATCTATTTCGGAAGTGTCCACCACCAGCAGGTTCGACGCGGAATAGCGGAAGAAGAAATGCTCGTAAGCGTTGGCCACCGCCTCGAGATAGTCCGGAGAGATTTGCTTCTCCGCCGGGTCGCCCTTCTTCGAGACCCGTTTGCGCAGCACGCCGGGCTTGGCCTGCAGATAAATCACCAGATCCGGCGCCGGAACGGAGGGCGCGAGTATATCGAAATAGCGCTCGTAGAGTTTCAATTCCTCGTTGTCGAGGTTGATGTAGGCGAAGATTTTGTCCTTCTCGAAAAGGTAATCGCCTACGATGGGAGCGGCGGCGTCTTCGGGATGCTTCTCGATCAAGCGGCGGTGGCGCTCGTAAAGAAAATACATCTGCGCGCGGAACGCTGCGCCCGGTTTTTCGTCGTAGAAGTCCGCCAGGAAGGGATTGTCCTCGCAGTCGAAGATGCGCCGTGCATGCATCTGCTCCGC
>JBGQHF010000173.1:0-2701 GCA_041497835.1 Terriglobia bacterium
CGGATTTCGATGTCACCGGACTGGGAGTTGACGGCGAGATCGCCGGCGATATCGGATACTTCGAGATCTCCCTGATTCTTGCGGATGGTGAGAGAGGCCTTCGAGGGCACCTCAATCTCCAAGTCCATGCCAATCCGGCGCTCATCGGGATTGTAGCCGGCGGGGCGAATTTCGTAGGCATCACCTTGTTGGACGATCTCGACGGAGGCAGTGGAGGAAAGGCGTCTGGCTTCGGACTCGCGCCATGCGCGAACGTCCTTCTTGCCAGTGACCCGAATTTGCGGGCCACTACCGGGGCGGACACGGACGGCGCCGCGTCCGTTGCGGATGGTGATGTGCGCATCGGGCGTGACGGCGCGAATTGGAACTTCCAGGTCGAAGGAGTAGGAATTGCCGACGAACTCGCTGCCGCCGATTTTGTTCCTGACGAGATCGGAAGTGGCGACGATTCCGACGAGAGCGAGCATGGCCAGGAGCAGAAAAACTTCACCGCCGGTGATGACCCCCGTGCCAGCGGCATTTTCGCGGCGGGCGAATCCGCGCTCATAGAGTTTGCTGATTCCCCAGAGGATGAGAAGAAGCGGCCACCAGTGGGAAAACAGGCGCCCGAAGTCGATGCCGCCGCGATAGTTATGAAGCAGAAAGAGCACGCCAAAGAGAACGAGGACGAGCCCGCTGAAGAGTGAGCTGCGGCGTTGACGGTCGGAGGCCATAGGGGGTTATTGACCCTGTCCCTGGGGGCCCGGGATCTGCGAAGGCGGGAGAGCGCCCGAACCGTGGCCTTCGTCCGAGGCGAGGGATTCGGCGAGTTTGATGATGCCGATCACGAGGAGCAGGACGGGCCATGTGTAGTGAAAGCCGAACACGTATCCTCGCAACTGGTTAAGGAGAAAGAGGACGCCGAGGGTGATCAAGACGGCGGGGCCCATCAGCCCGCGGATTGTGCAGCGCCTGCAGGTACAGCAGTTCCGATTGGCCATTTCCGCATCCCTCCTAGGAAGACCGCCCGATACGCTTGCGCAACATCAGAATTCCCACCGCGATCAGGATGAGAGGCCAGAAATCCGAAAAACGATCCCAGGGGAGGAAGCCGAAATTGCCGAGAAGAAAAAGAACGCCAAGGGCGATCAAGATCATGGGGCCGACGGGTTTCTGCTTGCCCCAGGTTTCGAGCGGGTCGGGAGAAGGCTGGCCGGCGAGCCTGGCCTGCGCGGTGCGCATGGCGTCGATGGCCATATAGAGAACGAAGCCAGCGATCATGAGGCCGAGGACGGTTTCGCTGCCAGCGCCGGAACCGGTGCTTACGCCGATGATCAGCGCGACAAACACGAGAACGTGGATGAGCGCTTTGTTGTACTCGCCGTTGTAAACCGCGCCGAGGCCGGGACAGAGGCCGAGAAGAAATGCAATCCCCGGGCTTATGGAGGAACGCGCCGGAGCGGGCTGAAACGCAGCCGGTGCGGCAGCGCCCGAAGCAGAGGCGGCCTGCCCGGGAGCGGCGTGGCCCAGGGTAGAGGCGAGACAGTCCTCACAGTAGAGTACGTCGCGAACCGGGCGTGCGCAGGCCGAGCACATCGCTTTGCCGCAGTGGCGGCAATAGCCGGAAGCTTGCTGCTCCGGATGGACCGCGCAGTTCATGGAATACTCCTTTGCCGCAGCGGCGACAGACTCGTGGCGAGCAGGGACAGGTCCGGCCGAATGCCGTTGGCGCGATTCTGCTGCCGCGGGACCGATTGCGGACCGTTGGAGACGCCGGGCTGTTTTCCCGGAGAAGATTTCGGAGCCGATTCGTCCGGCCCAGGCGGGAGTTCGCTCTCCGGACGCAAACGGGATTGAATTTCATAGACGACGCGGAGATCGCTGACGAACTTGGAGCCGCGGGCGTAGATGAGGTGGGCTTGACGATCGGCGTTGCGATAGATGGCCACGGGGTGCAGGTCCGCCAGCTTTGGTTTGCGGAAAGAGAAGCCGGAAGCCGAGACAAGCACGCCAAAGGTGGCGGCGACGGAGAGCGCGCCATAGGCGAATTTCGGAGAAGCCAGGTTGCGCACCCAAGCAAGAGCAAGGCGCCAGGCGGAGACGGAGTCGCGAGGGCCAAGGGTCTTATCAAGAATGTTGTAGATGAGGCGCGGCGGCAGTTCGACGGGCTCGAGAGAGTGGAGGCCGTCGAGGAGACCGGAAACGCTGCCGACGAGCGGGGCACACTGCGCACAACGCCGGGAGTGCGCGAGGAAGGCCTCGCGGTCGGCGGAGGAGAGAACCCCGTCGAGGTAATCGCTGAGGCGTGCTTCGATTTGTTCGCAGGTCCAGTTCATGACTCGCTCCGCGCTAAGAAGGCCGCACTCCCATCTGCTGGAGAATGCGAGCCAGCTCGATCCGTCCGCGGTTGATTCTTGATTTTACCGTTCCTTCGGGCACGCCGAGTACACGTTGAATCTCGATGTATTCCAAACCCTGCAAGTCCCGGAGGATGACCGCTTCGCGCAGATCGGGCGAGAGCCGCAGGAGGCCTGCCTGCACCTGCGCGCCGAGCTCGCCGAGTAGAGCCTGTTCATCGGGGCGCCGCGCCGAGGACTCCTTGTTTTCGACGACGGGCATGGCGTCGTCGAGGGAGTCGGTGAGGCGGTCGCGCTTGGTGCGGCGGTAGTGGTCGATCAAGAGGTTTCGCGTCACGCTGGTCATCCAGGTGGCAAAGCCGCCG
>JBGQHF010000174.1:0-2666 GCA_041497835.1 Terriglobia bacterium
ACCGCATTAGTTTTGGCGTGCAGTCGTTTTCGGATCGCGAACTGGCTGCCGCCGGGCGCATGCATCGGAGAGAAGACATCTACCGCGCAGTGCCGATCCTCCGCGATGCAGGCATCGGCAACCTGAGTTTTGACCTCATCGCTGGCTTGCCGCACCAGACCGCCGATAGCTGGAAGTTTTCAATAGAAGAACTTCTCTCGCTGGCGCCGGAACACGTCTCCATCTACATGCTGGAAGTGGACGAAGGCAGCCGCCTCGGGAAAGAAATTCTGCGCGGCGGCGCCCGATACGGCGCGCCAGCCGTTCCGGAAGACGACGCGATCGCGGATTTCTACGAGCATGCCTGCGGCGCGCTGGCTGCGGCGGGCTATCACCACTACGAAATCTCAAATTGGGCCAGACCCGGCCGCGAGTCGAAGCACAATCTGAAATACTGGCGCCGCGAGCCGTATCTCGGCTTCGGCGCGGGCGCCCACTCTTTTTCAGGGACGGAACGGTGGGCCAATGGGCACGATCCCGCCGCATACGTCACGGCGCTTGAAGGTGGGCGTCTCCCGGTGGAGCAGCATGAAGCCCTGACGTCCGAACGCGCCCTCGAAGAAGAGTTGTTTCTCGGGTTACGCCAGCTTGACGGTATCGATCTGTCGCGGCTGGAGGCGAGCTACGGCGTGCGGCTGGGCGACCGCTTCGAGGCACTCCAATCGAGCGGGCTCATCGAGCGAAGCGGCCCGATTGTCCGGCTGGCCCCCGCGCGCCTGAGCATTTCGAACGAAGTGTTTGTCGAGCTGCTGCGGTAGCCGCGGTAATTGACCGCGCTCTGAGAGAGGTGAAACGGCAGTGACTCCACAAGAAGCCCAGACGGAATCTTTGCGCAGCGCCGCGGCCGCGCGTTCCCCTGCGGGTGTCGTTGATCTTCGCAGCGATACCGTGACGCGGCCTACTGCAGAAATGCGCCAAGCCATGGCCGCCGCCGAGGTCGGAGATGATGTTTACGGGGAAGATCCAACCGTGAACCTCCTCGAGCGGCGCGCCGCGGAGATTTTCGGCAGAGATGCTTCGTTGTTTGTCCCTTCAGGGTGCATGGGCAATCTGATCTCGATCAAGGTTTGGACGAACCACGGGGACGAAGTCATCTGCGACGAGCGCAGCCACGTGAATCTCTATGAGCTGGCCTCCATGTCCGCGATTGCGGGATGTATGCCGCGAATCGTGCGGGGTGCGGACGGCATTCTTTCTTGGGAGGCCATCGAGAGCGTCATCCGCCCGAAGATCTATTACGATTCGCAATCCGCCTTGGTCTGCCTGGAGAACACGCACAACATGGCGGGCGGCACCGTCTACCCGACGGCGGTCTGCGAAGACATCTGCGGGCACGCGCACGCGGCCGGACTCAAGGTTCACCTGGACGGGGCCCGCATTTTCAACGCCTCCGTAGCGCTCCGCGAAAGCGTCGCGAGGATGACGCGGAAGTTCGATTCCGTGATGTTTTGTCTCTCCAAGGGATTGGGCGCTCCCGTTGGCTCGCTTATCGCCGGATCGCACGCTTTCATCGAGAAGGCGCGCATTTATCGCAAGATGTTCGGTGGTGGGATGCGCCAGGCGGGTGTGCTGGCCGCAGCGGGGCTGATCGCGCTCGAGAAGTCACCCCTGAGGCTGCACGAGGACCACGCGAATGCGCGGCGTCTTGCCCAGGGGCTGGCCGAAATCCGCGGTCTCAGTATCGATCCATCGAAGGTTCACACCAACATCGTGATTTTCGGCTGCGAGAAATCCGGTCAGACGGCCATCGGGATTTGCGATGCCTTGCGGGAGCACGGCATCTGGGCACTCGACACCGCCCCGTTTTCCGTACGATTTGTCACACATTGCGATGTGGACCGTGCCGGCGTCGAGCGAGCACTCTCCGCGTTGCGCACGATCTTGAAGGGCTAAAACCGAAGGAGCGATCCATGCAGAATCGAAATCGAATGATTTTCCTGTTGTTCGCGGCAACGGCGTTGTGCCTGCCACGGCCGGCTTTCTCAGCGAGCCAGGCCGTCCGGAAAGCCCCGGCCCCAAAATCTGCTTCGCGCCCGACCCTCGCGGAAGTACGGGCTTTCGTGGCCGAGGCGGAGAAAAAACTTCTCGAGCTTTCGGTCAAGGCGAGCCGCGCAAGCTGGGTCCAGGAGAACTTCATCACGGAGGATACCGAGCAGATCGTCGCCGACGCCAACCAGCAACTGAACGTCCTCATCACGGAACTCGCCACCAGGGCGCGGCGCTTCGACGGCATGAAACTGCCCCCCGAACTTTTCCGCAAGCTGCTACTACTGAAGCTGTCCTCGGATTTCCCGGCCCCGCACGAGCCAGCGGAAGCGAAAGAGCTGGCGCAGGTGGCCGCCTCGCTCGACGGAGATTACGGGAAAGGGAAGTGGTGCACCGGGGGCGAGGCGGGAAAGTGCCTCGACGTCACTGCCGTGAGCCGCCTGATGGCGGCCAGCCGCGACCCGCAAGAGTTGCAGCGCGCCTGGGCCGGCTGGCACGCGATTGGCGCGCCGATGCGCAAGCGGTACGAACGACTCGTCGAACTGGGCGACAAAGGATCGCGTGAGCTCGGTTTTGCAGACGCCGGCGCCCTGTGGCGCTCGAAATACGATATGCCCCCGGACGCTTTCGCGGTGGAGACC
>JBGQHF010000175.1:0-2505 GCA_041497835.1 Terriglobia bacterium
GCGAGAAGTTTTTCAAGGAGCGGGGCGAGAGAGCGGCTTTCCTTCTGGACTTGGGCGGAGAAAGCGCGCACGCCGATGGTGTCGAGTAATTCGAAAGGACCGAGTTCCCAGCCGAAGCCCCAGCGCAGGGCGCGGTCCACGTCGGTAATGCGGTCGGAGATTTCGGGGACGCGGCGCGCGGCGTAGAGACACATTTCCGAGATCGCGCCCCACAGGAATTTCTGGGCTTTGTCGGCAGGCTGGCCGGCCAGAACCGGGCCGAGGAGGGCGCGGAGGCGCTCGCGGGTGTCTTCAATGGTCTTGCCGAGATCGAGCGAGGCAAACTTGGCTTTCTGGCGAGGGCGGTATTCCATGGTGTTGACGTCAAGGGTGAGAACCTCGCTTTCGCCATCTTTCTTGACCCGTTGATAAAAGCCCTTCCCGGTCTTGTCGCCGAGCATGCCGCGGCGGGCCATCTCTTCAACGAGCGCGGGGACCTTGTACATTTCGCGAGATTCGTCGTGGGGCGCGGTCTCGTAAATGTTTTTGACGACGTGGAGGAGAACGTCGAGGCCGACGATATCCGCAGTGCGGAAGGTCGCGGACTTGGGCCAGCCGAGGGCAGGGCCAGTGCAGGCGTCCACTTCTTCGATGGTCATGCCGAGGGAGGACATCAGGCGCAGCGCATTGAGCATGGAGAAGGTGCCGATGCGGTTGGCGATGAAATTTGGGGTGTCTTTGGCGACGACGACGCCCTTGCCGAGGCGGCGGTCGCAGAAATTGCCGAGGGTCTCAACGACATCGGGCAGCGTATTGGGGCCGGGAATGATTTCGACGAGCTTCAGGTAGCGCGGGGGATTGAAAAAGTGCGTACCGGCCCAGTACTGCTGGAAGTCTTCGGGGAGGCCTTGGGCGATGAGGTGAATGGGAAGGCCGGAGGTGTTCGTCGTGACGATGGCGCCGGATTTGCGAACCTGGGCAACGCGAGAGAGGAGCTTGCGCTTGATTTCCAAGTTTTCGGCGACGACCTCGATAATCCAGTCGGCTTCGGCGCAGCGGGCGAGATCGTCTTCGAAATTGCCGATGGAGATGCGGTCGCTGAAAGAAGGATGAAAGAAGGCGGCGGGACGCGATTTTTTGGCGGCTTCAAGGCCGGCGCGAACGATGCGGTTGCGCTCGGACGCCGGAGCGCCTGGGGGGACGTCCGGGGACACGATATCGAGGAGGATGCAGGGGAGTCCGGCATTGGCGAAATGCGCGGCAATCCGCGAACCCATGGTTCCCGCTCCAAGCACAACGGCCTTCTCGATTCGACGGTTCATGTGGCGCCTTTCCGGGCAATCTAGGTAACGAAGCAGGTTACAAAACCAGCATTCCCCGGTCAAACGATAGATTCCGCGGGCTGGTGACACGGTACAGTCTATGGAGAATGCTGGGACGCAAAGTCGCCAACGCACTCGACTGGCTGCGCGGGGCCAAGGAAAAGATCCGCGCTTTTGCCTATTCCGATGCGGAAGGAGAATCGCTGCGGCCACGCGTCGGGCTGGCGCTTTCCGGGGGGTTTGCCCGTGGGATTGCGCACGTCGGGGTGTTCCGCGTGTTGCAGGCGGCGGGGATTCCGATTGATTGCGCTGCGGGTACGAGCGTCGGCTCGCTGATCGGAGCGGCATTCTGCGCGGGAGTGCCGCTTGAACAGATGGAGAAGGTAGGCCTGGAAACAAAATTCGCGGATTTCGGCCGCTGGACACCTTCCTGGCTGGGGCTGGCCACGAACAGACGGATGGAGGCGTATTTCGAACGGATGACGCCGGTCCGGACGTTTGAAGAGATGACTATACCGTTTGCGATCGCCGCGACGGATTTGAACGCAGGTGTGGCGGTCTATTTCACAAAGGGGCCGTTACTCCCGCCGATGCGCGGCTCCTGCGCGTATCCCGGGCTTTTTGTTCCGGTACAGTACGAAGGGCGGACGCTGGTGGACGGTTTTCTCGCGGCGCCCGTTCCCGTGGAGGGAGCGTTTCTGCTGGGCGCGGACATTGTCATCGCCGTGTATCTCGAAGCGGGTGGCGTGGAAAATCCGCGGACGGTCGGCGACGTCATCAGCCGTTCCTTCACCATCATCCAGGGCAAGGCGGACATCGCTTGGCGGCAGCAGGCCGATGTGATCATTGAGCCGGATGTCCGGCCTTATGTGTGGGACGACTTCACGAAAACGCCGGAGCTGATCGCGGCGGGAGAAGCCGCCACGATCCAGGCGCTGCCGCAAATCCGGGCGAAGCTTGCCGGTTTCGAGAAGGAGGCGGCGCACTGATCCGCCGCGGAGGGCGAAACCCTTCAGGAGTTGGGCGCAAGTCTCGCCGCGACTTGCACCGGCTGACCGTTGCCCTTGCCGCGCTGCGTGAGCCAGGCGGCGAGCGCCCCAGCAAAACGCTCGGGCGTGACGCGGAAGCTGACTTCAACGCGGCCCTCGCCGGTAGGGAGCGTGTCGTCAAACTCCGCAGCGTTCGTGAAATTGCGCATGCAGAA
>JBGQHF010000176.1:0-2433 GCA_041497835.1 Terriglobia bacterium
CCGCCAGATCCACAATCACGGAACCCGGCGCCATACTCTGCACCATCTCGCGAGTCACCAGCACGGGAGGTTTTTTCCCGGGAATCACCGCCGCCGTCAGCACCACATCGCTTTCGGCCACCACCCGCGCGAGCAATTCGCGCTGCCGCTGGTAGAACGTCTCATCCTGCGCCCGCGCATACCCGCTCGCGTCCTGCGCGTCTTTGGCTTCGATGGGAAGCTCTACGAAGCGGCCTCCCAGGCTCAGCACCTGTTCTTTCGCCGCCGGCCGCATGTCGTACGCAGACGCCACCGCTCCGAGCCTTCGCGCCGTGGCAATCGCTTGCAGCCCCGCGACGCCGGCGCCGATGATGAAAACACGCGCCGGCGTAATCGTGCCCGCTGCGGTCGTCAACATCGGAAAGAGCCGCGGCAGGGTGTCGGCGGCGATCAGGATGGATTTGTAGCCGCAGATGGTGGCCATGGAGGAAAGCGCGTCCATAGCCTGCGCCCGCGTCGTCCGCGGCATCAATTCAATCGAGAAAGCAGTCACACCGGCGGCGGCAACTTCCTGCACCACTGCAAGCGAGCCCAAGGGCCGCAGGAATCCGATCAGCACCTGGTCGCGCCTGAGTAAGGGAACATCGGCCTTGCCGGTCTTGTCATTCGATCCGTAACACAGCACCTGCACCACTATGTCGGCCGCGCCGAATACTTCCGCGCGCGATGCAACAATCTTCGCGCCCTTTTCCACGTAGCCCGCGTCCGGATACCCTGCCTCCACGCCCGCCCCTGCCTCGACCACCACGTCCACTCCCGCCTTCTTCAGCGTGGGAACCACCGCGGGCACCAGCGCCACACGCCTCTCCCCGGGATATGATTCGCGCGGAACGCCGACAATCATGAATGCCCCTCCATGCTTCTCAATCTTGTTTCCTCTTACCAAGCATCGGCCAGTAAGCGGCGCGCCTTCAAACCGCCGAGAATCCACACAAATCTTCCACGCGGGCTGAGGGAAGAAACCGGTCTCTCAGCAGTCCTGACAACGACCGTGAAAGGCGTTGAACAACGCGTGAACAACGCGCTCCGGCCCCAGTCGAAGAAGCGGCGCAAGCGAGGGAGAGGTGACTCTCTCCCTCGCTGAGCGCTTAATAGAACCGACGATTCTATCTTTAATTTTCCGAATGTCTATCGGAAGGTGGTCCCGAAGTAGCGGGTCGGTTTCCGGTTTGCGCGCTGTAGCAATCTTCAGAATCTCAGGGTGATTATTTGGGTTTTTCAGTCGGGATCAATTTCAACCGGGTGGCGATGTGGCCGTTCTCTTCAGCGGTGACTCTTGTGCCTTGGCTCTCAAAGGGCGCCAGAAACTCGGGGTCTTCCCATGCATTATCCTCGAGTTCCTTCCACGAAAAGAGTTTGTATGTTCCCGGCGCAATGCCGCGCAGGATGAATTGCCCGTGCTGATCCGTCGTCGTGGCCATGTAGAGACGAAATTGCTTGCGGCGGTCCCCTTCTGGGACAAGGGTGACGACCGCTCCTGCGGAGGGCAAGTCGTTCTCGTCCGTGACGCTTCCATCGATGCGAGCGCCCGCTGTACTCAAGACAATCTCCAGCGGTCCCCGGCCGCTACCCGCACCAACCGCCAAGCCCTTTTCTAGGAAGTCTTCTCCGTTCGCGCGCGCAGCCTTTAGATAGGTGTCAGGCGCGGAGCCCGTCGATGGTCCTCCCGCATCAATATGATAGTTTCCTTCCGGTATATTTTCGATCGTTAGAGTTCCGTCCGGCCTCAAGACCGCATGTCCTCCGACGTTGAAATACTGTTCGGGATCTCGCAGCCAAAAGTGAATCTGGGATAAATCCAAGGTTGCGCGCCCTTCGACTAAGACGCGCCCGGTCAACTCAATTCCTGGTCCAACGGTCAAACTGACTTCGTCGAAGTTAGTATTGACTAGGTCGATTGAAGTACGAGCCGAGCGCTGCTTGCCAGAATCATTCAAAACCGCGTAGACGATGTAGGTGCCGGGGGGTACATCACTGAATTGGAAGGCGCCCTTTTCGCAACTCGTCATTCCCTCCGGATTATCAGCGAAATTCGACACGCTGGGATCGTGATGTACGAGCATGAGGGTACAGTCTTTCGCAGGCTGTCCAAGAACTGCGTCGAAAACGCGACCGCGAATATGTAAGGTTCGGACGGGGATCAGGGTGAAGTTGACCGAGGAGAATTCTTCTCCGGGCGCCAGGTCGATGGCAACGGCACGAGCTTCATCAGTGGTCCCCGGAAAATACACCGGAGCATAACCGGTTTGAGGAGACGAGCCAGGTTCGGCTGAGCCCAAATCTCGGAGAGCGGGCTGCCAGTATTCGTGAACCTTCGCACGAACGAAGTAGCGGCCTTTGGCAAGCCCAAAGAGACGGAACTCGCCAAGGTCATCGGTCTGCGCTTGACCGTAA